>DAPR01000058.1:0-35557 GCA_002502605.1 Euryarchaeota archaeon UBA258
TCAGTTCCAAGGCCAAACACTGCACGCGGCGGATGGGCGTTAGGCGTCCCATCCCTCTCGTTCCAGAATGGTATAACTCCATACGCAGCAGCAGCCCCGTGGCCGTGACCACCTAGACCCCAATGGTCAAGATCGATTTGTCCGAAGGAACCCATGAGAGCCTCGTTCGAGGAGTTCAGGGAGACCATGAGTTCGTAACCAATTTCAATTTGAGAGAGCAGTTCGTCAAAATCCGTTGCGTCAGAGACGCCAGCATGGACAACCACGATGTGTCCTCGCTTGGCCAGCGATGTTGCAAGAAGCATGTATTGCTCCATGTCTTCACCATCATCACCAATGAATTGAACCCATGTGAAAGGACCATTTCCAGCCATATTTGCCTCCAAACCATCTTCCATTGCGGGATAGATAACTTGCATGTGTGTATGCGCTTCTCCTTCACCTTGGTGCCCAGTGATCCATCCTACTGGAAAATCAACACCGTCGTGCTTGGAAGTAAAGGGAACCGTCTCGCTTGGGTGCTCAGCAAATACAGAATGGAAGGGCACCAACAAAAACAAGGTCACGACAGCCAAGCAACGGAAACTTGCGGCCTGCATGAGTCAACCCAGTGGGGTGCTTGCATCCGTCATGTATGAGTCTTGTTCCGTCATGCATAAGCAGAGAGGAGGCCTTCTGCATGAATGAGCTGAGTGAGGAGAAGGTCAATTGATGGCAGAATGTCCCTGAGGTGAGGCGCCCACAACGTTGCCCAGCAAGACAAATGCTGAGCGACGAGCATCCACCTGCCATTCAGCGAAGGAACACACATCGAGGACAGCATTGATTCGACATCGCCCTCAAACGGCCTGTAATCTGCGTTGAGAATGAACGGCGCTTGCGCAGATGCGAGTTCAGCGTCGAAGTTCACCCCGAACACTGCGTTTTTCGACGAAGCGGTGCATTGTGATTGCAATTCCTCCGGGAGAGGCCTACGGGAGGTTGCAGCGTGAACTCGGCCCCCCGCTGCAAGCCATGTCGACGCAACTGAGCGGGCAGCACCTCCGCCACCGCATAGAGAAAGGATTGGTTTTGATTCGAATGAAACGCCAAAATGCTGGGCTAAAGCAACAACTCCGGCACCGTCCAAACCCGCACACCACCACCCTTGACCGTCCCAGCGCAGGGCATTCACCGACTGATGGACCATTGAATCATCAATCGCTGAAACTGCGTTGCTTGCGAGTTGGTGCTTGAGTGGAGACGTGAGATTCATCCAAATCTCCTTGTTTAGAAAACCCGTAGGCAATCGAATCTTACTGTCGACGCGTACTGAATGAGATGCCCAAGAGACCGCAGCTTCCCCCATTGGAGCGAACCGATCATCTGCGTCTTCTACCGCCATTCCCGCTTCAATCGCTTTCGCTAACAAGCCTGATGTTCGAAACTTTCCGAACGGAGCATTGGTGTAAGCCCAGTTCGGTGCATCGGGAACTGAACCCGCGTAACCCCATGCAAAGGCGTCCTCAATGTGAGAGGTTGCGACCAGATGCCTGCCTTTTAATTGTAAATTGAGATCTTTTGGTCCAACGAGATCTAAGATTCGAGCATGAACAAGGCCCAGCAGCAATGGAGACAGAGAATGGTCAACAGGGTCGCCGGCAATTGCGTAACGAACCTCACCCATGGTCAATTCACGGGCCGCGCCATCTTCAATCTCTCCCTTCCATAACACACGAGCCGGGATAGATTTCAAAAAGGAGGATTGTTTAGCAAAAGCATGCAGAACACAGTCGAGAGTGCAAAGTCTGGCACAATTTCAATGCTCACAGGACTTCTCGGCTTGTACTTCACCGCTTCTATGTGGGTCGAACTACAGGATTCGCTCGGCATCCTCATTGGAGCGCCGCTTGCAGTGGTTGTCACAACAACCATGCTCATCATATTCCAATCGAAAAGACAGCAGAAGGAGATCAATCTCAACGGAAGTTACGACCTCAATGAATCGTTCCTCAATGAAAACACAGACCCGCTTGGAGCACAAAAAGGCCGCAATCCTGTGATGTTCATTGTCCTGCTTTACCTGTTCGTGGTGATCATGAACGAAGCTGCTGGAACAGGTCTGCTCTTCAACTAAGGTGCATGAAATGGCCGGATTGATGGACGTGTTCCTCATGAAGGAACGCGTGAATGAAGGCACGAACCCGATTTTCATCATCTTAGAGAAAGCCTCAATCTTGATCGCATTGCTGATTGTGCTGGTTCTTGCAATTGCTCTGAACTTACCAGACTGGGGCGTTGGAATCTTGGTTGGCATTTCGCTTGGCCCGATTGTCTATGGCCATTACTATTTCATTTACATCCGTCCCCTTCGAAGGCGGAACTTGGGAGAAGATTGAAGTTCTAAGCCTCTATGAACAAATTGGTGACCCAATGAGCCTACTAACTAATTTCCTTGATCTCATCGGCTTAGGAGATATCGGCGGCATCGATATTTTGTTCGCAGCAATGGCTATTGTTGGCACGTTTTTGTTCTTGATTTATTTCGCACTCATTCTCATCGGGGGCGTTGCCGACGGAGCATTAGGTGCGGTTGGCGTTGATATCGATCTCGAAATGGGAGCAGAAGGCGTCTTCAACATGCTCACGATTCAAGGATTGCTCAGCTTCTTGATGATGTTTGGCATTTTTGGCCTCGCAGTGAACATGGAAACAGAGATCCCAACACTGGCGATACTTGCAGGAACAATTGCGGGTACAATCTCTATGTGGCTCATCGGAAAGGTGTTTCAAATGTTGAAGAGCCTCGAAGTCGATGCGACTGTTCAGCACCATCAAGCGGTTGGTGCACAAGGCCAAGTCTACATGACCATCCTACCAGGCCAATCCGGTCAAGTACAGGTCGAATTCCAAAGCGCGCTTCGAACCTGCTCCGCTGTATTGGAAGACGACACCGCAACTCTTGAAACTGGCAAATTTGTCGAAGTCATCCGAACAATCGGTGAAACTCTAATCGTTAAAGAATTAAGTCTGAAAGAGTCGACGACCGAGTGAAAAATTAGTTTCTTCTTGTTTTGGCTTCCCCCCTTGACGCACGCTCTTTAGTCGGGTGAAAGGTCATAAAGGACAGCACTCATAGCAACACCATGGCAGAACTCTTTGTAATCGGAATCGGACTTTTCCTTTTCGTCCTTCTTGGTACCATCTATGTTGCAACTCAGCGATACAAGCTTGCACCATCCGACCAAATTTTGGTCGTCTATGGTAACGTGAAAGACAAACAATCAGCAGAATGTATCCACGGTGGTGGAAAGATTGTCTGGCCTTTGATTCAGCACTACGCATACTTGTCACTGCGCCCAATGACCCTCAACATCCCATTGAAGCACGCTCTCTCGAAGCAAAACATTCGAATCAACGTTCCTTCATCGTTCACCATCGGTATCTCCACCGAACCATCGATCATGCAAAACGCTGCAACCCGCCTCCTTGGACTTCCCCAGAACGACATCGAGAAACTCGCAGAAGACATCATCTTTGGACAACTCCGATTGACCGTTGCCTCACTCACGATTGAGCAAGTCAACCAAGACCGTGATTCGTTCTTGCGAATCGTGTTCACAAACGTCGACACAGAATTGCACAAGCTTGGTTTGTACCTCATCAACGTCAACGTTGTTGACATCACTGACGAGCGACAATACATTGAGTCGATTGGTACCAAGGCCGCAGAGACTGCAGTCAACGAAGCACTGGTGGAGACTGCAATCGCTCGCTCGACTGGTGAACTTGGCCGTGCAAAGGCAGACCGAGAGCGTGAAGTTGGTGTCGCGCAAAACTCCGCAGAGTCCGAAAAAGGACAGAAGGAAGCAGAAGTCAACCGACGTATTTTCGTCATGCAACAAGAAGCAATGGGTAAGCAAGGTGAAAACGTTGCAGCCGCAGAGATTGCTGATTTCGAAGCCGATCTTTTGGTCAAGCAAGCAGACGCACGAAAGCGTGCAGAAGTTGCTCAACGTATCGCACAGAAAGAAATCGAATCTGCGCAGTACGAACTTGAAGGCGAGCGATTGCGTGCTTTGGAAGTTGTCCGTGAAGAAGTTTCTAAGAAAACCGTCGAGATTGCTGCAGAAGCAGAAGCTGAACGTCAACGCCGCATTGCACAAGGTCAAGCCGATGCAACCCTTGCACGCTACCAAGCAGAAGCAGAAGGTACACGAGCGGTTCTCGAAGCAAAGGCTGCGGGATACTCGCAACTTGTTGCAAGCGCTGGTGGCGATGCGAAAGCCGCTGCTACACTGCTCATGGTTGAGAAGATGGAAGAATTGGTTGCTCGACAAACTGAAGCAATCTCCAACCTCAAGATTGACAAAATCACAGTTTGGGATTCAGGAAGCGGAAGTGAAGGCGGATCAACATCCAACTTCATCTCCTCCCTCATGCAAAGCCTACCACCAGTCCACGATGTGGCCAAGATGGCAGGCGTTGAGTTGCCAGAGTACCTCGGTAAAGTCAAGGAAGATTGAGGGTGTTCGGCCCTCAATGAAGGGTCTGCAAACCCGTTTCCTCGCCTCTATATGAGCCGAGGGATTGAAAGCCAAAACGACACGGACAGTGGTCCATGGCAAGCGATTTAGAAATTGCTCGAGCGGCTACCCTCGAACCGATTGAAACCATTGCATGGAAGTTAGGCATCTCAAGCCACGAACTCCTTCCAATGGGCAGGGGCATGGCTAAAATCACTTGGGAAGCGCTCAGTGAACGCTTTTCCCGCCCACAAGGAAGCCTCGTTTTGGTCACATCTGTCAACCCCACACCCTTTGGTGAAGGAAAAACGGTAACGACAATTGGATTGACTCAAGCGTTGTGTGCCATCGACCAGTCGGCAACCTGCGTCATTCGCGAACCATCCATGGGACCTGTGTTTGGAATCAAGGGCGGCGCTGCAGGCGGTGGACAATCGCAAGTCCTCCCGATGGAAGACATCAACCTCCATTTCACTGGTGATTTACACGCAGTCACCTCTGCTCACAACCTTCTGTCTGCTTTGGTGGACAATCACATCAAACATGGCAACAGCACGAAGTTGGATCCAACCAGGATCTTCTGGCCGAGGGTGATTGACATGAACGATCGAGCCTTGCGCTCAATTACCATCGGACTTGGAGGCCCAGCAAACGGCAACCCGCGCCAGGACAGATTCGACATTACTGCAGCAAGTGAAGTGATGGCAATCCTCGTTCTTGCCAAAGATTACGCAGATCTGAGAACCCGTCTAGGGGAGATTGTGGTGGGGCAATCCACAGATGGCCGACCGGTAAAAGCAGAAGAAATCGAAGCTGCTGGTGCTATGGCGCTTCTCTTGCGAAACGCGTTCCTGCCAAACTTGGTGCAAACTCTAGAAGGAAATCCAGCCTTCATTCATGGCGGTCCATTTGCCAATATTGCCCATGGAAATTCAAGCATCATAGCAGACCGACTCGCTCTTGGTGCCGCTGATATCGTGGTGACAGAAGCAGGGTTCGGATCAGATATGGGTGCTGAAAAATTCATGCACATCAAAGCAGCAAACTCGGGGAAAGCCCCTGATTGCGTGGTGATGAACGTCACCGTTCGTTCAATGAAACTCCATGGCGGAGCTTTCGGAAGCCGAGGTGGGTACCGTCCTACAAAGGAGGAATTGGACAAAGAAGACGTCGATGCAGTGATGCGTGGAGCTCAAGGGAATCTTGATCGTCATATTCGAAACATGGCAGGATTTGGTATGCCAGTGATTGTTTCAATCAATCGATTCACTGCAGACACAGACGGCGAATTGGAAGCGCTGAGTGCTGCAGCGCGTGCAAGTGGAGCACACGCAGTCACATTGACTGAGGTTCACGCAAATGGTGGCAAGGGCGGAGAGGCATTAGCGAGAGCAGTTGTATCAGCCATACAAGATCATGTGGCAGCAGGACGCCCATTCACACCACTTTTCCAGAACAATGCACCGATTATGGACAAGGTCAATGGTATTGCGAAGCGTATTTACAAAGCCGAGGGGGTTCAAGTCGAAGCAAAGGCCAAAAAACAACTCGATGCAATTGAGGCCTGGGGCTATGGTCATCTTCCTGTGTGCATGGCGAAGACCCAGTACTCATTCTCACATGATGCTGGAATGTTGGGGGCACCCGTTGGGTTCACCATCCCAGTTCGAGAGTTCCGCCTCAATGCTGGTGCGGGATTCATTGTTGCTGTTCTGGGGAACATGATGACCATGCCAGGACTCCCTAAGCGACCGGCTGCTGCAGACATGGACATGGATGAGAACGGCCGATTAACCGGTGTCTTTGGGTGAACAGAATGAAAATTGTCAAGCGAGAACCCACGTTGTGGCGTTTGCGCATTGAGACAGAAGATGATCTGTGGACACTTTCCCATCTTGCTCGACCAGGAATTCAACTCGGCATGTTGGGTGAACGACGTGACCAAACAACCACTGGTGAAGAAGGTGGGAGAGCAAAATCTGCAGAACGCAAGAAAATGTGGATCAAACTCGGCATCACCTCGACAGAATACCAATCCTTCAGTGAACACCTCCGTGTCCATGGCATCATTGAAGAAGCCCATTTTGACGTTGGTTTGCACCATACGCACAACATTGAGGTGCGAGACGAGGTGCAATTGTCCTCTTCCCAGCCCTTTTCCTCTGCAGATTATGAGTTGCTGCGTCAAGCGGAACGAGCGGCAAGTCAAACTGATATTGCATTGGCAGTCGTTGAAACTGACGAAATTGTTCTCTTCTATATCACGCCAAGAGGGCTCAAAGAAGGAGCAACTTGGACCATGCGAGGAGGGGGGAAGCGTGGTGATCTCAAACAATCATCAGGAATTGCTGCAACATTCCGTGCGAATGTGATTAAGGCGGTCAACGCCACGCTCAACGATTCCACTCCTCTCATTCTTTGTGGCCCTGGCCATGCGAGGGATTTATTGCTTCAAGATTTGAAGGCTGAGGGGCATTCAAGATTCATCAAGTCAATCGCCACATCGATGGCTGGAAGAGCAGGGGCAAACGAACTGATCCGGGATGGGCTTGCTGGAGAACTCCTCAATGAGTATGCAATTACCAAGGAGGCTCATCTCCTCGACCAAGCATGGACTCGTCTCTCGACCAATGGAGCGGTTGCTTATGGACGAGAATCCCTTATCCGTGCCATGTCAGAGGGGGCCATCGAAACATTTCTGATCACGGCGGAACTCTTGCGAGATGAGGGTGAAACGATCCAAGGCAAAACTTGGGCAAAATGGACAGAGGGGCTGGGCGACATTGGTGCAGAGTTAGTGCAATGTTCGACCGACCACGATGCTGGCCAGCAATTAATTGGCTTAGGTGGGGCTGTGGCTTTGCTGCGATACACAATGTGAGGAATCGAGATGCGAGTTGTCATGGCACGGGACTTGGGAGATTCTCCAAGAGAGCAAATGGCCGGTGCTCGTTGGTTAATCCTCACAGCGAGTGAGATTCCTACTTCGACAACTCTGCTGATGTTCACTGAACTTGATGACATATTGGTGGCGGTTGACCACCGTGGATCACAACCAGAGCCGGGGCTTTGGCAGCGTGCCGTCCATTGCATCCTGATCGATGGGAGCCAATCTGACGCCGATGCCTTCCGGCGTGCATCTGGAATCACCAGGGTAATATCGCAATCCACTAGCGACATCCGTGATCATCTATGGTAGTGGGTCTGGAGGGATTTGAACCCTCGATCAACGCCGTGTAAGGGCGGTGTCATAACCACTAGACCACAGACCCAACTCGGCGTGTGAGCCTCAGTTCTTGAAGCCATTGTCTGAGGGTTAACCTCAAAGGCGATGAGCCGCGCCGTTAAATTGCATGGATGAAGATGTCCAAGCGGCTGCTGCCCGCCTCGTGCGTCGCCTCAAAGAGGGTGGCCACACCATCACAGTTGCAGAATCGTGCACCGGTGGATTGCTCGCTAGTGCCTTTACTGATATTGCTGGTGCTTCTCATTGGTTCAACCAATCATGGGTCACTTATTCCAATCAAGCCAAAACCACTGAACTTGGCGTCAGCCCTGAACTTTTGGAAAAGGAAGGGGCAGTTTCAGCCTATGTAGCGATTGAGATGGCGAAAGGAGCACTCGAACGTGCCAATGCAAGCATTGCTATTTCCATCACTGGAATAGCCGGTCCCTCCAACGATGGAAGCAGCAAAAAGGTTGGAATGGTCTATGTTGGGATCGCTTCATCGAGATGGGCCAATGCAGAATCAACACAGATTGGTGGAAACCGAGCAGAAAACAAAATTGCATTTGTTCACTTTGCCTTACTCACAGCAATCCGACGCTGGGACATCGCCATGGACGAAGAAGAGGAATCGAGAAGACAGAAAGAAGAGGCTCTCAAAAATGAAGCCTTAGCGCGTGCCCAGTTTGAAATTGAGCGAACCAAACGCGACGCAGCAGCACGCGAACAGACCCCTTGGAAAGACGATGAATGGGATGGCCAAAAAGAATCCAAGAATCAGGAAGATGCCATTGATTCTGACATCGAATGGTGAACTCACTTTCATCTTCAACAGCCGCTCTCACCGATGTGCTTTTGGAGGGCTCGCGTCACCTTCACGGCATGGGTGCGCCGTGGGAAGAGATTCTCCCCGTTCTTCGCCAAAGAGGCATCGTGCCCACGGCATCCGTACGTCAAATGCTCCTCGAGACCGAAGACTTGGTTGGTGTGTTGAATTGCGCAGAGGCAGTCGGCTTCGACCGTGGATTCCTAACTGTTGAAATCTTGGAAGACATGCTCGCCGTATGGCGTGGAATGCAGCGGTCTGCAACACCATCACCGGCAGATACCACAAAAGGATCCACAAATGATGCACCTGCAAACACAACCGCAGCCACTGACCTGGGACGAACAATCGCTCCAATCAAAACTCCAGAACCACTGGACATACGATTTAGAAACAACCTCCCAGATTGGAAGGAAAGCGATTTCAGTGAACAAGCAACGGACGCATCAAGTGATATTCTCGTTCATTACGACATCACTGGAAACAGCACCACTGAGGGGAAAATGAGTGACATTACATCTTGCTTTAGCGATCGGCTACAAAGCATCCGTAAGATGATCATTCAGAATTCACGACTCCCACGAACACCAACAGAAATATCTCGCCTTCATGCTGAAAGCAGCCGCTATCAGGGGTATGAAAACAAAGCAGTCGCCATTGGTTTAGTCAATGAGCCAAGGTACACTAAAAACGGCCATCTCATTTGGAGCCTCGAGGATGAAACGGGGGAATTGACGTGCCTTTTGACGAAGCGGAAAGGCGATGACAGGGATCGAGCCCATGAGCAAATCCTCGAAGCTGGACTCATGCCGGATGATGTGCTAGGGGTTTCGGGAACCTTCAGCCAGACTGGAGACATGTTTTACGTCGATGACCTCCATTTCCCTATGAAGGACCGTCACGTCAAGGCCAGTTCGGAACATGGCGTCAGTGTGGCGTTTCTTTCTGATATTCACGTTGGTTCGAAGACCTTCCTCGAAGCACAGTGGCACAAAATGGTGAGATGGTTCCATACCGACCCACTTGCAAAGACCATCAAGTATCTGATTTTGTCAGGGGATTGTGTGGATGGCGTAGGGATTTATCCAGGGCAAGACAGCGAACTGTCCATACCCGATTTATTTGGCCAATACCAAGAATTTGCTCGCCTTTTGGAATTGCTACCCGATTGGGTTGAATGCGTTATGCTTCCAGGAAACCATGACGCAGTCCGACCGGCAGAACCACAGCCAACATTCGAGAAGGACATTCAGCAAGATTACAACACGACGACATTTGTTGGAAACCCATGTGATTTTTCGCTGCACGGTGTGCGGCTTCTTTCTTACCATGGCAAATCCATCGACGACTTCGTGGCAGGGCTTCGCACGGTCACCTACGCAGATCCGGTCGAGGCAATGCGTCAGATGTTGAGAAGGCGACATTTAGCCCCTCAATGGGGGGGTAAAACCCCATTATCTCCTGAACCTGAAGATGGGTTGGTGATCCGTGAAGTTCCAGATATTTTTGTTACCGGACACGTTCACGGACACGCTTGCATCGATTTCAAAGGAACGACATTGATTTGTTCAAGCACGTGGCAAGATCAAACCTCATACCAGCGAATGCTCGGTTTCCAGCCAAAACCATGTATGCTGACAATTGTCAATCTTAAGAGCCATGCAACAACTGCCATACCCTTTGCTTGAGCGTTCTCACACACCAAGGTACGGCGCAATGTCAAGGAGATTTTTTCCAGTGACAATTGGGACTCCTGCCTTTTCGAAGGCCTCCATCGAGGACGCCCTTGTTGGATTGAAACCGATAAAATGACCACCATCGATCTTCATGGACAAATCCATTTCCGAATCGCCTACACTCACGCAACCCTCAGGTTGAAGATTGTTCATGTTGAGAAGTTTGGTAATGATTTCACCCTTTCCGGTTGCATGCAGTCGGCATACACCTTCATCGCTGAGTGTATCATCCTCGTTGAATTCAAACCCGTTTGCAATCCAATCATCGACTTTTAGCATGGCTGCTATTGAGGCAACGAAGAGGTCCACGCCAGCGCTGACAATGGCCACAAAAATTCCTGCCTCTTGCAACCGTAGCACCAACTCTCTTGCTCCTTCCATCAATTGAACACCAGCGTATGCCCGGAAGAGATCGTCGCGGTGGATTGGATTTTCGATGCTCTTCCATTTCGCAATATCAAGACGCATAAACTCAACATCGGTGATTTCTCCACGGATGAAGCGTTGTAGATTCTCTGAATTGTCGGTGCCGAAGTGATCATGCAACGTTCTCCACGAGCTGACAGCATCGACGAGGACCCCATCACAGTCAAAGACCACACAGGTGGTTTTTGTGAGCGGACTGGGGCCATTCGCGGGAGGCATGGCTCATCGAAGGTGGACTGCCTTGAAAGGCTTCGCAACCTGCTTGTGAATGAAAAGAACCCGTTGGAGGGATCAAAGAAAGAGAGGGTCCGAAGACAGGGGGCCCCTTTCGGAAACCCCCTGCGTTCGGGCGGGCTTTCCACCAGTGAGGTGGATCATCCCATCACTGGGATGTTGAGAGGCAGAAGGGAAAGGAGCCGAAGCCCCTTTCCCTAATGCTTCTGGTTGTCTTCACCGTTTGACTTGAACTCAAGCCTTGACGTCGTATGACAAGCCACTCCAGGTGCGCAAGAGCGCTCCTTGTCCAACGCTTGGAGCGTAGGATAGAGTGATTGTCACGTCCTCGAGAGGAGTGCCGTCAGGGGCGTGGGTTCGCACGAAGATGGTGTCACCAGTGTTGAAGGTCGAAACCGAATCGGTTCCTTCCTTGTTCACTTGGTCGACGAAAGTGATGAATGCATCACTGTTCGCGGGGTTGAACCCGTACACACCATTCGTGTCTGCCATATTCGCTTCATCGATTGCTGTGTTTCCATCAGCATCGGTGTAGATCACACGCAGAACAACTGCTTGAGTTGCCAAGTCTGTTTCAGACGATTGCACTGTAATTCGCCAGTGGCCTGTTTCAGCGTCGAAGCCGTCGATGTCCTCGATATCGAAGGTGACCCGAGGGACACCCTTGACGTCGGTTTCAGCGAGGCTGCTTGCCCAAACAAAGATCACACCAGAGAGCACGACGGTGATAGCGACCATCAAGATGGTAGCAATCACTGGGCTCACTGCAGCGTCGTCATCAGCCATGGTCATGGTGGCGACTTCTTCTTCATCATCAGCACGGCGGCTGGAGAAGGCAAGTGCGCTCACGAAGAGACCGGTAAGGCTGACAGCAACGAGGCTTGGTGCGAACGATGGCACCGAGCTGGCTCCGATGGTTCGCACGACGCTTGGGAGCGGTTGTGCGGTGGCCTCGAAGGTGCCCGGTGGTTGGTTGGCGTGGTTACAGATCGAACCAATCTCGAGGGAAGTCATTCGGTTGTTACACCAGTTGCTGTCTTCGAGAAGTGGTCGGCGTTCGGAGGTCTGGGTAGCGTTGCTACCGTATTGTCCAGGCTTGGACCAGTCAGCGCCCTGAATGCCGTTGTTGTTGGCACGGTGGGATGCTGGGTCGTCAGTCTGGAAGCGGTCCGAAACTGCTGCAGTCAAGTCACATGGGTCGTTCAAGCAAGTCACAACATCCATTTCGACCCACACGTTGGTGGTGTCCTTGGTGATGTAGACCATTTCGTCGAAGGCCACAGTTGTTCCATAAGATGGGACAGTGTAGTATCGAGTTGGCTCGTCCTCTTGGTGACCATCAGTGTGGAAGGTCACTGCAAGCATGTGATCGTAGGTGTACGGTCCTTCGTCGCCACCAGCGCCGACATTCACAGTAACAGGCACGTAGGTGCCGGTCATGATGTTGGTCACGCCGTTGAAGTCGAAGCCGGAGACGCTGTCTAGGTAGTAGTCAGCGACTTGCTCACGAACGTTTTCGACACGGACACCGATTTCGATGTCGTCTTGGCCTTGTGTGTACGGTGCTAGCTGCTCGGCGAATGCGCTGTTGAGCACAGTCGTGTCGTAGTTAGGCACGTAACTTGGGGCAGTTGCAGTATCTTCAAGCACCAAACGGATCTTACAGAACTCGGATCCGGATGGACCGATCTGGTGGATACCGTTGTCGTTGAGGTAATCGATCTCCCAATCCTTAGCGTTGGTCGTTGCGTCTGGAATCAGTGTGAACACGAGTTGGTCACCAACGATGGTCGTGGTGAAGTAGTTCGTGTATGTGCACTGGTTGGTCGATTCAACAGTCCATGTGAGGTCAGTGAGTTCGTGGTCAACGTCGGTCATCACGGAACTGAGGTCATAGGTCAAGTTCTCAGAGGACGTGTCGTCTTCCATCAAGCTGATTTGCCAAGGTGCTGCAGGGATGGAGCCGTTAGCGGCTTCCATGACCGTACCGTTCTGTCGGTCCCAGGTTGGGATCACAGGTGCATCGTTCACTGGAGCGACAGAGAAGTCAACTTCGTATGGAGTTGCTTCGCTGTTAGCAGCAGCGTCGTCAGACAAGGTGAGGGTCACCGTACAGCTACCACCGAGTTCGTTGTTTGTGTTCTCGGTGATCACCAAGGTGTTCAGTTCGTTCACTTCAACACCGAATGCGATACAGTCGGTTGGCACGCTTGCGTCCCAGTCGTAGATTTGGCGGTCAGGCGATTGCTCGTTAGCCATGTCACGGATGTAGGACGATGAAGCATTTGAGACGTTACCAAGGAACTTGCTGTGAACGCCGAAGCCTTCTGGCAAGATGTTGGTGAAGGTATCGTCAGCTGCAATGATCGGGCGGCAGTCTGTTTCCAAGACGTTGCAGATCACAGGTGCGTCGTTGACATTGAGGACTTCGAACGTGATGTTCTTGGTGTCCGTCAATCCGTTGCTGTCAGTGACCGTGAACTCGTAGGACATAGTACCGAATTGGTCGTCCAGAGGAGTGATGGTGACTGCGTGTCCATTCTGAGCCCAATCAACCAGAACATCGTCGAAAGCGACAATGTTTCCGGAGGTGGATGCCCATCCAAGATTAGCTTCTTCGTCTTGCACATCGTCAGCCATGTTGGTTAGGCTGAAGGTGTATGCGCCAGAGTCTTCGTCAACGGTGATGTCAGCCAGCGAGGTCTGAATTTCAGGGCAGGCACGAGCCATGTCCATGTTCAGGTTCACGTTGGTTGCGAGCGAAACGTCATTGGTTGTAGCCCAGTCGTAGGCACAATCTGCTTCAGTCTTGATCATCACATCGTAGTTCTTGGCGACGCTTGGTGTGTTGCTGCCCTTGTAGGAGCGGTACACAAGCACTTCGTCAGAGATAGCACCGGTGGCTAGATCGCCGTGCGTGAGCTCGACGGTCAAGTATTCGGTGAACGATTGCAAGGTGTTTGCACTGTCGATGGTTTGCGTTGGGTGAACGGTGCTCACGTCTGCGGTGTTTTCACCTTGGACGATTGCAACGATGTCCACTTGGTCAGGGGTGCCACCCATTCGTGAGAATGGAATAGCAATCTCTGCAAAGTTACCGGAGAAGTCAACATCAACAGTAGCGCTGCTAAGTGAGGTTGGACCCCATCCGAGGAACCCGTAGCTGTACAAGTCGTAGGAGGATTCACTGTCTGCCCAAAGCACGTAGTTGGCTTGGAATGGCAGGGAGTGAGCGCCACCGAGGTTGTAACCTGTGCTGCTTCCTGCGCCATCCACACTGAGGTAGATGAGCAGATCGCTCGTGGAGAGGTCTTCACCAGTCAAACCGATGTAGAGGTCGTCTCCTTCGATGTAGGTCACCATCATGTCGTTGGTTCCGTCACCGCTCATGACACCAGGCATAGCGTAGCCAGATGGGTTGAGGGCGTTTCCACCGTTCCAGTCAGCGTCCGATCCGTCAATGTTCATGACTTCAGGTTGGAAGCTTGTGGACACGTAAGATGCACGGGTTCCGTCTGTCGACTGGATGAGCATGCTGACTTCCTTGGAAGGTGCAGCAGTCAAGTGGGTCGAAGTCATCGAGAACAAGTTTGCTTCATCGATGGTAGCCGACGGGTCGACAATCAACTTCGAAGCATCGATTGTGTTACCAATCGAGGTCACGTATGCGTTAGAACCAGCGTTGATTTGGTTGTCCGAAGCGGTCCAGGTCATGTTTTCAACAGATCCTTGTGCTTCCACGACTTCAAGAGCGGTGGTTGCATCGACGGTTCCTCCATCCCAGCGGAATGGAGAGTTTTCGACGTACATTCCAACAAGTCCGGATGCGTTCATTGGGTAGACCCAAACATCATCGGAATCGATGACGTAGAGGCCAGTTCCTGTAGAACCACCATCGACGCTTGCGGTGATTGCGCTCACGGTTGCATCATCCACGTAGGCACCGTATACGGTACCAGTGAGGGATGCGTCGCCAGTGAGGTAGAGTTCACCGCTTGTCTTTGTCACACCGTTCTCGAATCCGGTAACAGTGGTTCCTGACAAGGTCAGAATGTCACCGTTTGCATCATCAGCGTTGATTCCGTGAGTGGATGCAGTTCCGTCTCCTTGGAGCGAAGAACCTGTGTCCACAACGTCACAGTTGCTGATCACCATAGCAGCGTCAGACAATGTGATGGAGTTTCCGCCAGTGTTGATCTGAACACCGTCACAGTCTTCCATGTTGATACCGACTGCGTTTGGTGAGACACGTCCTGCTGTCAGTTCAATGGTGTTGTCAGTGATGCTTGGGCCGGTGTATCCACCAGCTGAGCCACCTTCAACCATGAAGACATCCGTACCACCGTCACCGTAGGAGTCACGGAGGGTCAGGGTGTAGCTTCCTGCATCGGAGTACGTGACCAGTGGTTCGTAAGCAGTGTTGCTCGCGAACGTGTTGGTTGGCCACGAATCTTGGGTACCGTCAGGCTTGTCGATGGTGATGCTTGCTTCATAGCCCCACGAATCGGTCTGAATGTTAACCGCCATGGTCTTGCCAGCAGCAAGTGTCACTGTACAGGTTGTAGGTCCGGAAGAGTACGAGTACGATCGGATCGTACACAAGGACGTAGATGGCGCTGGCGGGTTCGTCATTGAATCAAGAACGATACCTCCATCAGCGTCAATCAAAGTGTTGCCAGTTACGTCACCGTATCCACCGTTGATATCGATACCAGCGTGGGATGCATCACCGTTTCCGTTGATGGTGTTGTCCGAGACTTCGAAGTCAAGGGCGTTCACCATGTACACACCGTTTGTGAGTGTGTTGATGGTGTTGTCAGTGATGACTGCACCTTCGTGGTCACCTGGGTAGAACGCAATTGCTCCATTGCTGGTGTCACCGGAGTTGAAGGTGTTACCAGAGATGGTTGCGAAGTCTGCGTCACCGTTGGTGTATGCCCAGATATCAGCGATTTCTCCACCATCGTTGAACGTGTTGTCCGAGATAGTGATGTTGTCTGCTCCGACGACACCGTTGTGGTAGTTGTAGTATGTTGCTCGCTCGAGCATCACACCGACACCACAGTTGTTGAAGGTGTTACCAGAGATCACGCCACCGTCGCCACCAGAAATCTGCATGCAGATGTCAGTCACTTGAATCGCGTTGTTCAGCGAGGTGTAACCCTTGTAGTGGGTAATGGTTGAGTTCGTCAATGCGAGGTCTTCTACTTCCCAATTGTAGTTGTTGTAGTAGTTGTAACCGTTTGCAATGTCGATCGTAGCGATGTTCGACAACACGCTGTTGTTCATCACGAAGTGGGCGAAGTTGTAGAAGTAGTACCCGAGTTCAATGGCGAAAGATTCACCGCTGTCCTCATCGACTGCCACACCGTAGATTCCACCGTCGTTCATGTACAATCCAGCGCCACCGGGGCTCTTGGAGTAATAGCGCGACGAACCAACGAAATCATACGCACCGGTGGTGAGCAGAGTCGTTCCGTTGAAATTGTAATCAGTTCCACCGTTGAAGTACATGTACCCGGTATCCACCATGACCACTTCGTTGGTCAGGCTGGTGGCGATTCCACCATAGTAACCGTATTCTGTCACGGTTCCACCGGACCCGTCATCAAGTGTTCGGGATCCCGAGGTTGAGAACGAACCTGAGCATGTTGCCACGGTTGTGTATGCACTGCTTGTGAAACCATAGCACACACGATGGTTGATCTTCTGCGTGAGAGCAATTGATTCGGTGTTTCCAGCTTGGTCAACAAGAGACACAGCAGTGTTTGCATGTCGGAAGTCAGCAACAGTGTTGTTGTAGAACACTTCAGCGACAGTCATTGCGGTGTATCCAGCGAGTGATGGAACGTCCTTACCGTTCGCGTCCACAGTTGCGGTCGTGAAGGTGAGGTCGCTCGCAACACCGTTGGCATCAGTGACCGCTGAACCTGCTGAGCCACCACTGGCGTCGAGGAGGCTCACGGTTGCACCGACAACAGAATTGGTGTCGGCGCTGAGGGTCACATCCAGAGTTCGCATGCGAGTGAACTTACCGACTCCAGTGACATCGACCGAGTCGACGTCAACAGTTCCTTCGATATATTCCACCATTGAACTTCCAGTGATGACAATGTCCTGGGAGTTAGCCATGGTCATGTCAGTCAAAGTGAACTCACCGGATCCTGCTGTTTCGATTCCCACAGCGTTTGTGGAAATTGTCATGCCGTCCATGGTCACAGCATTTGCTGTGTTTGGACCATACTTGAACGCTGCACCTGCGCTGTTGGTGACCGTACCAGTGACATCTCCAGAGATGTCCTTTGCGTAGTACACACCAGCCGAGGTTTGGCTGTCCAAATCAAGGTTATCCAATTCGATAGAACCGGATGCGGAACTGCTGACGAGGACACCGTAGGTTCCACCGTCAACTTCCAAACCATCGATTGTTGCCGTTGATTGTCCAGTGATTTCGACACCGGAGTCAACAGGTGAGGACACGGCAATGTTCTCGAATGCACCAGCAGCGTATGCGCCACCAATTTCGATTCCATTTTCTGCTCCAGAGATGGAACCATCCTTGAACAGAGGCGTACCGGATTCACGGACATAGTCGCCGAGATCTGCTGCATTGTTACCTGCTCGTGCAACGAACTCCATGCGGTCTTGGAAGTTGTCAGCACGGTTGTGCAAGACGTCGATGTACAACGAAACCTTGGAGATGTTCGAAGCCGAGATGTCCACAGTAGGCATGGTCAAACGAGCACCTTGCCCTGGACTCATGTAATACGTGTAAGCTTGATCTGCACAGACGTTGTATGACGATGGGTATCCGCCACCATAGCCTTCAGGAGGCGTGAATGGTCCGTTATTACCACCGTGGTATGAGGTGTAGTACAGAGCCCACCAGTGGTACGGGTAGTAAGCGTAGGAACCGGTTGGGGTCACGCCATCGATGTTTTCCCACGCGAAGCCGAACTGTTCTGGAGCTTCGTAGTAGCCAGGGTATCCCGGATTGGTTCCAGGGCCACCAGGCCAGTAGCGCCACATGTAGTAGAAGTAGCCCTCAAGGCCAGACGGGTAGTTTGGCCCGAATGAGTAACCATAGTAGTCACATGACCAACTTGGCACACCACCGGTAGCACCAGCAGCGTAGGTAGCGGTCGTACCGACACCGGATGCTGGGTCTGCAGAACTGTATGGGTAGTAACCGAGGTCAGAGGATTGGGTGACGTTCCAAGCGTTTCCGTTGTTGTCTTCCAACTCAATGTTATATCGGTCAGTGATCATGTAGTACTTTGTGGTAGCGTAGTTGTATGTTGGGTGTGCGTTACCGCCACCGTAAATGCTGTTCCAGCCAACTTGGAGGTAGTCTTCCGAGAGGTAGGTCGACAAGTCAATCTTGTATGTCTTCCAACCAGTGTTTTCACCGGCAAGCAAAGTGCTGCGGTAAACGGTAGGCAAGGACATACCACCGTACACGTCAACACCAACGGTGTTGTCGGTTGCGGTGAATCCATCAACTTGAGGAGCGCCGTTGTAGGATTGGATACCAACTGCAGCGTTCTTTACGATGATGTTTTCGATGGTACCTCCAGATGCTTCAACCCAGAGTGCGGTACCGGTTTGTCCGGTGTTAATGATGCTCGAATCTGCGATGTTCACAGTTCCGCCATCAACCTTGACGGTAGCCATTTCTGAGTTCGATGCAGATGCACCGAACACGGTAGCGCTGTTGCTCATGACAAGAGTTGCACCGTCGCCAACCATGAGGGCAGCGCCAGTAGCGGAGTCTTGAGCGACATCTCGGAGAGTACCACCATCGATTTCGAGGGTTCCATCTTGGATGTCCATGTGGAGGCCGTAGGTGGACGAAACAGCCCTCACAGTACCAACAGCACCTGTATCAGGTGACAAGGTTACCTTGAGTGAGCCACCATCGCTGATGGTGAGCACTGGGGAACTTGTTGCTGTGCTCTTGACCTTTAGGACGGATCCCAAGAGGACGATGTTACAGCCGTCGAGTTCGAGATCAGCAGCCAAGGTCATTGGTGTGCTGTCGAAGACGTATGCGTTGAGCGCAGCATCGTAGGTTGTTGCGAGGGTCACGTTAGCGGCGATCCATGCACAGTCCATACCTGCTTGGTCGAATTCCACAGGAGCAGGTTCGAGCAAGAGGTCAATGGTGTCTCCAACGGTGTAGGTTCCATCTGTTGGGTACCATGCATCCGTGTAAAGAGTTTCATTCTGTCCTGCTGCACCGAACGCACGCAAGTTGTGGTCGTCGTAGCTGTTTCCAGATTCGTCACCGGTGATGACCCACACAGTGGCCATACCGTTTGCATCGGTGATGTGGGAGCCAACTTCGAAGAGTTCGGATCCCGAAGAATCAACCACAGTTGCACTGACGTAGTGTCCAGATTTGTACACCGTAGTGGCTACGTTGTTGATCAATGCGTTACGGTAGGTGTAAGCTGTTGCCAGTCCACCGTACCAGATTTCCGACGAGGACGAAGCAGTTACCTTTCCATCAGTTCCATCGTAGGCGGAGGTAGCTCCGTCGACGAGGACGTGGATCAAGCGGACATCCGAGTTGGTGTCTGCGTAGGCAAAGTCTGCGAGTCCGGTACCGGAGGTGGTCACGTCAGTTTGACCGATGGTGACATCGGAGTATCGGGCGTAAACCATTGGATCAACGGTGTTGGCGTGGGTGATGTCTCCATTTTCGATGGTCATCGTGTTCGCAGCGATTGAACAACCGTTGGAACTGACACCGGTTGCGGTGACAGTGTTCATGTGGATGTTCCAACCACAACCGCTCACTGAAATGTCAGTAGCGACCATGTTGTTCATAGGCACCAAAGTCGAAGTGATTGCGTTACCAGTCATCGATAGCGAACCAATGGTCACGCTGTCGAAGGTGCCAGGTTGCACACGGGTCATTGCGGTGTCACCAGCGGTCACGTCGTCGAAGACGGCGTTGTCTGCGGATGGCCCGTTACCGGTGCTCGCTGTTCCACCAGGGGTGATGGTCATGGTTGCGGAACCGAAATCGACGGTTGTCATCATGAGTGCGTCCATTGCTTCGATTGAAACCGATGCATAGTCGTCTGCGTCAAAGTTGTGAAGCACCACTTCGCTGCCACTGCCTGCTGCGGACCCGAATGCGGTTCCGGTTTGGGCGCTAGCTGCGTTAGCGGTCACGTTGCTGACGGTGACGGATGCAAAGTCGACATCAATGAGGTTGACGTATGCGTTGGTCACTGTGGTGTTCTCTAGGAAGAGAGCACCGCCAGTCGATCCGGCGACATTGACGATTGCACCACCAGCGGAGTTTCCGTCGGTGTTACAGTCCTTCATGGTACCTTCAGTGAGTGTTGCCACGGTGTCTTCTGCGAAGTCGAAACAAGCAGAGTCTGCGCCGTCAACGCTGAAGTCAGTCATGGTCACCACAGTGCCTTGTCCGCTTCCGTGAGAGAAAGCAGAGCCGACATCGGTGAACGTCACATGGTCCATCGTGAAGTTACCAACGTTAGAGTTGGTGCTTGGCGAGGATCCGTGGCGTGAACCAGCGGAGATGGCAGCGTCAGAGGTGTTTGCGAAGTCAACGTAGGAGAACGTATGACGGTCATCTGTGCCTGACGAGCAAGCAGCAGTGAATGCCATTCCAGTCCATTCAGCACCATCTGCACCCTCGATGAGGATGTGGTCGGTGTTGTTTCCGTTAAGGGTCATCTGGTCACAGGTACCGTCAAAGGAAATTCCCTTGCCGGCAGCGACCTGAATTGTCACACCTGGTTGCACAGTCAAATCAGCCGAAATGGTGAGGTAGTCACCGCTTGGGTTGATCCGGATTGGGCTGTCAGTAGCGTCCCATGTGGTGTCTTGGGTAATGTCGGATGTGACATCAGTACCCTTGCCTTCGAAAGGCATGGTTCGGTAGTAGACACCGCAATCGACGTTTGTGTTCTGGTAGCAGTAGTAAGTACCGTAGTACGACCAGTATGGTGCGATTGTACCTGCACGGGCAAAGCTGCTCGAGGAGTATGGCAACTGTGGCATGTTACCATACCATGTGGTCATACTTCGAACCAATGCAGTGGATCCAGAACTCACGAAGTGCATGTTACCGTGTCGTCCGAGGTTGATACGGTCGTTGCTGTCTGTGTAGTTGTAGTCAGTACCGAAGTAGGTAAAGTTGAACCCATCAGGCATTGCGATGTTATCAGCACACTTGTTCGCCCATGTGTTCCAGTAGTAACTGGATGCACAGTAGTAACCAGACGGTTGACCACTGGATGAACCCGTGATTGCCGAGGCATCAGCGTTCACCAAGCCAGAGAGGCCACGGTCGAAAGACTCGAAGCTGCTACCGGTCGAAGTTGTCGAGATTCGGTAGTTGGCTGGGTGTGGGTTTGTTCCGGTGATGTACTGAGTGCTGGTGCGGTGTCGGATGGTTTGACCCATTGTTCGGGTTTGGTCCATGAATCCGACAGTAGCAGCGTCATACGAGTTGGTACAAGCGTCGTCGTACTTGAACTCGATTTCGTTGGTGACGTCATAGAAGACGGCTTGGTAAGTACAGTAATCGTTACTGGAGTAGCCCATGTCTCGCCATTCAACGATAAACATCTTGTTTGGATCACCGACTGAGAAAGATTCGGTCGATGTCGTCTGGGTGTTAATTCCACCAGCGACGGCCGACACGTCTTCAGCCTTCATGTAATACTCAACAGTGTCACCACGTTCAAGGTCTTCGATGTCTGCAGACCAGTCACAGTTCGCCAACGAACAATCTGCTCGTGTCTTACCGGATTCTTGAGTCATGACGACGGAAGTCCAGGAACCAGCGGTGCCGCCATCAGGGGTCACACGGTAGTACATGGTTGGACCGACACCAGCGGAGGTGCTCACGTTGAGACCAGCTGGTGGGTCGCCTGCATCAGCGATTGTTGCGGTGATCGTTCGTGACTTGCTGTGGGAATCAGCAAGTGCAGAATGGGTGAATTCAGGTTTGAACGTATCAGGTGTTGGTGCAACATTACCGAACTTGTAGGTGACATCGCCAGAGGAGGCGATTCGGCCGTAGTAGCCCATACCGAGTGCGAATCCGCTCCACCTGTAGTTGGTGACACCAGAGTATGCACCAGCGTAGTAGTAAGCAGAGGAACAGTCGTTGTAAGAGCTGTATGGGCTGCGCCAGAAGTAGGTGAAACCATTGCTGGTCACACACAAGCGGTTAGCGTTTGTTCCGGCACCGCCGGTTTCGTTACCGAATCCGAACTTGCCAAACATGCCACCGTAATCGCTGCCCAAGGTGATCTTGTAAGCGTTGGTGTAACCATACGAGCGGCTGCTGTCAGCGGAAGTTCCGCCGTTGAGCGTTTCGTCGATTGAAGTCGATGTACCGACTCCGACCATTGCGAAGGCATCGCTTGAACTGTCGTAGAGGAACATGAGGTTCATTCCAGGACCGTTAGCAGCGGAAATGGTGAGGTATCCACCATCATCCTTGTGCAACTCATCGATGTTTGAACGTGTTCCACCCATACCGTTGTACCCAGACGACGCAGTGGTCGTGTGCTGAGCAATCCAGTTCGAGTAGAAGTAATACGACGAGGAGTAGAAGCAAGAGCTGCTACCGGTTCCACAAGACGAAGTGTCGAATTCGAAGTAGAATTCATTGCTGTCGTCAAAGTGAGTCATCTGCCGATCGAAGTATTGGTTTGCACCTGGCGAGTAGTAGTTAGCTGCGTGCACATCTGTGGTGAGCACAGTCAACTTCTTGGTGTCTCCAGCATCTTCAACATCTTCCACTGCGAAGTAGTAAGGTGTCGGGGTGTTTTGGGCACCGGTCAATGCTGGGTCGTATCCAACGTTAGCACCGCCAGCGGTGTTGAGGTCTTGGAACTTCCAGTAGTACTCGACGTAGTCGCCTGCAGAGATTGTCCCTGTGGCAGCCTTGAATTGGCACTCAGAGGAGGTCGAACTGCAGGTTCCAATGCTGGTTGCTGTGACGCTGGTGTACGAACCGTTGTTGAGTGCGTAGTTGAGCGTTGGAGCGTTTGCAGTCGTGGTGTCAATACCAGACATATCGGTGAGGGTCGTGAAGAAAGTGCGGACACCTTCAACGTACGAGGTCACACCGCTGTATGGCACAAAGCCGGACAGAGGAGCGTCCGTATCCGTGCCACCAGAGTAGGTGATTTGGATGTAGGAGTTCGACGAACCAGAGGTGTAAGCGTAGCTGTACAAGTAGGTCGAAGATGTCACTCGCTGCCCGATTCCGACGGTACCGGCGTTGGTTTGAGCGGACGTGATGTATCCTGCTGCAGTTCCGGAGGAACATGTTGCTGCGGAGGTACAAACGTCAGCGGTCTTCCAACTGCCACTGCTACCAATGGAGTAGGTGTCGAAGGATGGGCTGTTCCACAAGGAAGTGATCATTCGGCGGGATGCAGCAGAGTTGTAGCTGCTTCCTGAGAGGATCTGGCTTGCGGTCAGCGCTCCGGAACACGTAGCGGTTGGCATAGTGTGGGAGTACGACGACAGGGTCGGTGAACCACAGTTCTCAAGAACGGTAGCGGTCACTGATGTCGAGGAAGAACCCGAGCGGTATTGGAGGTAGGACTTCCAGCTGATAGCGTCAACTGTAGCACCGGATGGCAGTGCGTTGCTGGAGGTGTAGGTGTAGCGGTGCCATGGCATGTATCGCATCTGAGAGTAGTACCGGTATGTGTAGCGGTAGGAACTGGAGTAACAGTTGCGGTAGTAGCGGTAACAGTATCCACCTGCATTGCTGTAGACCTTGATGGTTGGGTCGATAGCAAGCGGGAACACACGGTCTTCAGACATCAACCACTCGGATTCCACTGCGGTCGTAATGACAACTTGTGGGCCGTAGACTTGGATGAAGAAAGTCGCCGTGTATGGTTCTGCGGAGCCTTCTTCCAACACGGTCGGGACTGGGATCTCTGCAAGGAGTTCACCAGTTTCGATGTGTCGGATTTCGAGGGCTTCCTGGGTTTGCGTGATTTCTTCGCCGAGCATGTTGTCGCCGAGGAAGAGAGCGAAACCGGATGGAATTTGGATGGTTTCTGAAAGACCGAACCAAGCAGCTCCTGGCTCAAGAACAGGTCGCTCGCGGATGACGAGGTTCTGCTTGAGTTGGGTTGACTCGACGGTGTAGTCGAGGTCGAAGCCTTCTGCGATCGGGTATCGAAGGACGTTTCCACCGACGGTCACGCCTTCTTGCGAAGGAGCAACGTGGTACGGTTGTGGCGCAGTGCCAGATTCGTCCAAAGTCACGATCATTGGTGCGATACCTGTGATGATTGGGTCAACAAATTGGTTTGGTTGAACCGCAACACCGTAGGCCATTTCAGGAGCGAAATGGGTCGTAAACGTGTTGTCAGCTACTTCCCAACCATTAGCAGTTGCGACGACATTCAAATCGATGTCTTCCCATGCACCACTGTCGTCCATGAAGTGAACTGGCGTAGCGTGGTTGAGCTGCGCAAACTTGCCGTCTTCAGTGACGTAGGTCTTGGTCGTTTGGTCTCTCATGCCGATGAGTTCATCGGATGGTTCTTGTTCATAGTCAGTTGCCTTCACAGCTTCTGGCAATGCAAAGAAGTCATTCTCTGCAGTGTCGTTTGAATCAACAAACTCCACGTCGCCTGTGTTGTTATCGACGAACCCAGCCATAGGCATTAGGGCCATCAAAGCGCACAACAACAGTGCGATGCCAATGCCGCTGAAGACTGACGTTTTCTTGGTGTTCTTATTTCCCAACATGTGTCATTCACCCATACGGATTGTATGCAAAGCATCCCACGCTCTGCACCCCTTATAGGAGTTGGGGTACGAAATCTTTGAATTTCGGCTTTGAGATAGAATAGCCAAACGATATACATGAGCGCATTTATTGGGAAATCCGCCCATTTCATATTGGCCATAGATCCAATAAAAAATCAAGAAGAAAATAAAGCAAGATTCACTCAGCATTCGAGCCTTACCCGCAGCACCCCGATTCGACCCAGAATAGAGGAGAGGAGCACCTAAAATTATGAACTTTACTTCGAAAAAAAATAACTTTCACTTCAAGAAACAAGAATGGAAAGAAAAATTGGCCGATGGGGGCCGTCGAAACGGCCCCCCCGGCGGCTCTTCCCCTCGTGAGGGGATGATGTTCGTCGATGAGGAGACTAGCTGAGATCAGTAATCCCAGTCTTTGTTCTCATCGTCCTCTCCACCACGGGAAAGGATGAACGCTCCAACAATGAATGCTGCGAAGACAACACCACCGATAACGCCCCAAGTCCAGGTCGGAACCTCGCCGGCAGTCACATCGCCAGTGACGTTCGTTCCGTCATCAACGTTGGAAGTGTCTGCATCTCGCTGGTAGTCGATGCTGTTCAATGCTGCTGATGCAGCGGAGTTACCGAGTGCGTCCACAGGAACTGCGGTGAAGTAGTAGGTGTAGGTACCTGCTGCCGTTGGTTTGTCGATGACGACATTGGTTGTTTGGATGGTCGATGCACATGTGGTTGGCATGTTTGCTGCATCGAATGTACCGCGTTGATAGCACACATTCCATGAAGCAACATCGAATGTTTCGCCCGTAGCGTCCCAATCAACAACCCATGTTTCGCCTGCTTCGGAAACTGCGAAGTTCATAGCTGAAACTCCACCGTCGACAGACTTGTCTGCAGTGACATTGCCAACACCCTTTGGAGTGCTGCAACCAACATCGTTACAGATTTCCACAAGCACATTGTAGAAGGCTCCGTGAACTGTGTTTGATCCAGAGTATGAGAAGGTGGATGTTCCAACACCTAATCCGGTGGTGAATGCATCTTCACAGCCAGCCTCGCCTTCACAGATGGTCACGTCAATGCTGTCAGAAGCGAGCATTGTACCCTCAACATCCCAGTTGAGGACAATGGCTCCACCCTTTGCAGCAGCAGCGCTGAATCCAGTGATGCTCGCATCAGGGACATCGGCTTGGGCGAGTGAACCGCCCATGAGCACCAATGCTCCAGCAGAGAGCACAGGACTGTCTGCGGGGATATCATAAGCGAACATTTCAGTTGTAGCATCAACATCAGTTGGCTCAGCCACAATCAAGGTCCAAAGTCCAGAATCTGTAACATACCAAAGTGAGGTCGCTTCTAGGTTCTTTGCGAGTGTGACATCCATCGATTGTTCAAGGACATCAGATGCGGAGTAGGTTGTGCTTGGAGCATAGTCAATGGCTCCGACTGCAGAGTAGGTGCCTGAGTATCCAGGGAGTTCCTTGTTCTCGTAATTCGAGAGATCTGCATCGGTAGCGGTCAGAGAGAATGCATCTGGTGCTTTGTACTTGAGGGCGTATGAGACCGACAATCCGGAGTCAGTGGTTGCCGAGGCACCACCGTTGTTCCAGATGAACAGCATCATTTCTTCACTGGTTGAGCCACCGTTTGAGTCGTAGACGGTGAACGAAATTGGGAAGTCAAGCACATAGGTGTCGAGCACAGGAATGGTGCAAGTTTGTGCCGTGGTGGAGCGCTCGCAACCAGGCAGAGCAGCACCACTGTAAGTCCAGGCGTATTCAAGACCCATTCCAGATGGTTCGTCAACGTCAAACACTTGAGCAGACAATTGCAGAGGCTCTTCTTGGTTGGTAAACAAGTCACCTTCATTCATCAAATCCAAGGAAAGAATCAGTGGGTTGTTGTTTCGAACATCCACGGTCATGGTTCGGTCGTTGTTGGATGGGCGTGCGTCGAGTGCATCCTTGTGGACGAGTTCGAGGTCGACGCTAAAGGTGTGCTCGCCGGAGTCCAAAGTGATCATCATGCAAGCGTATCCAGTGAGTTCTCCAGGTTGGTCAGGGTTACCATCGCCATCGGAATCGTACAATGCGGTTCCAAGTTGCTTGTAGGTGTAAGCAGGTTCAATACCGGTCTCACAAGAATTGGCGGTCACGGTTTGGCTTACTCCAGCCTCATCAGTCACGGTGAGTGTCGCATTCCATGCGTAGTTCGTAGTAGGATCGCTACCACGGTGTTCGACTTCAACATGGAAGTATGAAACACCGACGTTCAAGTCAGTAGGAGCGTCGTCGCTCATCATGCTGGTAGGGTTACCTGTTCCATCTGCGTTGTAGCCTTGAGCCACAGTCATACGAGCAACTCGGATGTCGTGGTAAGTTGAAGCGCTACCGAGGATTTCATCCTCATTGGTTTCCGGATAAGAATCCTGAGTGAATTCTTCTTCACACACATGGTTGAGCGTTTCATTGGTTTCTGGGTCGGTTTCGACACAGGAATCCCATTGGCTGTATTGAGTGTACGACAACAACTGTGCTGTTAACTCGTAGGCGGAATCCGATTTGTTTGAATCAAAGGTCAATTCCCCGGTGTATGTCCACTCTGTGTTGTATGCCAGAACGTTGCGTGTGGCGTTCGTGATGGCTGGAGGTTCAGTGGAAACGTTGGTGAATGTTTCCACGGTGGTTGCGGTTCCAACGGTGACATCGTGGAAAGCGGTAGCGAAGATATCGCCATCGACGGTTGATGTTAGAGCGGTGACATCGCCACCTGCCTTCAGACGGATGACGACTTCACGAGGATTGAATGTGTCCGAGCCGTTTGCGAGAACAGAAAGGGTCCATGCTTTGACACCTGGGCCAGATTCTGCGACTTCTCCGCTGTCCCATGAGAGGTCAACTTGAATGTCGTACCAGTTCACGACGCTGACCTCGATGGTTTGAGCATCGTTACCAGCATCGACATCGCTTGGCGTGTCAGCTGAGATTTGGATAATGTAATCACCAGGCATTGGCGTCCATACGATTGGGTTACCAGCGTACATCAAGGTGTACTTTCCGCCACCCAAGACACCGCTTGCAGCAAGAGAGGTGAAATCACAGAGGCTTGCAGATCCGCAAATGACATCCGTGTTTTGCCATTGGAGGTCATTGCCAGCATTGTCCTTAGCAATCATGGATTGACCGCCGCTCCCATCGTCAAGGTAGACAGTTACGCTGTACGACATTTCTGTGATGTCGACATCACCGCTGTTTTGAATGTAGGCTTCGAAGTTTGTCGCTTCGCCTGCATTCAATGTGTTGCGGCAGCCTGCTTGGGTACAGACGGTTTCTTTCGGGCTTGTTATGGCGATGACTTCAGCATCTGCACCGGCACGGGCGCTGCTTTCGTCAACATCAATGGTTTCTTGCAACTCGGCGATGTCGATGCTAGAGAGTAAACTTAGCATCAACATGGCGACGAGAATCATAGGGGTTGTTTTCTTCATTTCAATACCTCCGATGGTTCGGTACTCTTCTCCACGGCATGCGTCGTATTTATACTATAGGAACAATGTTTGAGTAACACGGTTTGTGAACATCAAGAATTTGGAGCCTCATCAAGAGTCGGACCTTGAATTTAAACAGTGCATAGCAGTCCATTCTGAGGAATATTCGCCTCTTCGATGCATCTGAAAATGAAAATTATTCACCACAATCGATGAAAATCGAATTCAAAAAGCAACATTATGATTCTCTGAGGGCCGCTGAAGGTGGAATCATCGAGGCTTTGCGGATTGGATAAGCTGTTGCGCAAATCACCAATGCCAAGCCTCCAACAAGCACTGCCAAAATCGTCCCATAAGGCAACGTGAAGGCAGCACCTTGGCCCTCCCAAAATGTTTCGAACAAGGCCCGATGGAATCCAATCGCAATCAACGCACCGTTGATCATTCCGAACACAGCCACCCAGACGACCTCGATGGTGAACGTTGCCATCACCATGCTACGCCGATACCCGAGTGCACGCAGGATTCCGATTGTCTTTGTGCGCTCGGAGACCGAACGAACGGTCACAACCCCGATTCCAGCAATCCCAACGATCAGACCGAGAGCAAGATAAGCTTCAAAAATGGCAAGCAAGGCAAGCACGAGGGATTGAATCACCATGACGTCCTTGGCAATTATTGAGACTTGAACGCCTTCGCTGTTCAAGGTGTTCTCAAGATCCTCTGCCAATTCTGCGGCTGCCGTTCTTGCCTCTCCGGGTTTGCCCATTGGCGGCATGGATTCATCCTCAACAAATTCCTCGCTGGATTGAGCCTCATCCTTGACGCTGACATACATGCGCGTCAATCGCCCATCGAATTGTTCCGAAGTCACATCATCTGAAATCCAAACGCCTGCGGAGAACAAATATGAGGATTGTTCCATGAACCCAGCAACCTTCACATCACGGGTGTTTCCAGGGTTCGAAATGTCAATTAGCGAAATTGATTCTCCAATTGAAAAACTAAGCATCGATAGACCGCTTCCATCTGCCACTGACTCGAGGCCAAACGAAGCGTCAACAAACACCAAATCATCCCTTGAACCAACCGTGATCCACGCTTCTCGCTGAGATTCACCGAGGCTTGGATCCCACTGGTACAATGGCAATCCTCCATGGGATGAAAAATTCTCATCAAAGCCCCTGAGAAGGTAGGGCATTCGATCGCCTTCAGCGTTTTCTAAGAACACTTGACTTCGTTCGATGCGAGCGACAGAATCAATGGACGATGCGACGGATGAGGTCAGGTTCCATTCCGCTGGGTCATCAGGCAACTCGATTGGACGAGACATTGAGCCTGTGAGGAGAAGTTCATATTCACCCTCTGCGTCCTCAACGAATGAACTCGAATAATTGTCAAATTGCTCGGCATACCCACCAAGGACCACCACCGAAAACACAGTGATGGAGAACATACCCATCACCACGGCAGTTCGAACCGGTGCTGCGAGTGGATGGGCGAGAGCGACTGGCAAGACTGGACCAAATCGTTTTGTCAATCGCTTCGATTTTCCAAGCCGTCCAACAAGCAATGGTGCTGCACTTGTCAGCAAAAGCACACCAGCAAACACTTCCACAAGACCAAGCACGATGAACGACAATTCGTCAGGCGTCATCCCTTGACGCACGGGATCAATCCCGTGCAGGCCAACGGTCCAAACCAACAAAGAAAGGCCAAGCACACCCAATGTGTTTCTGCCTGCATGGCGATGAAGATTGGCCCATGCTTTGGAGCGTTGCCGAAGGAAGGTTGGCACTTCGAGGGTCAGTGCTGGAACGAAGGCAATCAAGAAACAAACTCCAGACAACACCCAGGTGAAGTATGCAAAGGAACTGTCGAGACCGACAACCACCAAGACCGCGAGGCAAAGCGCACCCGTCCCTGCAAAGAGCACCTGAATCAACACAAGAAGCCAAGACACCGCCCCTGTAGAGGGTTCACGACCACCCCTTAATGCCACCACAATATTGGTTCGTGCCGTCCACACAGCGGTGCACCATAGGGTGAGCATTGCCAGCAAAAAGCCCCAAGCCCATCCAGCAAAGACGGAACCCAATGTCCATTTGAATACGAATTGGCCAGATCCAACTGAACTGAACATTTGTTGGAATCCAATGCTGATGAACCACGCTAAACCAAGTCCAAGAACCGAACCAAGTGCAGCTGATACGCTCCCTACCAGCCCCCCCTCCATCACGGCAAGTGCGCGTGCATCAGATTGTGACAATCCAATTGAACGGAGGGTGCCAAATTCACTTCTTCGTGCTTCTGCAAGCATTAGGACGATGGTGAGCACCAAAAGCACGCCTGCTGCGATTGTGAACGAACCAAACACAAGGAACATTGCAGCAAGAACACCTGAGGATTCTGCAGCCATTGCCGCTGCCTCGATTTTTACCGCCTGCACGTTGAGGTTAAGGTCTGAACCCGTCGCTTGCTCATCAAACCAGGACTGAACCGTGATGGCGGTGCTGGAACTGTTTCCATCAAGAGAAGTCAAAACAAGGAGATTTCGCTCATTTTCGGCGGCTGAGGCGAGGCGTTCTGCATCAGTCAAACTCACCAATCCAAGAACCACTCCGTCCAATTCAGAGAGGCCTTCTAATCCATCAATATCGGTGTAATATCCTGCGTTGGTCAATCGATATGCCGTATCATCACCAAAGGCATAGGGAATCAATCCCTTGAGCCAAAAGTCCGCCTCATCTTCTGGAAGGTCCAGAACATTGAGCCGTTGACTGATCAGCATTGATGAATTTTCAACCTCGAACGGTGCGTCTTGTCCGCCAAAGGCAAGCAGCAATTGAGGCATGGTTCCAAAGCCACCCGCAGAAGAGAGCACTGGCAATCTGATCGATTCAACGGTTTGGTCTTGTGCGTTCCAACGCAGCAGTCCCTCCTCATAACTGCACCAGTGCTGAATGGGCGAAAAACCGCTCACGGAGACGCTGCCATCGCAGCGTTGATGTTCAGGCACTGACGAAGTGCTTGGAACAAATGAAGGCCAGTTGTCTCCGTTGTAGACGCTGAACGTGCTGTTGAGATCGACCGTTTGGGATGCGTACCTTTCAATCGAAAGTAAGCCTTCAATTTCAAGGTAAAAACCATCATCAATGAACAAATCAATGTTCAAAATCTTAGATGGAACATCCACGGCCAACAGTCGCTCTTCATGCGTCGAAAGATCGTGAGAAAAATGATGCAGGAGAAGCGCTTCATCATCGGCTTCGATTGCCCACCAGCCTGAGGAATCAGAAACAAGGGTTCGCATTGAGGCATCAGAGGAGTAGGATGCCCACTCCTCCGCATCGAGATCTTGTTCTGAGCCAATCACCACACCTCCTGCGTGAACTGCGCCTCCCAATTGCCCGTCAGATGAGAGCGAGAAATCGTACAGTGTTCCACCATCGGGGACCCTCCAAACCCATGCATCACCCAATCCATCAACTTGGACACCGAAGCCGGAAGGACTCGAATGCCACAGCCCACGCTCACCAATGGCCAATTCATTCGGCTGTTTATTTGCAAGCGTCAGCAATGATTCATCTTCTAGGCTAAGGTCAACTAAGGGCACTTGCAGGACTTCCATCATTGTATCAATGCCCAGAGCGGTTGTGTTTTCTCGCAAAGCCACCACATCCGTTCCTGCAAGACGCCCAAGGCCGGAAGTGGACGAAACGCTGATGGTATCCGTTGAGCCATCCACATCAAATTGCAAACCGATGGATTCAGCGGTGAGCGCATCATCGAGATGGAGTTCGAGCGCTTCAACAATCGGTTCAATGCCTGCTGCGTGTTCATGGCTCGTTGCAACGGCATAGTGCAGGGTATTCACGCGGCCTTCAAGCTGTTGCAAGCGTTGAGCGGTGTTAAGATCGGTAAACAAAGCAGGTGTAGAAGTCCCAGCAGCAGCGCCTTGACCCGTGTTTGCTACCACCTTCAGAACAGATGCATTGGACGTCAACCGTTGTCTTTGATTGTCATCGGTGACATACCAGCCCAGCTCGATGGAATCACCCTCTGTGAGATTGAGTTCCTCCGCCAGCACAGCATTGACCACCACCATGAGTGGGCGTTCCGGGGCGTTTGTGGTTGCGATTTCAGCATACCGGACCCCGTTTGAACCTCCAATACCAGGCCAAACTTCATTTTCGTCAATTGAGCCATCAAAAGCCAACCAGGTGATGCTGGGAAGCGATCGTTCTTGCCCCTCAACACTCACACCCGCAATGAGGCCTCTCTGTTGGCCGAGAAGTGTCTTGGAAAGTTGGAGGTCGGCCTGTGACTGATTCCATATTGAAGAACTCACGTCCTCACTTATTGTCACCCGCTCACCTGTTGAGAGATCAAATCCACCAATGGTGATGTCTGTTTCACCCCAAGCGCCCTCGACCTCGTATTGTACGGTCGCATCCAGTGAATCACCAACCACCAAGGAGGAGGTGATAATGGCAGAAGCGATGATGAGTCCGAGCATGAGCAAGGCTGCTTGGCGTTTGCGCCGCATTACAGTTTCACGAGCCAAACGCCAGACTACGAGCCGTTGAGGGATCAACAGTGGTTGGACAAAAACGAGAGAAATCACACCAAAGGAAATGGCTCCCACCAACCGAGTTGCCCCGTCAATCAACCACCAATCAAGAAGCAAAAAAGCGAGTATTGTGTCTGCAACAGGTACACCGATAAGGGCAAGCAAGCGTATGGTTGAGGTCGAATGGGCGCGCCAAAGGCTCCACGCTGAAACGGTTGCCAAGAAGGCAACAATCATCACAACGAGAGCCAGTGGGACAAGCAGATTCATTCCTCCTCGGCCTGCATGGGGTTACCGATGATCAACCCGTCTTCCATCTGGAGGACACGATCGCAGAGTTCGGCAATTCTAGCATCGTGAGTCACGATGAGAAATGTCGTTTGATGTTCCTCGTTGATTCGTTTTAGCAGCGCTAGGACTTCCTCGGAAGTTTTCGAATCAAGGTTCCCTGTAGGTTCATCACACAGGATGACCGCTGGCCGGTGCACCACTGCACGAGCAACGGCAACCCGCTGTTGCTGCCCACCAGAGAGTTCTGCGGGCCGATGTTGACTGCGTTCGGCCAAACCGACGTCCGTGAGGGCCTGCATGGCACGCTTTCGAGCCTCGCTCGCAGCAACGCCAAGCAGGAGTAAGGGCAATTCCACATTCTCCACCGCCGAGAGGACAGGTAGGAGATTGAAATCTTGGAAAATAAATCCAAGGTAATTGGAACGCATTGTCGTTCTTTCATTGTCGCTGACGCCAAACAGAGGTTTGCCATCTACGAACACCTCCCCTGCACTCGGGACATCAATCCCACTCAGCACATTGAGCAAGGTGGTTTTGCCGCACCCCGATGGCCCCATGATCGCCACCATTTCACCAACCTTCAGGGTGACATCGACGCCCCGAACCGCTTCAACGGTTGAGGTCCCGGAAGCATAGAGTTTCCATACACCAGTGGCTTGCATTGAGGTGCTCATGCATCTAGGACAACCGAGTGCGTTGATAAACTACCGCTTAGAACCCATCAACATGGACGATGATGGCCAAGGATCTGTCCGTGTCATTGTCTTCGGACCTTTGATTGATGTGCTTGGTTCTCGGAGCCACAAGGTCCCAATTGGAAACAACACAAGCATCGAAGACGTCCTCGTTTACTTAGAGATTGGAGATTGGATTGCAAAAGGCATCACGGTCGCATTGAACAACGAACGATGCCCTATGGACATCCATCCCTCAAACGGTGATGAAATTGCGGTTTTACCCCCTGTATCTGGTGGATGAACTTCGCCCCGAGTGCCACTGAAGCCGAAGCCTTGAACAGCACCGGCCTCCACCCCGACTTGAGGAAGCAGCATGATAGGTGGCTTGGGTCCGTTGGAAATGTTCATTTTGGTCGGGATTTTCTTTGTCCTTTTTGGAGCAGAGCGCTTACCAAAAATGGCCAATGCATTGGGACGTTCCAAAGGTGAGTTCCAGAAAGGGCTTGCAGATACCTCTCGTGCTCTTGACCCGTCAAAGGCCATTGAAGACATGGAAGCTGGTGGACGAACTGCCGAACAACGCTTGTTCGAGCGAGCCAAGGCTGTTGGCATTGAACCCGCTGGGATGGAGATGGGGCAACTGGAGAAGAAAGTCGAAGCCCTTGAGGCACTTTCCTCCGACGAATGAGTTCATCTGGCTCGCTTGATGTTCATTGGCGAACCGCAAATGTCACACTCTGCCACGGTTCCTTTTTTCGAACGATCAACATTCGCAGGCACTGGCGTTGTGGCCCTGCACCCCGTACATCGCAATTCCCAACGCCATACCTTTTTTGCACCCGCAGTACCAACAGACTGCGTGTTTAAATTCATTGACTGCATCACATTTTGGAGACGGTAATCGTCTGTGACAAGGGTTGCATCAAGAGCAAGCGCAAGAGAAAGAACATCCAAATCCACGTCCGAAAGGCGTGGTAGATCTCCACTTGCGGCTGCAGCTTCTCTGCCGCCTTCCAACCAACCAGGTGGGACATCGCGCCATTGAATGGTGTCAAGGCTCTCAATCAAGAGGGAGCGTTGTGGGCTGACGCGTTCCAATTCAGCCTGTTGGCTGAAAGCGCATACGCCATCGGCCAACTGATCAACAGGCCAATGAAGCAAAGCCGCCGTATCAAGCACCCGCATGTGGTGTACGACCGAAGAACATACTCAATGAACTCACCGCTCGCCCACATCTTCATATCGAAGTGCATTGAGTCGGCAGCATGACATGGAAGGAGGCAATTGTGGACGCCTTCGATGTCTTTGGCCCGGCAAGTTTAGCGATGGTTTCGCTGACTGAAGCCATCATTCAACCTGTCCCCCCAGACGTGGTTTACATCCCTCTGTTGCTGAATGAAATGGGCAACCTGAATGTCGTCGTGTGGTTGTGGCTTGTCGTCACCCTTTCATCGGTCGCTGGATCATTCATTGGCTACCTGATCGGCCAACGTTGGGGGCGAACGCTCATCCAAAAATTTGGTTCAAGCACCCATGTCGAGAAAATCGAGGCCCTCACTCAACGCTACGGTACATTTGGGATCTTTATCGCCGCATTTTCCCCAATTCCATACAAGGTGTTTGGTTGGATTGCGGGAATGGGTGAGATGGAAAAGCGCCCATTCATTGCCGCCGGGCTGGCAGGTCGTGGCCTGCGATTTGGTCTTGAAGCGGTTTTGATCGGCGTCTATGGCAGCCAAGCCTATGATGCCTTGATGTGGTTCTTGGACAATGAAATTCT
>DAPR01000058.1:35605-39817 GCA_002502605.1 Euryarchaeota archaeon UBA258
GCGCATGCGAGCGAATCATTATCAAGGGGTGGTCGGTGGCTTGGCTGTCGCTCGTGTGGTGTAGCTAGGTCCATCATAGTGGGTTTTCATCCCGCCGACCCGGGTTCGAATCCCGGCACGAGCACTTTGCCAAAAAATAGGCTCTGAGTTGCCTCTTTGGAAATATTTTCTCAGCCAAGAATTCGTCCGCCACCAGTCAGGCAAGCGTGCCATTTTGATAATCCGTCACCGCTTGATGAATTTCTTCACGGGTGTTCATGACAAATGGACCGTACCGTGCGATTGGCTCGCCGAGTTCAGGTCCTGCTAGAATCAAAAATTCTGCATCGCCGTCTCGTGCTTCAAACAGCACCTCGTCGCCATCCGTCATCAGTGCTAACTGTCCGTCTTGAACTGCACGACCGTCCAAGTGGACCGTCCCGCCAAAAACGTAAATCATCCCGTTGAGTCCTGATTTGATGGATTGAAGATGAGACGACCCATGATCCATTTTCATGTGAAGGTAGGTGATCGGGATGACCGTGTCAATCACGGCTTTGACACCCATGGTCTCTCCCGCAATGACGTTCGCCCATACACTGCCATCTTCGGAGCGTACACTTGGAATGTCTTTGGCTGGAATGTCTTGGTACCGGGGTGCCATCATTTTGTCCTTCGCTGGAAGATTTACCCATATCTGGAAACCATGAGTGGTCCCCCCCGTTTTGTAGAATTCGTCCTGAGGCAATTCGGAATGAATAATACCACGACCAGCCGTCATCCACTGAACATCTCCTGGATTTAAATCGCCTTTGTTACCCGCACTGTCACGATGTTGCATCGCACCTTGAAGCATGTAGGTGACCGTTTCAAAACCGCGATGAGGGTGATCTGGTGCACCGATTGCCGAATATGGATCCCAATGAACAGGACCCATCTCATCCAAGAGCAGAAATGGGCTCATCAGCGAGCCCATTGCGGCCGGGCGGCGGACAGGGAAACCCCCTCCTTCGAGAACAGTGTGAGTTGGAACTGTGGTTTTCAATGATCTTCGCTTCATGCAATCACCCCGTCGACAAGTGCTTCAATGGTTTTGAGGTTGATGGGCTTGCTAGAATTGACGATCGCCACTCGGCCCAGAACATTCGCTCCAAGGTGAGAAAATTGAATGCGCATCGAGGTCATCAAGTTGTGCCCTCCACCACCACTGTGGGTGGCTAAGGCGACGAACTTCCCGTTGAAGTGTTCACGGAAATCCTCAGTGCTCGTCGAAAGCCATGCTATGAAATTGTTCAGTACAGGCGGCATCGAACCGTTGTACTCTGGAGCGCAAACGATGAGCCCCTTTGCAGCTTTGACCTCGTCAGAAGCGGCTTTGAAGCCTGGCATTTCAGTCCCCTCTTCTTCTTGCTCAGTGGTGTACATTGGAAGGTCTAAATCACAAAGATGAAGCGTGCTGAATGGAATGCTTTTCGAAGCAAGTTGTTGCTCGAACGCCTTGGCAAGTGCTACGTTCTTTCCCGATGAAGCCACGAGGATGGTCACGCTGTCCATGCTGGAACGAGTGGCCGGTCCTTCTTCAACACAGGGGTATCAAATGAACTACCATCTGATCCTGTAAGCAATCAATAAACCGCCAAGAATGGTCGGCACAAGGGCCATGGCTAACAATCCAAGGATCAAGCTCTGCACCTCACCCTCCTCGTCCGTTGCTTGAGGTTCAATTTCATCGGATGCAGTTTCGTTGCATGTGGTGACAAAGGGGTTGCATTCGATGCCGCTTTCTTCCGCTTCTGGCGTCTCGTAATCCAAATCTTCTGTCAAGTCCTGGCACCCGTCTGCATCAGAGTCGGTGACGTTGTAAGATTGCCAATCCAAGTCGCCTTTTTGACACGAATCATCCAGATCAGTGACGCCATCATTGTCGTCATCGAGATCTTCGGTGGCGTCGCGGCAACCATCGCTATCGTAGTCGAGCACAGGGTCTGAAATCCATTTCATTTCCCCGAGTGGGCAATTGTCAAGGGGGTCTTCAACACCGTCATTATCATCATCAGTGTCTTCGGTTAAGTCCTGACAGCCATCGGAGTCGTGGTCTGTAGCCATGTTCGACTCCCAATTCAAATCACCTTCAAGACAGAAATCAACCGAATCAGGGACAAGGTCGTTATCATCGTCAAGGTCTTCGACGCTGTCTTGGCACCCATCGATGTCAAAATCAGTGAGGAAGTTCGAAACCCAATTGAGATCACCAGTAGGGCATTTATCATCGACATCGAGGACCCCATCATTATCGTCGTCAAGGTCTTCAAGGCTGTCTTGACAACCGTCGCTGTCGTAGTCATTTGATGTTGAGGACAACCAACCAGTATCGCCTATCGGGCAATCATCATAGCCATCTTCAATGCCATCCGCATCGTCGTCAAGGTCTTCGCTGATGTCCCTACAGCCATCGCCGTCACGGTCTGTCGTAGGCGATGAATCCCAGCCGATGCTGCCCAAAGGACACATGTCGGTAAGGTCGCTCATGCCGTCGTTGTCATCGTCCTCGTCTTCGTTAAGGTCCCTGCATCCATCCTCGTCATGATCGGTTGCCTTTTTGGAAATCCACCCGACTTCACCTGTCTGGCAGTCATCAAAAATGTCAGTTACGTCGTCGTTGTCGTCATCGTAATCTTCCGTGGCGTCTTTGCATCCATCTTGGTCATAGTCAGTCTCAGGAGTCGATGTCCAATTGAGGTTGCCAAGCGAACATGCATCGACTTCGTCAAGGATACCATCATTGTCGTCGTCGAGGTCTTCTCCGACATCATAACAACCGTCACCGTCGTAATCTAAGAACACTGAAGAAATCCATCCAGTACGACCTTTGGAGCAGTTGTCTTCCAAATCAAGAATAGAATCATTGTCATCATCGAGGTCTTCAAAATCATCATGACAGCCGTCTTTATCGTGGTCAGTGGTTTCAGTTGAAGTCCAATCGAGACGCCCCTTTGCACAGCGATCGTTGGTGTCTGAGACGCCATCATTATCATCGTCTTCATCAAGGCCAACATCCAAGCAACCGTCCGAATCATAATCTGTTTCAGGAGAAGGGGTCCAACCGATATCACCCTTCGGACATTGATCAGCCTCATCAGGGATACCATCATCATCGTCATCAGTATCTTCTGTGGAATCTCGACAACCATCGCTGTCGTGATCATTGGTGAGGTCTGCAATCCAACCGAGGTCCCCAAGGGAGCAGGTATCTAAAACGTCAGGGACACCGTCGTTGTCATCATCCAAGTCTTCTTCCAACGAAAAGAACCCATTGTTCCAGAAGTCATCCATGCAACCATCACTGTCGTGATCTCCGAAGTTAGCTGAAGACCAATTCCAATGGCCATAGGTGGCACATAAATCGCTCAAGTCAGCGACCCCGTCGTTATCATCGTCTGGGTCTTCGCTGACATCACGACATCCGTCGCCGTCCCAGTCGGTGATATCATTTGGATCTCCAGTGAACACTGAGGTCCATCCAACATCACCTGCTTGACACGCATCGAGATTATCTGGGACTCCGTCGTTGTCGTCATCATCGTCTTCAGACGCATCATTGCACCCGTCTGCATCGTTGTCAGATGATGAATTGGACGTCCAACCTAAATCTCCCGGCATGCATTGATCATCGACGTCGAGGATGAGGTCATTGTCATCATCAGTATCTTCAGTTGCGTCTCTACAGCCATCCGAGTCATAGTCATTGGCTGCATTAGAAATCCAGCCAAGCTCACCAAGGCGGCAATCGTCGTTCACGTCTGCTACGCCATCATTGTCGTCGTCTAAATCCTCTTGTGAGTCTTGACAACCGTCGCTGTCATAATCTGTTGCACCAGAGGAAACCCAACCGATGTCTCCTCGAACACAGACATCGACGTTATCGAGGACACCATCGTTGTCGTCATCGGGATCTTCTGTGTTGTCTCTGCAACCATCTGAGTCGTAATCATTGGTCAGAGTTGGAATCCAACCCATTTCGCCCTTTGGGCAGTTGTCATCGAGATCAATGACACCGTCATTATCATCATCCGTATCTTCCAAAGCATCTTGACAACCATCGCTGTCATAATCGGTTAAGCCGGTTGAAACCCAACCGATATCACCGGGAGTGCAATCATCAAGCGCATCGGAAATCCCGTCATTGTCATCGTCCGTATCTTCACCGGTTGAATCCTTGCAACCGTCGCCATC
>DAPR01000005.1 GCA_002502605.1 Euryarchaeota archaeon UBA258
AATCCATCCACTCGCTTCGACGCCAATGCTTAGGCAGCGTTCGGCTCCGTCATGGCGGAGTTGCAAAAGCCCGTGATCACCACTGATGCGAGTCAAACGAAGTGTGTGACCGTCCGTGACGGCCAAAGAGGATGTTCCTTGGCTTAGATTGACCACTGCTGATCCCGTTTCGCCGAACATTGTGCCGTTCGCTTCACTCGAACCAGTCATGTTCCATGACAGCGTCTGCCCTCCACGCATCATGTGCAGACTTTGATCGATCTCCGATGCTTCCGTGTGGACGGTATGTGCCTGTCCAGAACTTGCTCCTGTATCGTCTGCAGCGAGCGTAAACAACCCTGATGTGTTCGCACCTTGGTTGCTTTCAGCGCTTCTCCAAGTGAGGAACACGTCTCCTTCGGCTTCCACTAAAGGTGCACCATCTGCGCCAGCTGGAGGCCACTCGAAACCTAGGCTCTGGTTGGGTGCGACCGAGAGGCCGCCACCTCGCCAAGTCACGGTGACTGAGGATTCTCCTGGGTTCGTGAACATCATTTCACCGTCGAGTGAGGGGGTCAAGAACGAATGGCCGAGGTATTGACCATCTTGACTGGGCATTGCGAAAATCCCGTGAGAAGTGTCTGTCGAAGTTTGGAGCATAAGCCTCGATTCATCGCTGGTTGACAGATGGATGACGCCGGGCGTGGTTCGTGAGATGACATGTGTGAATTCAACCCCCATCTGGTTTTGTCCACTCGGGAGGGCATAGGACGTTGACGTTGTGGTTTCGTTGGTGATGCTGATTTGATTCGCATGTTCACTGATCACGTGCAGTTGACTCGTCCCAACAGGTACCGGGACCGACCAAGACCGTCCTGTCTTGTCAATTGGACTCGCATCGTTTGGTGTGACCACCGTTGCTCCTCCTGCGCCTCGCTCGATGAACACATTGAGTTCATGGCTGGAGGCAAGGGTAAATGCATCAAGATTGAGAGCGTCCATTTCATGAAGGCCATCGACCATGAGTTTGATGTTCTGAGTCGTCTCACCGTCGCTCAAGACATCAACATCAACAGGTCCCAGCGGAATTGCCAAGCCCGGCGTGACTGTGAAAATGACGTTCTCAGCCCAACTTGGGACGGTGTAATAATACGGGTTTGCGGGGCCTAATCTGAGGTCATCGATGCACAATGCAGTGTTGACCGTTTCTGGATGACGCACCTCGAGTTCATCATCGAAATTAAGCGCACCACGCATTCTGAAGGACATGTCTTCATGCCATGTTGCAGCATACCACATGCCGCTTTGCGTGTGCTGCCATTCAAGGCTTCCATCAACGGGAATGAGGTCGATTGATGTCGAATCACCAGGCATTCCTTTTTCGCTCAACGCAGAAGTTTGGTGGGCAAGAAGCGACATCTGAGCGGACATGTCGTGTCGCTCAATCGATCCTTCGAGTTCCTCAATGACCGGAATCATGGAAACCATCATCATTGCAATGATGGAGAGAACGCCTCCAAACATGAGAACTGTGGCAACTGCAGCCGAAACTGCATCCTCATCCCGCTGTAGGTTCGATTTCACCGGCTGACCTCCACGCGTTGAACATCCACTTCGAGGTAGAGTGGAACCCCATGGGTGTCGATGGTGAATCCATCAGCCCCACTGGCCCGTTCATACGGTCCATAGCCTACGAATGTGTCAAGGGTGCCTGAGGCACGGTTGAGGTTGTATTCATCCAGCCAGTGGTCGTGGTATTGTGGAGTGATGAGGTCGTTCAACTCATTGATCACGGTGAACCGCAGATTGTAGGCTTCACCAGTGAACAAAGTCATTGGGCCTAAAGACAGCATGTTCATTCCTATGTTGTTTCCAGTGCCCAGCGAGCCGTTAATGGTCACATCTGAAAGCATCATTGAAAGACGATACTCTCCATCAACAAGTTGGTCGAGTCCGACGCTAGGGTAGGAGGTCACCCGCCATGGTTCGTTTGGGAAATGCTCGACCCTTGCGTTGTTCATCAAGGCGAGTTCATGCTCACCTTGGCCAAGTGAAGTCGTGATTTGAATTCCAGATAGGGCATAACTCAGGCTACGATGAATTGGTTCGTTCTCCTCATCGTGCACGGTGATGATCATCCAATGGGCCCTTGATGCATTGTGTTGAATTACCACTTCTTCATGAGAGGCGGAAAAAGCGATGCTCTCGGAACCAAGGGGTGAATCTATGGAAACAGATCGAGCCGTCTCATTCACAGCAAAAATACCGATGGTCGACTGATTCAGGTGCTGAATCGTGATTTCTTCATTGGGCACGAGGTCCGCAGCAATGGTCCAAGTTTCGACCTTGTCTATGGGGCGAATGTAGGTGGCCTGTAGAGCAAGTGTATGACGAATCCCGGTGCCTTCGGGTGCTGCTCCAGCAACATCAATTCGATCTTGGAATCGCTCTGAAATACCAACTGCGCTGTTCCAATTCGTGTTGTCTTCAAAATCACTCAAGTAAGGGTTGAGGAAAATCCACACGCCGCCCATGATGGTGATGACCATTGCAAGCAACATGACCACGCCCAATACCTCGCTTACCGCACGGTCATCTCTCCGCAGAGATGGTCGCGAAACGAAGCAGGCTTCAGTGTTCACGGGTCACACAGGGTTCGGTACCATTTAGCCCTTCACCTTTCACAGGGGGATTTGGGCCATATCTCGGCCGTTCATGCTTTGACGGAATCACTCGTCTCAACCGAGGCTTCATCGTCTGTTTGGCCGACGTAATGAGTCAATTCCGGACCGTCTTGAAGCGAGATGGAGATGTCACCTGAGAACACCTCGTCGATGTGGTAGAGGACTGTTGATTCTGCAAGGTGCGGGCGGTTGTTCTTTTCTGACAAATGCGTGAGGCTTATGCTTCGTGTGGCCGGTGTGCACACTTGTGCCAAGAAGGCGCCTGTTTGGTCGTTTGAAAGGTGGCCACCTCGGCCACTGATCCGATCTTTAAGCGAATATGGATACGGGCCATTCATGAGTCGGTCATGGTCATAGTTTGCTTCAATCGCGATGTGCTCACAGCCGCGCACATGGTTGACAAGTTCGTCGGTCCAGGAGCCTAAATCTGTGATAATGGCTGCCCGTTCACCTCCATGGCTTGCCACGAACGCAACATTATCTGAGCCCGAATGGGGGACGGGGACGGGTAGAATGGCTAAATCATCACCTACTCGTACCATGTCAAGCGCCTCAAAGTACGATGTCAACTCTGGATTCAGACCTAATTCTTCTGCAGTGCGCTCATTGGCAAGCACTTGCAACCCCCAACGCTTCTGAACAATACAAGCTCCTCCGCCGTGATCGCCATGGTGGTGGCTGATGAAAACACAATCAATTTCTGTTGGTTTAATCCCTAGACGTTTGAGTCGCTTCTCCAACTGAGCACCACTAAATCCTTGGTCAATGAGCACTTTTGCACCCTTTGTCTCCAAGAGCGTCGAGTTGCCTCGACTTCCGGTTCCAAGGTGTGTGATGCTCATCGACATGGGGCTCAACTTGACCGGAGCGCGTTCGGAACTTGAACAGTGCGCTATGATTTGATGTGTATATGCTCATTTGACAGTTGCTATGTTCAATTCAAACTGGTGTTTAGAGGGGATTGGGATTGTAAAATCGGGCAGCATAATTCAGAAATGTCCGAACATCGTTCCATCATCCTCATAAGTGTCGATTTGAGGTTGAAGGTTAGCGAAGCCTATGGCTTGGCCCCCGGTGTTCCTATGCGACGAAGCCTAACCACTCTTCTCACCACGCTTGCTGTTGTGGCAAGCCTCGTCTTTATGTCGCAATTTCCTGCGATTTCCTCGGTTTCCAGCGTCCATCCTAAAACCACAGAAGGGGAACGACCTCCTTCGACTGACACGGACGGTGACAAAATACCGGATGTCCATGAAAATTTATTCGAAGAATGGATGAATTGGACCACTGTCGATGGTCGAGATGTGTACATACCGGGTATGAATCGGGAAGACGCATCAGATGCCTTCGTCGATTTTGATAAAGACGGTTTGAACGCCACTGAGGAATACTGTTGGCCATACCCAGCGAACTGCACTGCTTCTGGATTCCCACGGGGCTTGACCGGCACTGTGAACGCTGAAGGGGACCGAAGTTACCTCGATCCTCGAGTTGCAGACACTGACGGTGATGGTATGCCAGATGGCTACGAAGCCTACATGTGCCACCGCACGGGTGGGTTTGACATCTTCACCCTCCGATATGTCTGCCCTGCTTTCGATCCATTGAATGCCAGTGACCTCACAGATGATCCAGACGAAGACGGATTTGACGTCAACCGTGACGGTGTGCTTTCGGTCACCGAACGGTTCACCTCTCCCGAAGAATACAGACAAGGGGCACCGGCAAATCACACCACTGAATTGGATGGACTTTGGTGTTCTGCGACCTTGCCAGAAGGCTCCATTTTACTCAATTGGCCTTTCATTCCAACCGGTGCAAACGCCACCTTCGACAATTTACTTTCAGCGTGCACAACCAACGCTACAAATGTCGTCGATGAGGATTTGTGGCTCGGAACCGACCCCCTCCTCGATGATTCAGACCGATACCACTGGGACGGTTTCTCAGTTCGACGACTCTTCCCTTCTTTTGGAGATGGAATTCCAGATGGTTGGGAGGTCCACTTTGGACTCGACCCACTGAACAGAACCAACGCTTTAATCGATCACGATCAAGATGGCTGGGATGCCAATCGTGACGGAGGTGTATCACCGGATGTAAGCCGGACCATGACAGCAATCAAGTTGGGCGAAGCCTTGTCCACACTCGAAGAATACCTCGTTCACGAAGACGATGGCAACACTGTCATTGCCGGATTGAAGACCGTCGCTTATGGCGCCGGAGATGATACAAGTGCGATGGTTCCCCTTTCGTTCACTGCCCCAGTTGAAGAATTGAGCGTCATGCATTACGACGTGCGTGACATCGAAACGGATGGAACCAATGTCTATGTGACCACGCGTTACGGATTGACATTCCTTGACATGGACCTCGGTTCAAACACAGATCAATGGATGCCACAAGGCGTAGAACTTCATGACTCATTGCTTTTGAAGAATGAAGATGATGCCTTTGCTCTTGCGCTAGCAACAAGCGCAGGTCTTGCGGTTGCGCCACTGCAAGCCGACGGGTCGTTCTCTGAATTGAGCGGCTGGTCTTGGAGCATGGGCGATGGCTTGAACGCACTTGCAATGCTCGACATTGAAGGACAAAACCAGCAATTAGTGGCATTAGGTGATGCTGGAGCAGGTGCGGTCATTGAAATCAATTCAGCAGGAAGCATTGTCGATACCTATGCTCTATCAGCCACACTTACCTCCTTGCTTAGTGAATCCAACGCCAGCGTGACATCCATTGCGCATGGTGCAGTGGGTGGTGGCACCAACATGCTGATTGTTGGGACCGATCGTGGGATGATCACCGCAGAAACGGCAACCGTGCGCGACGACCTTACAGCCACATGGCGCTTCCATTACACCACGGAAACTACACCAATTCCAACCAATATTGATGAATTGAGATCGCTCTCCCTCGGCATGGTTGCAAATCCAGCAGAAGTTCGAACTTTGGTCCTCGATGGACCGAATTCAGACAACGCTCAAGTGGTCTGGTTTGGAACGCCATCGGGCTTGCATCGTATGGACTTGCTCAGCAATTCCATCAGCCATAGCGGGTTGCTCGAACATCCAGGTCTCGAAGGAAAATTCACTCGAGAACTCAACAACATCCATTCCATCTTCCCTACCGGTGACGAACTTCTCATTGGGTCCCAAAAGGGCCTATGGGCCATCGCTGGCGATTACACAGCAGTGTATGGTCTGCAAAACCAAGAGGCCATCTATGGTGAGTTGACCACGCTGAATTGGTTTGCCGATGAGGGCAACATCACCATCCTTGCTGGCTCTGCTCCAGGGATGTATGCCAATTTGGAGTTGATGAATCCAGGTGCGAACGATTCGGATAACGATGGCATGCCGGATGGTTGGGAAGTCGCCAATGGCCTTGACCCAACAGATCCTTGGGATGCCCTTCTTGACATGGATGGGGACGGGCTGGACCTCGATCAATTGGACGATGGTTTCCTAGAACGCCTTTGGACGAACTTGGACGAATTTAGATACGTCAAAACAACCACTCAGGGTTACAACTCGACCAACCCACGCGTCGGTGACACCGATGGCGATGGTCTTGGTGATGGTGAGGAGTACTTCGGATTTTTCTACCAAGAAAGCAACCTTTGGTGTCATTATACCGTGCAGTTAGAGTACGTTTGCGATGAAAATACAGGCGCTGCTGCCAACGCAACTTACCTCGGCCTGTCGTCAAGTGACCTCGGTACGGACCCGACCAATTTCGACTCCGATGGTGACGGGATGCCTGATGGATGGGAAATCACTCACCGCCGATGGGTCGGTTCAAGCTTCACAGGAGGCAATAATTGGTCCCTCGATCCAAACCGAGCAGATGATGCAAATTGGGATGCAGACCGAGATGGTTTGCCAAATTTGTGTGAATACCAATGGTCATTGGTAAAGGGCGCAGCAATGGAAGGCCTGTTGCTTGAAAGTCACGGGGAAACTGCAGAGGCGGCTGAATCTTGGTCCACTGCAGATCCAAACAACGTCGACTCCGACGGTGATTCCCTACCAGACGGATGGGAGTCAGACGGAGCCTGTAACTGGGATCCGTCGCGGAGAGGTGTGAACCCACTTAACGGATCTGATTTGTTTGAAAACCCAGACGGGGACGGCTATGACATCAACCGAGATGGCGTTCTTGAAGAGAATGAGGCCTTCGTCAACTGGCTTGAATTCCACGTCCGTTCAGACTTGTTCAGCACCAACACAACCCTGAATGGGCAACCGCTCCCAGACGGATTTAGCACTGATTTATTCCAAAATATTGGTGACTACGGGGCGCCAGAAGCCTCCTTTGGCCAGCGTGCCTCCGGAGCAGTTACTGCACCACAACCACTCACGAGTAAGGGCGCAGCTGACCCACTCAATGCGGATTCAGACAACGATGGGATGCCCGATGGATGGGAGATTTGGTTTGCTCGATGGGACATTCTAGCCGATGCATGGACTCTGAACCCGCTTGATGCAAGCGATCGCTGGCAGGACGCAGATGAAGACGGGATGGCGAATTGGGAGGAGTACAACGCCATTGCCCCCGAATACAGCGAGACGGACGCCAATCGCTCCTCTCCCCAATGGTTTGTCACCACCGTCGGATCAGCATTTGCACTTCAACAATGGCCAAGCATATCGACAACAGAATCCTTCGGCTCTTTCCTGACTCAAGAACAAATTAACATCAGTGGCTGGACTTCGGACCCGAACAACGTCGACACGGACGGAGATGGTATGATTGACGGTATCGAGCATCTCTTTACCGCTTGGAACCTTTCAGCGGAGACATGGACTTTGAATCCACTCGTTGCTGGTGATGGTAATTTCGACGGCGATGAAGACGGACTCATCGATGCACAGGAATTTGCTCTAGCGACCACCAATCCGGATAACGGTATTGATCAGCCCAGCGACGCACCCCTGCTCCACATTGACGGTGATGCCCAGCAAGCTTCGGAGAAAGCACAACGAGTGTTCAACATCCTCATTACAAAAGAAACCAGAGGCAAGCGATTGCTTACAGATTTCAATGGGTGGCAGCAAGGCGAACCGCCCAATGCAATTATCTCTATTCTTTTGGGTATGACCGACCCAACGAACCCTGATACAGACGATGATGGAATGTACGATGGCTTCGAATACTGGTTTACAGAATGGGACCTTGATCAAAACCGCTGGAGCATGAACCCTCTGATTGACAATGACGTCAATCTTGACACAGACGGGGACAGCTTTGACTGCAATAACGACGGCTCGATCAGCGAAGAAGAACAATTCACGAATTTACGTGAATGGGAGTCAAGAACTTGGGGCAAGTACAGCGAACGAAACACCGTCCCTGCAGCTTTAGGAATCATTGATTTCGGTGAAGACGCCATGTCTGCTTACATGGAAGAAACCGGTATGACCCTCGTTCAAGCAAAAGATGCTGTCTACGATGATTTCGTCGAAAAGTCTCCGGAAAGTGCGGCAAGGATGACCAAGATTAACGAGAACAATTTTGACAATTTCAACCGAACCCTCATCGGAGTCGCTGACCCAACAAGCGCCGATTCTGATGGCGATGGGATACCTGATGGTTGGGAATTCTGCTACGCAGTGTATGGGATGGAAGACCCCTCAACGATCAACCATTGGGCCTCTAACCCAATCAATCCTTGGGATGTGGCTTACGACGGTGACCGGGATGGTTGGTACGACCGCTCTGCGTTCGACATACCTGCTGGGCAAGGCACATGGGATGGGCGCGTTTTCACGCCATCCTCTTCCATTGTTCAACCAGGCATCGGTGACTTGCCGTTCACGAATTGGATGGAATGGGATAACGATACTCGTCCAGACCTCAACGATTCAGACGGTGACAGCATCTCGTATGCAACCACGGTCTCGAATGGAGCTGTTGTTGCCCACGACAGAGACTTCAATCTCTCCGATGGTCGTGAGGTGTTCAAGTACGGGATTAACCCGAGCGATAACGACACAGATGGCGACATGATTCCGGATTGGTATGAGTACGCCAAGGCTTGGAATGAATCAAATGACAACTTCAGTTCATTCCTTCAAATCCGAGTGGTTTGGATTGATGCAGCGACAGGAGGTCAATGCGACACTGATACGAATTCTTGCTTGCCACTTTCACAACAGGGCGCTGATGGTATTCTCAGCCGCCCGGACTTGACCTACACCTGGTTCACATTGGACCCAGCAGATCCTTTGGATGCGAATCTGGACCCGGATCAAGATGGGAATTGGGATTGCAGCGGAGCAGGTTGTGTCTATGAACCGTACACCAATTTCCAAGAATTCTATGCCGTAACGGACAGCGAATTCTCATCACCAAATGCTGTTCGATTGAGTGGCCTCATCTATGACGGCGAAATTGTCCTTGAGTGGTGGCAATTCAGAGCTGCTATGCTGGGCCTTGATGAGACCGGTTCCAGTGCGGAAAATTATCTGAAGATGGACAAATCCTTCTCCAACGACATCCGCTTTGCCTACATTGTTGATGACAAGGACTCTAATTTCCTCGTTCTTGATGCAGGTGATGATGAAGTGCATTTGGCCGGGAATTGGACCGATGCATGGGAGATTTACTACTCAGGTTCACCATTCACAGCGCCGGTTCGTGCTGTTGGGGAGCATGAGTTTGGATGGTATCTTTTGGATTACGACAACGATCACATTGCCGAAGGAACAGATCCAACCAACTGGGATACCGATGGTGATTGGATGGTGGACTGGTTCGAAGTTCGCGACGATGAAGAAGACGGGGTTCGGGGCGATTCCTCTCCGATTCGCTATGATTCACGCCAAACTGGCTGAGTAAGCCGACTGACACGACGGCGTATTGTCTAAAGCCTCCCTCTCCTGTGCCTAGGCATGGGACGCGTCATGCATGACAATATTTCATCCGGGCGCGGCGTGATGTTCATGCTTTTTGCCATCATGGTTCTCTCACCAATGTCACCTCTCGCAGATGTGATTGTGGAACCCGCCGAAGCGTCAGGCGTCGCTCGCCACGTCTATGAATTCGCTGATGGCTCAACTGAATATGTTGCTCTCTATCAAGGTGGAAATCCCGACGCAGGTGCGGAAATCGCCTTGCCAAGGGGTGCAAAAATTACGGATGTGACCATGACACTTTCAGGTGCATCAGCCACCGGCTGGTCACAAATTCTCGATGACGATCGATCAGATTGGATGGCAGGCCAAGCATCCTCCAGCGATGCTCGTAGCGGTGATCTAAGCCTCGCCTTCGAGAACACCACTGAAGCCTTCTTCTCACATGGTTACGACGAAATTACAGACCCGAATTCCGATGCTTGGTTGGACAATGGTTCCTATGCGCTCAGGCAGCCACACACCTCGAACGCTACCGAAAGCCGATTTTCCCAACAGACTCTGAAAACAAGTGCTGCGTTGATGAAACAATCCCAGGGAGCCATTCTTCAACACCACGATTGGGTGTTCATGTCCACTTGGAGTTCATCGAATTTCAACAACATCGTCCAGCGGCTGTACCCGAATAACCTCACGAGGGAATCCACTTTGCACCTCGATGAAGGCTCTTGCAACATCAATTTCCTTCATCCGAGCACCTACTACGGTTCGTATGGATTCCGAGATTGGGCGGTCACTGACGATGAACGAATGTTTGCGATTCTGTCAGGATACCGCTACCATTACAGTTCTTCTGCCCCGACACAATATCACCGTGTTGTGGAAATGGATATTTCTCGAGACGACACTTGGGTTTGCCTCGATACCTATGATGTATCTCCACAATATTCGGACTACACTGCTATTGCCTATGATCGCACAACAGAAGAAGTTTGGATTGTCCACAACACCCAGCGACGGATTGTTCCCTATACTTTCTCAGATGCAGCCGATGGACAATACACACGTGGTTCAAACATGTACTCGTATTCCTCCTCATCAGGGTCCTCGTTCGAATGTGGTAAAACCGGACAGCAAGTGCGTGGCCTCGAAGTGAATGACACCACGTTCTTCATGCGATGTCAAAAAGGTTCGACGAGCCAAGACAAAGATCAACTCGAAGCCTGGTCCATTTCCGGCACCTCGACTTCCCTCGTCCCCCAACTTGGAACCCGTTTGATTTCAGCGCTTGGATATGGCTTACAATACGATGGAAATCACTTCGTTACCGTTGATTGTGGATACTCAACTTGGTCCTCCTCGACCCTTTATTATCGAGAATACGGCACAGGTTGGCAATACGAGACAACACCAGCTCCAGGTACGACCACATGGTACGGTCCAGTGACCACTTCCGGCGAAAACATAGTCGCAGCCAACATGCAGACCTATTGGTCAGCGGCCTCCACAGGTGATCGAGTTGATTATTGGATCTCTGCAGATAATGGGACCCATTGGGAATCGGTCGTTTCCAATGAAACAATTCACTTTGCCTACCCCGGAAACAACCTCGTTTGGAAAGCTCAACTCATCGGTTCAACCGCAGTTTCTTGGTGGGTCGATGTCGAGATGGCAACGACTTACGTCGCCAGTGGCTCATGGACATCGGACCCGTTAACGGCCGGTACAAAGGTCGGAAAGGTCCGGCCACAGTGGGTTTCAACAACACCTGTTGGCACATCACTCCAAGTCCAGGTGTCCAACGACAATGGTTCCACATGGTTGCCTGCAGTCAATGGCCAAGAAGTCAGTTTCTCTGCCGATGAAGCCGGTTCAATCGTTCGATATGCTGTGAGCATGTCAACAAGCGACCCCTCCGTAACACCGATGATTGATACAATGCTCCTCGAGTACGAAGAGGGCTATCCTGACCGGCCTCAACTTGACGTTGGTAACGACTTAGTTTGGGATTGGGAATCCCTGCTTTTCCTCAATGAATCTGCTGTTGAAGCAAGCGATGAATCCGTCGTCTCGGTGGATGTGAAGTTCGCACCAACACTGATTGCAGCGTTCAATGCTGCAGTCCCTGAAAACGGCGAGGGCGATGTTTTGATTCCAATTGCAGTCAAAGCAGCGAGTTCGGGAAGGGTGAAAATTTCCAACATCGATATTGCTTACAAGATGCAAACTCGGGCAGTCGATGCTTCACTGGAGGGCGGTATGGTCGCTCCTGATGGTGTCTATCGAAACCTCATCACCCGCGTTGCACCTGGCGATGATGTTGACTATGTCACAGATGCTTTGGTGGCGCTGAGCAATTCCTACGGTGAAAATCCTGCATTTTCATGGGAACGCGGTGATGTGTGTTCTGTGGTCAGTGATGGTGGTGGAATTGTGGTCTTTGACGCTACAAATTGCACTTCGACAACTGATGCATTAGGTGTTGTCTCAATTCGGATGCCGATGACCATCGATTGGAGTTGGGATGATGAATCGGGAACAGAAGCCCTGATTTCGGTTGAAGATGCACTCGGACTGGCTGTTGCCGCTTGGGAAACGCCTTCCCTTGATTTGGTAGTGGAAAATGACATCCAACTCGATGGGCTTCGTATCTATGAAGAAGGCACGAGGGAACTGTACAATCTCGATTGGGTTCGAGGTGGTTTCAACCTCACTTTCACCGGAGGTATTCACTTCCAAAATTCCCAACTATCCCCCCTCGCCGGACAGTTCAACTTGACCATTATTGGGCAAAATGTGACCTATGATGGAGATCCGATTGGCGAACCTGTGGTCTTGGCCACAGAACAGAATCCAGCATTTGGAAGGTACAACATCACCTTCACCTCACCTATGGAATCCGCCCCCGGCGGTATGGTGTTCTACGTCATAGCTGCAGATTTACCGAACGGGTCCACCTATGCCAACCCCGGTTACAATTCGATGCGTTTAGTGTTGGATGGTAATTCACCACTTGTCCTTTCATCAACTCCCGGTGATGGCGAAGAACGCCACGCTGGACCCCCTGCACCAGGAGGCCAGTCCCTTGGTGTTGTCATTCAAGATTCGGTTGATCCACCAAATCAAATCACTCTGCATTATTGGATTGGATGCAAAGCAAGTTCGGCGATTGGTTGCAGTGATTACAACTTTGACGGACTGCCAAATGAAGATGAATATGAACTGAAGACGCTTTCCTCTCCTGAGATTCAAGCGGGTGGCCTCAACATCTTCCAAGGACTCATTGACGATTCAATGCTCACTCACGGTCAACGCGTCTCCTATTACGTCACAGGAAAAGACGCACAAAACAATGCTGTCGCAATGGGCCGTGGACCTGTGTGCCCAGACTCAAGCCAGCCTTGCGGTTACGCCCCTGGCGAAACACAACCTGATTGGGACAATGATTTGGGAACTTACAAAATTCGTGTCGAATTCGAACCGCAATTGGATTTGGATAATTCTACCATTTTAGGCCACGATGACCAAGCTGCTTTGCACCCAGGTATTCCATACTCCGCTCAAATTGTTCTTTCCGACCGCAATGGTTGGCAAGACATCCAGTATGTCCAACTTGCTCTTGGTGGAGATTATGACGACGATGATACTTCGGTGTTCATCTCCCTGATGGCCGATGAAAATGGTGAGCCCCAAGCCGTCATGGAATCTGGTTCAAACAACATAGCAGTGTCCAATTTGTACTCCTCAGTCTCACTCGACGAAAACAACAACAGCATCATCAAGATCCTTGCACGGTTCCAATTGACTTGGACGTTCCCTGAAAGTTTCGATACCAACGGAGAAAACCAAGTGATTCCTAAAATCTTGGTCACCGATTTGCCATGCAATGAAGGCGAGGTCACCCCGTGTTTCGAAGCCAAAGCAGGATTAGGCAATGATGCATGGAGTCTGGACAATGACTTCAGATTCGACACGATGGACGGTCACATCCGAGCGGTCGAACTCCGCGACGGAACAAACCATTACAATGACGAATTCAAAGAAACGCTCATCGGTGCTGGGCAAGCCCTCCGCGTCAGCGGTCGAGTCCTCTTCTCTGAGGATGAAACGCCCGCTCCCGCAGGGGCCTTTGATGTCGTGTTTGGCGATTATGACCACACCTGGCGAACCTCGACAAGGGAGGCTGGCGAATTCAGCCTCGACCTGCTGGTCCCATCCGTTCGTTCCGGTCATCTTGACCTCCGTTTGGACATGGATGACCTACCTGGTTTGGCGATGGACGAAACACAAATCATTCCGCGTGTTCGCCTTGCTGTTGACAGCACTCGACCAACGATTGCAGCCATTTCGCTGGAGGAAGTCTCCTCAGGTTCACCGCTATCAATCGGTGAAGCAGGCGACTTGCTTGTGATGCTCGAAACCATTGACGACTATGGATTCGACCTCAACGAACCGGCAGTTCTTCACTACAGGGTTCGAGCAGGTGAGGCAGAAATTTCGCGTGGCAGCGTTCCTCTCCCTGAAACAACACCGTTTGGCGACCAATTCTTCTGGACAGGGACACTCGATCTCACTGATTCCGGAGCAACTGTCCTGCTGCCGTCCTATGTCGTTGATGTCTGGGTTTCCGGCTCCGATGATGCCGGCAATCCATTTGACACAATGGACAACTCGATCAACACGCCGATTGCCTCATGGCCGTTGGCGCTTGTTGGACCGTCCATGGATTTGAGTCATGAAGACACACGATTGTCATGGAGCAATCCTTCTCCTGTCGAAGGCTCAGCAGTCAACCTCAACGTCATGGTTCTCAACCAAGGTGGAAAGGGCGATGTCGCTTTCGTCCTACAGCGTGCTGTTGAAGGTGGCTTTTGGGCAGAAGTGGCAAGAAGCGATGTCGTAGCATCAGCGGGTGGACTGACGGAAACTCAGTTGCCCACAATGGCCGATGTTAGCCCCGGCGAAACAGTGGAATACCGTGTTCTGGTTCTCGTGGATGAGGTCGAAATGGACCGCCGTACTGTTGATCCATTGATTGTCAAAGGCGAAACGGTGCGTGATGGCGACGCACTTGCACAACAAGCATCTGAGAGCACCTTCGCCATCGTCCTCTACCTTGTTGCAATCGTTTCACTATCATTTGCCATGTGGATGCTTGTCATGACTCGAAGGATGAAAGTCGAAGAGCTTGAAGGCGGTGTGACAGACGAAACAGAATCTGTATTGGAGGACCTCAACCAGGCCAAGAATGTGCCCGATGTATTCCTAGAGGGTTCACAACCGCATAACGCACCTGCAGTTGCAGCCGCTGAACCTGTCACAGCACCTGCACAACCCTCCACTTCCCAGCAGCGACCTCCGCCCCCACTTCCTCCGACGGGTCTTCCTGAAGGTTGGACACAAGAGCAATGGAACCACTTTGGTTGGCAATACGTCGAATCCATGATGAAGTGAGGCTTGTGTCGATGTCAGATGCACCGGATACGGCCGTCGAAGGCATGGTTACCATGCAAGAGCGAGTTGTCAATCTCATCAATCAACTTAGCATGCCGCTGATCGAAGTCAGCCTCGTGGTTGGTCGTCACATCGCCGGTCTGTCTCGCTCGCTTGACGCCCACATCGAAGCCACAGGGCAAGTTTTTAACGAGCGGATTACCACCCCGTGGCCCATTGAAGAAGGGGCTGAAGGGGATGTTAGCGCCACATTCGATCTTGAGAAAATCTTCAAAATCATTGATGAAGATCGAATGGATATCCTTTCGACCCTCATTCGTGTGACATTAGTCGAGATTGAAGCGACCTTGGCAGAGGGGTTGTTGGCGTTGCGTCCTTGGGAAGCACTTTCACGCTCCCAACTTGCTCGTGCACAGGGTCCAGGTCAACTCTTTTCACCACTGGAAATTCCAGAAGATTGGTGATGCATGGGTTTGAAAAGTTGGAAATGGAGGACTTGACATGAAGGGGAAACAATCGTTTGGTTTCGCATTGATGGCGTTGCTCATTCTTCCAGCCATGTCAGGCTGTCTTGGCGGTTCTGACTTTGTTGAGGAATTGCTTAATGAAAAAGGCATACCTGGCGGCTTAACTCTTGCTTGCCTTGATGGAAGCACCTACACCAAACTGGTGATCGAAGTCGATTACGAAACTGGCCACAAACCTGAAAGCAGCAGTACGGATATGCTTGCCGAACGATTGGAGCAAGTGTGTGATAAGCCTCGGGGCGTTGAAATTGTCTTTGCGCTCACTGATTTTGAGCATGAGGGGTCATGGACTGCTCAGGATGTGCGCGATCGAGGGTGGGCGACAAAGGACGCTGATGTCCGTGACGGTTCCACTTTGACATGGCAAATCATCTTCCCTTCCAACACTTATGAGGATGACAACGTGCTTGGCGTCGCAGTTGATGCTTCGACGATTGCTATCTTTGGCGAATCTGTCGATGAAGCAGAGGGATTCTTTGGCCGTCCATCTTCAGAAGAAGTTGAAAACAGCGTCGTGGTTCACGAAGCAGGTCACCTGCTTGGTTTGGTGAACCTCGTCTACACTTCACCCGCAGATCATGAAGATTCTGAAAACAAAGGCCATTCGAATAACGAAGACTCAGTCATGTACTGGGCTATTGAATCACGTTCAGTTGGGTCCTTCATTTCGGGTGATTTGCCAACAGAGTTTGATCAAGACGATCTCGATGATATGGTCGGGCTTGCCGATGGTTCAATCTCTTGCAACAATCAACTTTGGCGCCCTTAAGCATTGGTTTCTGTGCCAAATTTCGTGGCGCTTGACCACGCATCATAGATGGAGAACAGCCATAGCCCCAGCCAAAGAACCAATGTTAACGCCAAGGGTATTTGGAGCAAGAACCAGTCAAATCCTCGACGATGTTGTCGATTAAAGTGCTGGCCAAGGAAGAGGAACGGGACTGCAGCAAGCAAAGCGGCAACGAGAGGCCTCAAGGTCCCCCATGCCCCAACACCGAAGGTGATTTGACGCCAAACTTCTCGAAAGAACCTCACTTCTCGACGGTCGGAAATTTGGTTTTTTTCGGGCGCAGGGAACTGTACAACCATATCTTCCACCAAAATCCCCCCTTCGCTGTAATCCTCGGTGGGTCTCCCTCTTTGTCAAGATGACGCATGGAAACGGGGTGAGGACTCAAAAACTGGCACCTCGAGGGGCCACCGTGAAGCGGATTCTTGTCACGGGGTTTGAGCCGTTTGGTGCCTCCAACGTCAATGTCTCTCAGGATGCCGTCTTGGCTCTGGAGGAATCTATGTTGTGTGAAGACCCTTGGTCTTCCCAACGCGAAATTCCCGATGCTAGAATTCACACGCTGTTGGAACGAGAAATTCTAACTGTGGACCAAAAAGGAAGTCAGAGAACAGCGCAAAGAATTGCTGAGGGTGAACAATGGGATGGCATTCTCCACATTGGCGTATGCGGTACATGCACGACGCCTCACCTTGAACAGCGAGCCCAAGACCTGCTGCACATGGAGATGCCTGACAACAGTGGACGTCAGGAACAATCCATGCCACTTTCCGGGGAGGGGGACCTCATGAGCACTGCGCCAATCAATGTGTGGCTTCAGAATTGGCATACAGATGCTCAGGTATCCTATGATGCTGGGACCTACATCTGCAATGAGACCCTCTATCGAAGTTTGCAAGCGCTTGGTGATACTTCGGTGCCATGCTTCTTTTTACACCTCCCTAAAGCGGAAACATATCCATTCGAAAAAAGCATGAACGTGGTGCATCAAGTTCTTGCCCGAATGGCTCACAAACCCGTGATGTCTGTTGCAGGTGCAGTTTTCATTGACGATGGACGGTTTTTGATTGCACGGCGGGCTGAGCATGAGGCACATTCTGGGACTTGGGAATTTCCTGGTGGGAAATTAGAACCCCAAGAAACGCCGCATTCCGCCATTGAACGAGAAATTGATGAAGAGTTTGGTTGGATGGTTCAAGCTCAAGAAAGCATTGGGACCTGGTGGCATCATTTTCCATCAGTCACCATCGCTTTGAATGCAATATTGTGCACCTTTGATGGGGATTTTCCTTCATTCGAGGTCAAAGAGCGCTGGACTTCACACGATCGAGTTGAGTGGCACACCGTCCATAGCAGTTCAATTCTTGATTTCACGGGTTCAGACCAACACATTGCAGCGGCCCTTTTGGACCTCGGGCATCTGAATTAAGTCCAGGTGCTGGCTTCTCCATCCCTCGCCATTGCCCGTTCATCATCCAATGTTCTGGGGACATGATCTCGTCCTTTGTGCCATGTGGCAGCATGAAGCCAATCGAGCAAGTTTGGTGCTGAGAGGTGGACGTCGATTGTGCCACCAAGAGGCGTTTCATCAGGGAGAGGAAAAGCGACCTTTCCAACGATAGCTGCCTGCCGAGACAATGAAAATTGGGTTGTGTTTTCCTTCATATTACGCCCCATCGCATCCAATGCAGTGTCAAGGATTCGTTGGGTATGAAGAAGAATGAGAAACTTACCTATTGGTATGGCTTCTGCGGACCATTCTTGCACAGTGGCAGATCCAAATTGTGGCTGTACAACTTCTGTTGGAAGAGGGAATTCAGGAAACAATGCCTGCATAGCATCGGCCACTTTGTTCGGATCGTCAGCCCCTTCAAGTCGAGTGATGATCTTGATGGAAACTCCCTCATCTATGCCATTGAGTTTGACAAGAGGTTGGTCCATGATGGTGGCTGTGGGCATGGTGCACATGAACATGCCTTTCCTCGTCTTTGAAAGCGAAGAGGTGAAAATCCCCAATCATCAGCATGATTCATGGGGGCAGTTTTCACACCGAACATCGTGACTGTCCTGCCCGTGTTGAATGAAGAAAAATACATTGCAGCGTGTCTTCACTCTCTGATTGAACAGTCATACCCTTCGGACCTTCATTCGATCATCGTGCTTGATGGTGGCTCAAACGATCGGACCCAAGAACTGGTACGCGAAGCAGCTAAACGCTCTGAAAAAACGGGCGGGCCGAGCATTGAGTTGCACCACAATCCAGGGAAATTTGTTGCACAAGGGCGAAACTTAGCTATGTCAATGCTTCCGGATGAAGCCACTCATGTGCTTGAGTTGATCGGGCACAGCACTGTCGCTCCAAAACATCTCGAGACTTTAGCCACCGAATGGGAGCGCATCGCTGCAATTGAGGCTAAACCCCTCGCCGCACTTGGGAGTCGCGTGTTGCCCCGTGAGGGTGACTTAGGACGAATTGAAACATGGGTTGAGGCAACCCTCAGTTCACCATTGGGAAGCGGAGGGGGGCAATTCGATGCTTTTGAGAGGGCATCGCCATGCCGGATTCCAGCCTTTGTTCTTCATTCACGAAAAGCAATCGAAGACGTGGACGGTTGGGATGAATCATTCATTTCAAGCCAAGACAGTGACTTATCGATGCGCCTGGCTGGAAAGGGCTATGCGCTTTGGCGGACGCCAAACGCCTCGGTTCACATGACAAAACGAACGGACCTTTCCCGGTGGTGGAGGATGGGACACCGCTATGGTTTTTGGCGAACAAAAACAGTTCTCAAACATCCAAAACGCCTGAGTTTTCGCGAATACTTACCGTGGTTCGGCCTCATCACGACATTTGCACTCGCCTTCATCACTCCAGTCTATGCTTGCGTACCCATAGTTGCCTATGCGGGCGTGCTCTTATTGGAAGGGGTTCGAATGATGCTGCGCTTTGGACGTCCTTCCTTGATGCTTGGTGTTCCAATCTGCATGGTTCTTCTTCACACCAGTTTCTCAATTGGTTTACTCGACGGCTTTTTGCGGAAAGGTAGGGCTGCTTCAGATCGTTAACCTCAGACGCAATCCACGGGAACATACATCAATTAAGGTGCAAAGCAAAGGAAGAGAGCGCATGGGGAACGAACGGAGTGTAACCTCGAAAGGTGTCGCAGCCCTTCCTCTTTTGTTGATGGCCTTAATCCATCTCACCGTTTCCCCGCTTCGTGAAATGTTCAAGATCGAACCAGCGCTGATGTATGCTTGGTACGCAATCGCACTGGTCCTTGGCCTGGTGTTATGGCGAAAGTCCTCCGTGGTTAAGGACCATGAATACCATCGCTCTCAGGTGATGAAGAAGATGAAAAAGGTCTACGAAGCCGAGGAGGAGGGTGTTTGGCAAAGCAATGCTGCACTTGGTTCGGAACTTTCTGCTGAGGCGCAATTGAAACTTCGTGGCCAAGTCTCGAGCATCGATGGAGAGGCACCAGAGATGACGCTTGGTGAAGACGAGCGTGTCGACGTTACCATGTTGATGGACGCCGCACACATCCAGAAAGCAAACCGTAGGGTGAGTGGGACGGAAACTTTTGGTGAACAAGGCATCGATTCCACCATCGGGGCCGTGCGGAAGAAATCACCCATGGATTCGCTCCTCGATTCAATCTCTGGTCTCTTTGGTCGCGGTGACTCGGAAGACCGGCGTCGTTTGAAACAACAAGCCCGTTTAGCAGCGGCAGCGAAGGCAGACCCTGTCACTGCACAACGGCCCGTGGCACCGATCCGCGCCGCAGGCGCATCAGAGGATACAACGTTGCAAGTCACTTCGGTGAGCGATGGAGGGGGTGTCGATTCGACGGTGACAGCATCAGGCGAAGTGATTGAAGAATCCCGTCCTATGACCGAGTCAGAGAAAGTGTATGCATGGGATCAGCCACAACAATCCCAAAATGCAACGAGCATTGAATCAATGGCCATGCTCTCAACTCCAATCGCAACCTCCGCACCTATGGTCCAACCACAAGCACCTCAGGGTGTACTTTGCAAAGGATGTCAAAAACCAGTCACTCCCGGAGAGCGCTTCTGCCTGCACTGTGGCCTTGATGTATGACGGCCTCTTTCCAACTCAAGGTTGAAAGAGGTCTTGCCACAGGCTTGCCTAACGGGTGATGGTGATGTCTGACAAGCGTGACTATTACGAAGTTCTCGGTGTTGAAAAAAATGCCAGTGAAGGGGATTTGAAAAACGCCTTCAGGAGCCTTGCTCGTAAGTACCACCCCGACCGCAGCACCGAAGATGGTGCTGAAGATAAATTCAAAGAAATTCAAGAGGCATACGCCGTTCTTTCCGACCAAGAGAAACGCGCTCAATACGATCGCTTCGGACACAATGGTCCAGGTGGTTCACCGTTTGGTGGATTTGGTGGAGGCGGGGGCTTTAACATCAATTTGGAGGACATTCTCGGAGGCGACTTTTTCTCCAGCATGTTTGGGGGCGGAGGCGGACGCTCCTCACGACGGCGTGGAAATGACATCCGAATTCGCCATACTGTGTCACTACAAGACATCTATTCTGGAAGCAGTGAGGAAGTGGAATTGGAACTTCCAACACCTTGTGACGCCTGTGATGGAACTGGTGCAGAGGGGGGAGAGACCCAAACTTGTCCAGACTGCAGTGGCCAAGGGCGTGTTCGGATGCGACAACAAGTTGGACCTTTCGTGCAAGACGTGGTTCGAGAGTGCCCTACTTGTAACGGTGCTGGCCAAACAGCAGCGCATTCCTGTTCACCTTGTGATGGCACAGGCCAAACCATGAAAATGACCACACTTCGCTTCTCTATACCTGCTGGCACTGAAGAAGGGACGCGACTTCGTATGCGAAGCAGAGGTCAGCCTGCACCAAAAGGCAAAGGTCAACAAGGCGACTTGTTCATTGAAATCGAAGTTGAAGAACATCCTTGGTTTGAGCGCTCTGGACCTGATTTGATCATGTCCTTGCCTCTTGGATATGCAGACCTTGTCCTTGGAACCACGGTTTCGCTTGATCACCTTGATGGAAAAAACCTCACCATCAAAGTTCCAGCAGGAACAAACTCTGGTGACACCCTTGAAATTCGAAAAAGAGGGCTGCCAGGGCGCCGTTCTGGTGGTCGGGGTGATGTGATTGTCTTGGTTAAATTGCACATGCCAAAAAAGGTGGACAAGAAATCGAAGAAGGCTTTGCAAGAACTTCGCTCCTCGCTAGCCCCAAAGGATCTCATCGACCGAATCAAAAAAGACGCATCGGACCGAAGGTCCTGATCATTCTTCCTCTTGGCTCATCATTTGCAACGTGCGAGGGATCCTCGCCGCCATTGCTTCACCGTTGCAACGTCCATTCATTTCGATGTCAACCGCTGAAGCACTGCCCTGCAATTCAAGGGTGAGGAATGTGAGGTTGCCTTCGCGCATGGTGTCAACAAAGATTTCCTCCCCTCTGTGGAGGAATTTTGGCTCGACTTGGCCCACCGTCCACCCTTCACCTTCTGGGGCATCAAATCGGAGTGCTGCAAGTTCCCAATTACCTTGTGTGATGTGGATCCCCACCATGATTGGCAATGCGCCTTCTTGCTTAGCGAGCCTTGGGTCAAGTCGCCATACGGCCATCGCCAGTCCATCGGTACGATGTTCGACATCAGTGGGGCCCCAAGTATCGCACGCTGTCGACCAGTCGAGCTGGGTGATGGCTTGGAGGGAACGGTCAAGCGATTTACGAAGTTTGGCAGGGGCTTCTTGTCCCGCATCCATCTGACTCTTGAACCATTGAAGTTGTGCAGTTTTGATGGACAACTCTTGGGCAAGTTTTCTGTTAGCCGAGAACATCAATGCAAAGTAAAGGCAAGGCACTAGGAACAAAAGACCCATCACCCACCGTGCTACTTCGCCCCATTTCACTGTTGAATCATCGGGTGGGAAATAGGGTTCATCACCTTCGTCAATCATCGTGTAGGCTGTCGACAACACATACGGTAGGCGGTCGACATTCGACCCCCAACTGTGATTGGTGGCGTTGGCAACATCCACGTGGCTTATTCGGGCAAAATGGGTTCCAGGTTGAAGTTCCAACGCAGTTTGTAACTTTCCGTTAACCGGCTGGACCACTCGTTCATCAACCACTTCCCAAGTGGTTTGGTCGATGTCCCACAATTCGAGTTGGAGGTGTTCCAACTGCTCACTGTGCACCTTGACTTGGATCAGATGGATTGATGATTCATATCCGGTCACTTCGATTTTGAACACATCAGCAGTGTCATGAATCGCCAATGTGAGTTCCCCCTCAATCCCATCGCCGGGGGGGTAAAGTTGCGGCCATGAACTGTTGCTCACATTGTTGCTTGATGGGCGGACAGTCGGTGCATCTTGTCCAGAATCAAGATCTGCAAAAGACTTGCCGCTCAACTCAAAGGCGAACCGTTCACCATCGATTGAGATCTTGAAGGCTGAAGCGTTTGGATAGGGGTAGAGGTGGCTTGCTTCTGAATGCGTGAATTCCATTTGTGTGGCGGTCAACCATGATCCTGAAACGAGTTGCTCAATCTGGCCTGTGAAGTTTCTGTAGAGTGGTTCGATGGTGAGTGCAAACGTGTCATTTGTCTCGACAACGACGGCTTTGGAATGATGACCATGCAAGACGAGGCTTGAACCAAGTTCAATCATGGGCGATGTTTGCTCGTTGAGGTGGACGGTTCGCATCAATGCGTAGGCGGTTTCCGGCGATTGACTTGAGATTTTAATGATGAATCGACCATCCTCTTCTGCGGTCCAATACTCAGAGTCTGTTGGACTGTTGGTTGGCAAGGGGACATTGTGTGAAAGCCCCTGACTCATCAGCGTCTCAGTTTCGTTTTGGAAAAAGACTTGGAGTTCCACATCCCCGGTTAAGTGTGAAAATTTCAATTCCAAAGTCTGACCCTTTGTCGCTGGCACGGCGATAAATTCAGCTTGGTTTTGTTGGAGTATGCCAGTCAAGAACTGTTCGGAGTCAAATTCACTCGAGGGAATTGAATCCAAACCCCGAGTTGCATCAAAACAGTCGCTCTCAATTTGACACATCCATGCTTGTGAAGACACTATTGCTTCTCCCGGACTGGGGCGAACGGTCGGGTTGGCTTCGTCAATTGTTTCAACAAGGGAATACGAGACAAATTCCTGAATGGGTGATGTGATGGTCATTTGAGCCGTTTGATCCTCATCCGCCTGTTCATTCAGCGTTGAAGTGACGCCTGTCGAGACCCCATCGAGTTCTAACATTACGCTGCATTGATCGCAATCAACGCTCAAACTCGTCCATTCCCCTTGCTTCATCTGCCATGTGCGCTCATAGGTTTGGTCAGGGATCGTGAGGACTCCAATAATCCGTCCATCACGCACAGTTTCTTGGCTGGTTTCAGGCGTTTGTGCCGAGGTTGCTAATGGGGAAGCCACCGTCATGAGGACGAGCACCAATGCCAAGATGATGGCACGAAGGGTTGCGTCCATGCCGTCCATGCCGGTTGCTGTTGGGAACTTGCTTTCAACTTAAGGCATGATTTGCTTCCAATCTTTCAAGAAGCAAAGGCCGCAGGCCAAGCCATGGGCGAAGGGTTGGGACGCAGCGTTATCGCTCGGCATAGGTTTGCTCGTTCATGGGCTTTGGGTGACCGTAAGCATCCAGTTGCCTTCACACCCGCTCTCGTTCTTCTGGATGGAGACATCGATGTTGATGCGGCGCTTGCCCCGTTCGAATCGACGAGCACAACCACCATTCCATCCACGTTGTCAATGAGAAGCAGGCTACCACTTTCCCCACCCGACTTTGAGGCTCCATCACCAGAATGGACAGTCTCTGTCGGCCATGTGCTTCCTCCCTCGCTTGATGAAGCAGATGCAGGCGAGCCAGCTGGAACGGCCCAATTGCTTCCAGTCTCATGGCAGCGATTGAACCACGATGACGCATTGACAGACCCAATGCTCAAACCTGATGTCGTGGTTTTGGTGGATGCGTTGCAACTTGCATCACAACCGGGTCGATTGATTGAAGCAATCACTGTCCTCAAACGCAAATTTCCAGGAGCCCTTCTTTGGACACCTGGCCTTGGTGGTCCAGACAACGTGGCGCTTCTCACATGGTTCGGTGTTGACCTTTTTGACCTGTCAAGAAGCAGGCAGGCAACTGCAGCAGGGGTTCTTTTGACTGGGAATGGACCACGCCATCCTGTCGAATCCATGGGTGAATCTGCTTCCATGAACGATCAAGTTGGGCACTGGGAGGCCGCCATTGCGGAAGTTCGCTCAGCCCTATCGACCGATCAAATGCGTTCGCTTGTGGACCGGCAATCGCTCAACAGCGCACGTTCTGTGGAACATTTACGACGCCATGACGCCCTCTGCTCGGATGTTCCTGGCTTGCTTTCTTCTCATGTGGCCCGCACACATGCATTCCCTTGCCACAGTGCATCAATACAAACCGACCCTCTGATCAGTGATTGGGAATCATTCATGAGTGAAACCTACACCGCTCCAGAAGGATTGGATACCATTCTTGTGTTGTTGCCCTGTTCGGCGAGAAAACCGTACCGTCTCTCAAAATCTCATGGACGTTTTATCCGTGCGATTGGGACCAGTGCATGCCATGAGGTGATGGTGACCTCTCCACTTGGCCTTGTGCCAAGAGATTTAGAAGAAGTTTGGCCTGCTGCCCATTATGATCTCCCCGTCACGGGAGACTGGAGCGGTGACGAAGAGGACCGAATCCGTAGGATGTTTCAACGCCTCGTAGATCGCCACAATTACAAACGCATAATCAATCATTCAGGCATGGAATTGGAGCACGCTACAATCGATGTCATTGACACAAGAAGCGGCGAGGGTGCAGGTAGCCACGCAGCCCTCGAACGACTCACCGAGGCGGTTCGGGCTGCTGTCGATGAATTCAGCGCTCGGGGCCGGAAAAATGAACGCATGTTGCTTGATACCTTTGCCAGCGTTGCGCGAAAGACAATGAAGAGCGATGATTGGGTAAAGCCGCTAAAGGTACGAGGTAAGCCGCCTCGCTACCGTTTGGAAAAAGATGGAACACAGGTGGCATTATGGTCGATTGATCGAGGGGGCTTTTCGCTTTCCAAGGCCGTGATTCAAGATTTAGATTCCACCAATGCACTGCCGGCCGTTCACCTGCGTGCAGATGTCAAATGGAAAGGGGACATATTCGGCACCATTGTCGAACGGTTCGATGAAGACATTCGCACTGGAGCAGATTTGCTGGTGTATCAAGATGGAGCAGTCGTTGGACTCGCTCGAGCCCAAGCTCCAGGTTGGGAGTGGCCGTCCACTCCGGGGCGTCTGGCGAAGTCACATCAGCGTCTTTGAAATTAGGTGTTCGGCGTGGCAGTCCATCGAATGACAGCATGGTTGGGCGTGGCTATGAAGCGGAGCGATTAAGAAGGGGTGACAAGTCGCCGTTTTCCTTGGAGATGTCCTTATGGCACGTATGTACAAGTCACGGAAAGGAAAGAGCGGCTCAAGCAGGCCCTTTGTGAGTGAAGCACCTGAGTGGTCAAACACCGATGCTAAAGCAGTTACAGAACTCATTCTAGACCTTGGTAAAGCAGGTCATTCCACAGCAGCCATTGGTACCATTCTTCGTGATCAACACGCAGTGCCAAACGTTCGCCTCGTTCTAGGTAAGCGCATCGGTGCTGTCCTAGCCGAAAACGACATCGGGGGCACCTACCCTGAAGACATGATGAACCTCATGCGCCAAGCAGTCGGCATCATCAACCACCTCGGCAGTGGTAACCACAAGGATCTTCACAACAAGCGTTCGCTTGAAATCACCGAAGCAAAGATTCGCCGATTGGCAAATTACTACAAGGCTGAAGGCCAAATCCCATCCGATTGGCGATACAAGCGAGACGAACTCCGCCTGATGGTCGAGTGAGTCCCTCAATCCCTTTTCTGCTTCGGCAGGCTGATGAACAACCATCGACACCGCTGGAATGGTGGCAGCGATGAACAATCTGTTAGCATCCCCTCCATTCAACGATGCGCGTCCCCTGCTTGAGAACATCTGCGAGAGCATTCGCTCCGCCTCAATGGTTCACATTCATGCACCTGCAGATGCGGTAGGTGTCTTGGGACTTGCTTTCATTGAGGCCGCATGCTTGGATTTGGGTCTGCCTTATGCCCGGCGGTTTATGCCACCGCATCGCACTCTGCCACGTGATGAAGTGGTTCATCCCAACCAATCCGACGATGGTTGCCTGTTGTTTTTGGACCCTTTTGAAGACACTTGGGATGTATCTGATGTCCAAGAAAAAAAATACATCCACATCACACCCCTTGCAGTCAATATCAGACTTGGTTCTAAGAAAAGTGAGCGGCGTGGTGCCTTGGATGTTGTAGCACAGTGTGCAGCCATCGCTGCAGAACTTGCCCCTAAGGGTCAACGAGTGCGGCGGTTGAGGCCATTTGCAGGATCTGGGTTATGGCTTCGAGAGGCTCTAGATACCACTTTTGATCCCGTGCATACCGCTATTCGAGACCTGCTAAGTGGTGAAGGATCTTTGCGAGTTGTTGCGTTGCCTGAGGTCCCATCGCCTTCTGAGTCGATGATCCCTCATCTTTCACAACGCATGCTATCGAGGCTTTCCAAGGCATGGCCAAAAATGGATGTTGATGCAAGGACTCAAGCGCTTTCAGAATTGGTTTTACCTACACTCACCAACTCAAACCTTTCAACTCCGCGTTTGGAAGAACTTGTTTGGCACCGACTTTTAGTTGGCGATCACCCTGTTGATGTTGTGAGTCAGGTTCACCTTGCTATGAAGGATTGGCCAGAAGGGAAAGACGAGGCCAAACTCCATGCCTCTAAGTTGGCTGATTTCTTCATCGTTCATGGTGCTTTGACCCCATCAGGCCCATCGACGGATTGAAACGGCGTAGCCTCTTCGCTGAACCATGGCGATTGAGCGACTTCTCACTGGAAGCATTCGTGACCAAGTGCAAGAATTGATGTCAACAGAAGACCTCGTCATTGAGGCTTTCAGGGATCTGGTCAAGGACGAACTCAAAGCCCACATTCGCAACAAGGTCGACGAAGACCCAGAACTTAAGGCCGAAATTAAGGAGGCTGTTGCTTACTACTTCCACACCAAGGCACGCACGGTTTACGCCGAGTTAAAGGCGACAAGGGCTGCTACACGCCTTGGTCTTCGATTGCTCCCCGATGATCTCCAAGGCGAGGTTGGCGAAGCAGTGGTCTCACTGTTCGAGAAAGAACTCGGAGCCCTTTTGGAAAAGGCACTTTGAGAACATTAACTCACGAATCAGCGTGTATGTTATGAGCCATGTCGTTTTCGTTGAGTTGAGTGATGTTGATGTCGTGGCGCCCTTTGCTCTTTGCCTCGATCTTTTTAGTGGCGATCCTCGCACCAATGAACTCCTCTTTGGTCGGCCAAGCCGAAGCCGAAGACACCATCGTTTGCTGTGATTCAATCTCGCAAAATCTGTATTTGATCGGTTCGGATAGCAGCGGTACATTGTCACCCTTCGCCCAAGATTTAGGCGAAACAACCATGACAAAAACGATTGCAAATGCCGTCGCCTCCGAAGAAACGGTAGGGACGTGGTCGTTGCCTGAAGTCTGGCCAGGTACAGTGCCTGCCTCGACATGGAGCCTGAGCATGGCTTACGAGGTCACCGACGCAGCAGGCGCTCAAATCAATGCCACCGCATCGCTCCAAATTGGTTCCCAAACCTACAGCGCCTCAACACCAGCAGGAAATTCATTCCTCGCACAAGGCACGGGGACGCTGACCTTTGACATCGATGTAGAGGCGACTTCAATTTCCTCTTCGAGCAATGTCGTGTTAACGCTGACCGCCCAGACCGTTGTTTTTAGCCTTCCAACGGGTGACGCTAAGTTAGAATTCCAGTGGGGGAGCGAGGATGCAGATTCCCACATCGAAGGCGAGATGCCTCTCCTTTCCCTGACTTTGCAAGATCCAGAAGTAGAAGGGTCGGAAGTTTATTTTTCAGTTGTGATTGATTCCTATTGGGGCACTAAAATCCTCTCAAACTCGGATTCCTTGAACATGCGAGTGAATGGAAACTTGCTGAGCGGCGACCCAATCGAGACCTCTCAAGGGGACGGCGTGCGGGTGACGTGGACTTGGCTCGACGCAGCGGGTGGCGAGGAGACGGTTAATGCGCAGGTTGAGCTTGTGCTCCAGGCAGGAGGTGCAACGCTTTCAGGCAGTGCTTCGTTTGCCATCGAAACATTCGATTCGGACAGTGGGACTGGGACCTATTACCCACCAGATGAACCGCTGCAAACAAACGGAGACGGAAGCCCAATTGAGGTTGTAGGTACCTTCGAAATCAGCCCAGATGAAGGGGCGATTAGGCTCACACGTGAGACCAGCATCACCCTTGGTGGCGAAATGGCATTTTGGATGCGCTGGGGACTTGACCACATTGGTGACGATGTCAATGACCTTTCCCCGGTGTTGAAAAGCTTCCAAGAAGGCTCCGTCACCGAAGATGAGCGGGTCAGTCGAAGCATTGAACCAAATGAAATCAATGAATTCGAACGGCAGATGCTCACCGGTGCCTCGACATCATCCGGTCTCTGTTCGTATTACCTAAGCGTCGGTCTTGGTCTTGACAGTGAAGAACTGCTTGGAAGTTTCAGGAACTTTGAGACCATTTCCATTGATCTGGATTTGAACGGCCAACAAGATGTGGTGAACCATCCAGTGACCCTCGTGTTCCGAACCTCAGAGTTTGTCGATATCAACCAACAAATGACATTGCTTCGAAACTTCATCACCGTCCAACCAGCTCCTTTGTGGTCTGATTTGACCCTCTCTTTCGAAGGTGAGTCTTCAGGGTTCTCAGCTTACTTAGGTCCGAAAGTCTTGGAATCCACAGAGGTCAAACTATCACATTCTCGACTTCCTTGGGGCGAGACAATTTCAATCGAAGGTTCAGACCTTGACCAAGACGTTGACTTCACATTCAGTTTTATTCCAACCAATGCCCCTCTCAATGCCCCTATTCCTCTGCTTGCCGGTATAGGTGTAGCCTTGTTGGTCGGGTTGATTGTGGCCTTACGAATGACTCGCACCCGTGAGCGAAAAATCTTGATGCTCGAACTCGTCCTTGTGCCAATGGTGGCCTTCATCCATTTCTTTGCCTACCCCCCACTTTTCGTTGGTGGAGCCGTGGTCTTCACGATCTTACTGTGGTGGATTTCGGCAGCTGCTAGCCCAAGAAGTCGCCCGTCAATCGAGGCGCTACAACAAATGAATACCCCGAATATTCCTTGCCCTGCATGTTCAACAAAGAACGCAGTTTTGAGCGAGGAACGCCCTCTACGGTTCGCCTGCGCTGGTTGTGGCCGAGTGATCAAACTTGTAGCCTAATCAAAGCCCAAGTTGAGCAAGGCTTCCTACCAAACTCGTGGCCTGTGTGTAGTCTGATGGTGAAAAGTAGCCACAAAACTCGTTGTTTTCATCCACTGCAACAACGGCTTGTGGTGAGCGTTTTTTGATTTCTGACAAAACATGCTTCAGCGTATCCGTTTGATGAACCTTGAGGAAATCCATTTCCATCCATTCAGCGCATTTGGCTTCACCTGCATCCACAGCCTGTGACATGGCTTTGAGGAATTGGTTGGTGCCTAGAACACCCTTGACATTGTTTGAATCGTTCAAGACAATGACGATGCCGCCTTGAATGCTCATCATTCTCTTTGCCCCTTCTTGGAGCGTGTCGTCCACGCCCACAGTGATGTGTTCGTCATCCAAATTCAGGTCTGCAACAGTCTTTGCCATAGCAAGAGGAGGTTGGGACCGCCCTATCAGTCTTACCACGCCTTCAGGAATGGCTGAACAGGATGACAGTTGGACTCAAAACTCGACCATATCCAATTCGCTCGAGTTGAACCATGGTTCCAACCGGGTAAGCGTGATCTTCCATTTGCCCATTCAACTCGAGAAGTTCTCCATCGTCTGCTAGAATGAGGGTGCCAGGCGTGCTTTGTGCTTCACTTAGCCAGTGGACAATTGGCCGGTTGTCTTGGCGATCGATGGACTGGACAGCGGCATCCGTTCCTGTTAACGCCACGTCAGCAAATCCTTTGAGACGCAATTCCCCTTTAGCAGAATCTTCCTCTTCAATCCAAATGGTGGGATTTGACAGGTCAAAGGTTCGTTTTCCTTGATCCTCATGGTTCGGATGAACATCCACTGAAACGCTTGGGGGGTGTTCTCCTGTGAGTTTGAATTGCTGTGGTGTTCGGATGAATGCCAAACGAGGAGCTTCATCGTCAATTTGCTTCGTGTTGTGTGAGAAGAGGGTGGTGAGCGGCACAGATATGTCCTTTTGAGTGACTCCTAATTCAATCCAAAACGCCCTTAATGCCTCGGCTGTAATCCCTCGGTGCTGTAAGGCTGCAAGGGTTGGAAGACGAGGGTCATCCCAACCAGTAAAGTGGCCCGCTTCGATGTCTCGACGCATTTGTGATGTTGAGAATCCTCCCCACTCGTGCACCTTTACCCGGCCCCAATACATTGTTTCTGGATATTCCCATCCAAAGTGTTCGTAGAGCAGTGTTTGTTTTCGAGTTGAATCCATCAAATCCTTTCCACGGATGATGTGCGTTACACCTTGCAGGTGGTCTTCCACAGCGCTCTGGAAATCCAGCAGTGGCCATACTCGGTAGGTTGAACCGATTTCTGGCCGTGGGTGTGGATGGTTGGCGGTGTCCTGCATGCGCAACGCAGGCCAGTCCCTTAGTGCCGGATTTTTCAGAGTCATGTCCGTTTTGACTCGCACAACAGCGTCTCCAGGCTTGAAGGTTCCATCGAGCATTTTACCCCACAAGTCTATGTTGGTCTCGGTGGAATTTCCTCTGCATGGGCATTCGGTTTTGTCAACCCTGAACACCTTGAACGCCTCACCTGTACAACGGCAAACATATCCAAAGCCAGCCTCCAGCATCTGCTCCGCATGCTCGTAGTAGTGAGGGATTTGATCGCTTGCAATCACGACTCTGTGAGGTGCATAACCCAACAACCAACCTGCTTCCGTTTCAATGTCCTTGTAGGCACTGACAAGTGGAGGTTTGACCACTGTGTCCGTATCATCGAACCTCAAGATCAGTTCTCCGTCCCATTCCTTGGCGTATTCACCATTGATGACAATGCCTCGGGCATGGCCGAAACTCATAGGTCCGTTTGGGTTTGGTGCAAATCGAAGAACCACCTTTCCTTTTTCGGCATTCTTCAATTCTGGCAAGCCAACTCTTCGTTCCTTCTTTTCGCGCTTTTCAAGAAGATGTGGCGCTTCTTCATTGAGCACGGCACGCAACGCATCCAAACCCTCACGTGCAGCCATTGCGTTCGCTTCAGCAACTGCTTTTGCAATCAATGGTGAGATGATTTTGCCGTGGGGTCGCAGGTCTGCGCGTGAACCCATAAGCCGGCCGATCACAGACCCTGGTGCGGCCTTACCTTCGTATTCAATCGCGTTCTGTATCGCGAGATGTCGAAATGAGTTTAGGGTGGCTTCATCGGGTGACCAAGACATGGGACTCATTTCCTCCTGTTGCCTTCCCTTCATCAAGTGCGTGGCTGTGAAATCAGATTAAACCTCAAACAGAGTTTGCTGGGCATCGCTCTCCCATGTTCTGAGCGGGGGTTCCTCTTGATGCAGAGCGAACCAAGCACGGTGAACAGTTTTCCACGACCAACGCAATTCCGGGTGCGGGGTTTTCCCCTTCAAAAGACTCGGTAGGGCTGCTTTTGTGTACGGATCTGATGGGTATCCCGACCCGATACCAAACCCTAACTGTTCAGTAAGTTGAGCAATGCATTCGTCTCGTTTGACCTTGGCGAGAATGCTCGCCATACCGACCACTGCATGATTTGTGTCTGCCTTGTGTTCCGAATGGATGGTGCTGTCAGTCCAAGGCCATTCAACAAGCCGTGCAGCAATGCGATCTGTGAACCTATCGGCATTGACGTCGCATGCATCATTGAGAATGTGAACTCCATCGCCAAGTTGTGTTCGAAGGGGATTGAGGGCTTCAGCGAACAACTCAACTTCGAGCAAGTTCAGACCGTTCTTCGATACGGCAGCATCGATGCGTGGTGGAGGGCATAC
>DAPR01000007.1:0-313 GCA_002502605.1 Euryarchaeota archaeon UBA258
ACCGATGAAGCATCAACCTCTATGACTTTCGGTCAATTGACAAGCGTAAACTGGATGTGAAAAAGAAGATTTTAGTCGCCAAATCACTCGGATTCAGAATCCATCCACGGCTTTCTTGGACTGTTTGGCCAGTCGTTTTGACCAACTGAAAAACCTAACTTGGCAAAGTTCTTTCGCGATTTCTTCCACACCGGCAGAAGGAAACCAATCTTTGACCGTTCTCCAAAACTCCAACGCCACGGGCATCGGGGCAAACGAGAGACCCAATGCTGGAGAAGCAATTGAGTGAGGGGGAGTTCAAGTCCGCCGGGTA
>DAPR01000007.1:337-810 GCA_002502605.1 Euryarchaeota archaeon UBA258
GTTTCAGACCAACTTGTGACTTCAAGACCTCGTAAAGGTCCATCAAGAATTCGTAGACCCAACGTTCGAGTGGTTTGGGTCATTGGCATGATGATAGCGAACCGGTCGACCATCCGCGAACCTTCATGACGTTCCATGGACCAGCCGGCTTCTTCGGCAAGAAGCCGAAACACCTTAATCGATTGAACGGGCGAGACACTGACTTCAAAATCTTGAGTCGCTCGTCGCACCATGGATGTTCCAATCGACAGGTTGGCATCAACACTCCGATGAAGGCGTCTTGATTTGGGCAGCCTTACGGCTGCAGTGAATGTTTCAGATCAAACTCGAAGTTTGATTCGCTTGTATGCACGGTGTTCCCACAGTCCCGCCCTTTCAGGCGAGGTATTCCGCGGGTAGGACCGAGTGGGACTACCGTGCTTCACTGGACGCGAGCATGTCGCGTACCAAGTGCGCTCGGCGGCGCTCGATAC
>DAPR01000007.1:863-10779 GCA_002502605.1 Euryarchaeota archaeon UBA258
GTCGAAGCCAGCTTCTTCTTCTTCTTCCTCTTCCTCTTCAACAGGGGCAGGGGCGTCAGATGAACCAGCAGCTGCTGGAGCAGCAGCGGCAGGAGCGGCGACAGCCTGGGTCATTGCATCAGCGATGTCAACACCAGCAAGTGAAGCAACCAGTGCTTTCACTCGAGCGTCGTCAGCTTTCACGCCAGCAGCCTTTAGAATGGCGCTCACGGTTTTTTCGTCAATGTCTTTTTCAGCAGCGTGCAGTAGCATAGCAGCGTATACGTATTCCATATTTTTTCACCTCATTGTGTAGTTCAACCGAATAGATCTCCGAGTCCGCCGAAGCTTTCCTCTTCTTCCTCTTCTTCCTCTTCTTCGGCTTCAGTTGGTACCTCAGAAGTGCTGTCAGATGAACTTGCAGCGGATGCGGCTGCGGATGCGGCTGCGCCCAACATGTTGGCAAGTTCTTCATCGAGTGCGTCGCTGTCAAGCTGTCCAGCAACGGCCATAGCGCCGTTGTGTGCTCGTCCAACGAGATGTGGCATGGTTTCTGCAGTTGTGATTGCAGCTTCCAATGCAACGGCCATTGCCTCTCGGCTGGCCTTTGCAAGAATTGTTGGCATGGTTTGACTTGTGAACCATGTGATGTTGCACGCAAGGTTGAATGCACCTGCGGCGTAACTGATGAGGTCGGTTTCGAATTGCTCGTAATCGATGTCAAGCGTACTTGGAGCGAACAAAGTTCCACCTTCAAGCGTACCGCACAAACGTAGACCGGTGACGATTGGATTTATTCCAATCTTCGAGAGCATCATACCCATGTCGCCTTCGAAAACATCGCCTGCTTCAAGAACAACTGTTCGCTTCTGAATTTGAACCGAGCCACCCATAATCTTCGCAGGAATGCCTACCGAGTTCAAGTCACCAACTATTGGGCCAGGTGGCATACCGGTATCCATCTTCTCAACAACAATTTGGTGAGGAGCGACGTCGCCTTCCTTAGCGGCACGGCCTGCTTCTGTCTTCTTAAGTTCGGTAAAGAGTTCGAAGGAGTTGAGGTTTGAAGAGGAAACCAATGCTGGTTGTATCGCACCCTCGAACAATTCGTTCAAGTTTGAGTCTTCGAATCCAGCTCGTTCCCAAGCAATGCTCATCAATCGCTTCTTGGCGACTTGAATCTTCATGTCTGAACGAAGTGATGCACGCATACCGAGCATTGCACCGGCTGGAACGCCGTGAACGTCGATGACTGCAATGGTGTCTCCGCTCTTCAGCAAATCCACCAAATCTTTGACGGTGTCTTTCTTCCACGAAACGACCTTAGGAATCAATTAATCACCTCGACCATTTGAGAAGGACCCATCGTTGTCTTGATGTAAAGAGAACGAATGTTTCCAATTCCACGCTCAAGTTTGGAGATGACACGGTTGTAGACTTCCATTGCGTTGGCGTAGAGTTCTTCTTCAGATTGACTGACCGTACCGAAAGCGATTTGGAACGTCATTTTGTCACCGGATTTAACAACGACAGTTGATTGAAGACCTGCTGCGATGATGGCAGGGTCGAGTGTTGGAGGGACTGGACGAGGCATCTTGCCACGAGGACCAAGAACAACACCGAGGTATCGTCCAATCAGTCCCATGTGAGGGACTTCAGAGAGGAAAAAGTCGAAAGCGTTTGCAATCTTCTTTGCCTTGCCTTTGTTACCGCCAAGGTCTTCAATTTCTTGAGGAGTGATGACGTGAATACCTGCAGCCTTTGCTTTTGTTGCAGCTTCTCCAGCAGCAAACATGGCGATTTTGAGTTCACGACCGCGACCAGATGGAAGACGAATCTCTTCCTTGATACGGTTGTTCGGGTTTTTCAAGTCAACGTCACGAATCGTGAATGCAATATCCAACGATTCAACGAACTTTCTCTTTGGTGCACTTTCAAGTGCTCCTTTAATTGCCTGGTTAATTTTTTCTTCCATTTTTAATCACCTCTGTGGTCAGCGAGACGCTCGAGGCGCCTCTACCACGGCTCGTGAGTTTCAGTTAAACCGCTCGTCCCATTCTCCTTTGCTAATGATTTCGAGGGCGTCATTGGCCCAGTGACCGTCAATCTTGACACGCATTGAAACACAGGTTCCAATGATTTCTTTTGTTTGTGCCTTAAGATCGGCTCCGGTCAGGTGACCTTGACCGTTCTTGTCTCGAGCAACATCCATTGCTTTCTCAAGAGAGAGGTCTTCGGTCGCGGCATCGAGACTGCCGTTGCACTTCTTTACACCAAGAGCCTTCTTGATGAGTTCGGATGTCCAAGGTTTCGGCATTGTTTCAACTCCATTGCTCACTATGTGGGCATTCAGCCGACAAAACACCCCTATATAATCGCGCTGTGCGAAGAGGGTTGAGTCGCTTAGCCCGATATAATCACTCGACACGCTCCACGACACGAACGTGGTCGCCACGCATATTGAGGGTCATTGGGATAGGTTGTTCGTACAACTCCATGCTGACTTCTTCCTTGGATTCTGCCACACTGAGGACACGAGCTTTCTCGCCCTTGAACGCACCAGTAACAATTTCGACGATGCATCCGACTTCGATTCCAGAGGTCACTGCCTTTGGTTCGAGGTACGGTAGAATGTCGGCAAGAGGTGCTTCACCAGGAAGAACGGTCTTGGCGTTCTTGAGTGGGGTTTGGTTCAATCCACGGCGAGCTGCTGGGTCTCGACCACCGGAGCGGCCGATCAACTTCTCAACGTGGTGAAGAGCGCTGGATTCAATGAAAAGATATCCTCGCATCCCTGTAGGGTGAAGAATCGACATGATATCTGGGAGCAAAGAGGTGAGCGAACCACTGCCGTGAAGACGGTTGTACATCTCGTCAGCAACGCGCTTCTCTGAACCGATTGCGGTCTTTACGATGTAAAGGAACGAACCGACTGAACCGTACATTTCTCCGAACAACTTGTTGTTGTTCTCCATATCGAGATTGGAGAAAATACAATTGTAGTTTTGCAGCGTACCTGGGTCAATCCATTCTGCTTCAGTGTAACGACCGTTTGGAGTCACTTCCTCTGTGTTCGAGACAACCAACACCGGCACAACATCGACCAGAGAGCGGCCCATGTCAACACCACGCTCAGGGCCGGAGCCTTGGTAGTGGAGAGAGTCGACTGGGATTCCAGTGGATTCAGAGACGCGGGCGAGAACTTCTTCGGCTGTATCGCCAATTCCCCAAACGCCATCCCACAATGCTGGGAAGTCGCCATCAGACTTGCTGCGTCGCAGCAAGAGGAGTTTTTCTTCAAATCGAACGTATGCTACAAATGCTTCACTCATTTCATTCATCTCCTGTATTCACTCAGTTACCGATGTTCAACACATCAAACATCCAAGGGAAGAAATTGTCCATAAGGACGAGCATGGCAAAACCAATAGCGCCCAATACAAACAATCCGATACCACAAATAATGGAGGTTTGTTTGAATTCTTGAGGCGTAGGCTTACGAGCCATGCGAATGATACGGGCCCATGAACCACGGGAAATACGACGGAATTGGGACTCAATCCAGTCTTGACGGTCCTGTACTTTTTCTTCAAAGGAGCGGTTTTCTGCATTTTCACCAGACATGGTACAACCTCGGCTTTCAATGCCACCTACCCTTCAATTATAACCACTCCGTCGCGATTACAGGAGTTTCTCGGCCTCAAAGTTTCGTAAATTACGTTGCGAGGGTTGATGTGGGAGTGGCGTTGAAGCGCGCTTAATGGCGAAGCAAGACCCCTATTCAGTGTTGGGCGTAGGTCGAAATGCCAGCGATGTTGAAATCAAACGGGCTTTTCGCAAAAAAGCTCGCCAGTTCCACCCCGACCGGAATCAAGGCGATGCCTCGGCCGAGGCCAAATTCAAAGAAGTTCAAGCAGCCTATGAATCGATTGCTACCGCCAAAGATCGGAACGAATACGAACAACAACAACGAATGTCATCGATGTTTGGCGGTGGAGGCGGTGGTAACCCCTTCGGCGGTGGCGGTGGAGGCATGGAAGATATTCTTGGGCAAATGTTCGGCGGAGGTGGCCGTCCTCGAGGTGGAAACCCCTTCGGCGGGATGGGAGGTCAACCGCAACAACGCCAACAACGGCCCAAAGGTGCTGACATCAGCGTCAGCCTCGAACTTACCGCAGAGCAGGCCGAACAGGGGGGTCAATTTCCATTCACCTTCAAGCGGCTTAAGCCAAATGCTGCAGGAACGATGGAGCCAACTTCAGTTACGCTCAGAACTCGGGTGAAACCCGGCGTCAAACATGGAACGACATCACGTCTCAAGGGTCAAGGCCACGATCACCCTGAAGGTGCAGCCGGCGATGTGATGTTGACCATACGCATTCATTTCGGCGAAGGTCGTTTCTGGGATGGAAAGATGCTTGTGCAAGAAGTTCCGACTCCCTTCAGCACCCTCATGCTCGGGGGAAAGGTGAAAGTTCAACTGCCTTCAAACAAGAAAATAATGCTCACCGTCTCACCTGAAACGATGGTTGGAGACCGCCTTCGTATCGCCGGAGCAGGTTACGACGGTGGCGATTTAGAACTTGAATTCGTACTGCCTGATTACGATGAACTCTCGAAAGAACAAGTGAAAGCGCTTGAGAATCTTAAGAACTCTGGATTGTAGGTGGGTTCATGGGCCAAGGCAAGAAACGGAACAACCGTGGTTCAAAGAAGAACAAAAAAGGACCACAAATCTCTGATGTCGAGCGGTTATGGAAGCGTTTAGCGAGTCACTTTGCCGCCCAAGAAGAGTTGTGGAAGAAATCTTGGAGCAGTGAAGAAATTGCTACATTCCTTATCGATAAAGAAGACCTAGGCAAGCAATATGCTGGTGATTCTCGACCGGAACGGGTGTTTCGCAGTTCCATCGATGAAACGATGGCACATGCCCGTGCAAAAAGCGAAAACTTCGTTCAAGTGGAAGACAAGAAGGTCCGGATTCGCAGTCCTGATGAAATCAAACGCATCAAAGAGGCTGTACTCGACTGGCAAGCATTCAGCGCAGTACACGCAACCAAAGGCTCGACCGGACTTCATGGTCGTCCAGCCCTCAGTGGCCCGGATGCTCCAGAAAACACCAGTGGAAGAGATGCTGAGAGATATTCACTGCTCGAAGAAGTTTGGCTGGCTCATCTGGGTGGACAAGATTACCCCTCCTCCTTCTCTCTGCTCCCGGACACAGTCGTCCGCACTTGGGGCACTTTCGATTTGGTAAAAGAAGCCCGATTTATCGCTAACAGGCGCTCAGGACTACGGTTTCGAGATGCTGAACCCAGTATGGCATTGCTGCTGATACAATCTGGGCGGTTGAATGCACGCTCGCTGTTGGACTTGCGGCTCGAAAACAAACGCAAAGGCGGCTGGAATCCATTTCCCCGGACGTACGATGAGGCTCTGGTGGAATCTGCTGAACGGCTACCTGAAGTTGACGGTGAAGGTGAACTTTCCAATCATCGCAGTGACCTAAGACACCTTCCGTTCGTAACCATTGACCCTCATGATGCAAAAGATTTCGACGATGCTGTTTGCTTGGTTGAGAAGGACGGTATCCGAACCCTTTGGGTCGCCATTGCTGATGTGGCTCATTATGTTGAGCCGGACACCCGTTTGGACACCGCCGCTCGCGCTCGGGCAACATCGGTCTACCTGCCGCACACCGTTCTCCCGATGCTGCCGCCACGGCTGGCCGATGACCTCTGTTCCCTGCGTGCTGGCGTTGACCGTCTTGCAATGGTTGTTTCAATGGAAATTGGCAACGACGATACCATCGTCGAATGCAAGGCGTTTGAAGCAGTGATTCGGGTTGTTGAAAACATGGCTTACGAAGATGCTTTGGACAATCCACGCTTTACCGACATGTTTGAACTGGCCGATTCCTGGCAGAAAAAAGAAGTTCGCCTTAACATCCAAAATGCAGAACTCCGGCCTCGATTGCATGGTGACGAAAACATTCGAGTCGAAATCAAATGGCCAAACGCCGCCACACAAATGATCGAATCGTTCATGGTCGCAACCAATGCCTCAGTCGGGCATTTACTGGGTAAAGCCGGCGCACCGCTACCATGGCGTTGCCACACGCCGCCTGATGCCGTGGAAGTGGAAGAACTGAATGCAAAACTTTCAGCATTGGGCGTTAACATCGAACTGCCCCTTCCAAGTTATCGGACGCACGGCCAATCCGAAGAAGGTGAACTGGCAGACTTACTGGCAGGTTGGGCTGGCGGCTCAGTTGATGTTTCTGGGCTGGAGAGTGAAACAACAACCAGCAACGACACGCCGGAATACCTGGACAGCGTCCTTGATGCTGATGCACGCCAGGAGATTCTCGATGCTCTGGATAAAGCTCAGGAGCAAGCCTCCGAACTCAAAGGACCCGTTCGCAGAGTGGTGGACCAAGGATTGTTCCACCTCATGCAACGGGCCAGTTACAGTGAAGAAAATCTTGGTCATTTTGGGTTAAATCTCGATGCGTATGTGCATTTCACCAGCCCGATTCGACGCTATCCCGACCTCATGGCACACCGGCAACTCAAAGCACACTTGCGAGCAGAGCAATGGGTTCATTCTCTCGAAGAAACGGCAAAAATAGCCAAACATTGCAGCGAACAAGGTCACACAGCCAAACGAATGGAGTGGGAACTTGTAGCGAATGCGTACCACCTACACTTGTTGCGCGGTGGGAAAATCGGAGGTGAAAGTTCTACAGAATCCACGCCCCTGGAACATACTTCGTGGCCCGCTCGAATTACCGGCTTGCGTACACCTTGGATTTTCCTTGACTTAGCAGACGATGGCGCAATTCACGGCCGGATGCATCTGCGCCAAATCGGTGGTAAAACCCAAATGAGCATCGACGAATATGGGCTTGCGGTCATACCAGCCGAACCAGATGCTCGAGGAGAACAAGAGCCGGTCGTTCAACTCGGCCAAAAATTCCCTTGCCGGTTGCGAGGCTTGGATGTATGGGCTGGCTCATTGGACCTCGCCCCACAGTAGTATTGTAGTCAAAACCAAGCGTTTATATTGACTACATTAAACGCAGTTACATGGCTCGTATCAAAGCAGAGAGGTGCAATTGCGGTTGCAAGATGAAGCGGCTATACACTCGCGCCGAAGGCGGCAAAGGTTGGGATCAAGTTGGCTGGATGTGTACATGCGGGTGTGGATGCGTCTCTATGGATGAAGGCGAATGGAGCCTTACCGGATGTACAGACCAAGGGTGTTGTTGAGCTGAGGTGGTAAAATGTCAACCGAATCGTTCGTTTTAGATGTAACAGGAATGACCTGTGCATCGTGCGTTGCATCGGTTGAGAAAGTGACGCTCCGTGCCGAACAGGTGGAGAGCGTTTCAGTGAACCTTCCCTTGCAACGCGCCGTTGTGAACGTGTCTTTAGACTCCAATGTTGAATCGACGAAAAGAAGCGTTATCGCTGCTCTTGAACGGAGTGGTTTTGGAGCCAAAGAGCATCGTGGCAGAACAACGATGATTGAGAATGCTCGAAAAGATTTACGCGCTCAATCACGGAAAGTAGTGCTCGCTTTGCTGATGGCTATACCCACTCTCTACCTCAGTATGTTTGCCGAGGATTTTGGTGAACTGAACGGCGTCAATACCCGTTTGTTGCTGGCTCTTGTCGGAACCGCTCCAGTCTATTTTTGGTCAGGATGGCAATTTCATTCCAATGCTTGGAAAGCCTTGCGTTCAGGTTCGGCCAACATGGATGTGCTGATTCATTTAGGGACAAGTGTGGCCTTCCTTTGGTCAAGTTTGGTCACCTTATCGCCACTTCTCAGCATCCTACCGCCGGTATTCTCAAACTCAAGTCATGTATTCTTTGATGGAGTTGTATTCATCATCGGATTTGTGTTGCTCGGAAATTGGATGGAAGCAGGTGCCAAACTGAAAGCCACCGATGCAGTTCACGGTCTAATGGATTTACAACCAAAGCGAGCTCGCTTGGTCATCGATGAAGAACTTGGACATACCGATATGCAAGATGTCGCCGGAGTCCCGATTGGTTCGCTGATCAAAATTTTACTCGGCGAAACTGTTCCTCTCGACGGCGTAGTGCACCAAGGAAAAGCCAGTATTGACACCTCAATGATGACCGGAGAACCTTACCCGGTTCGAAAGAAAGAAGGAGAACACGTCTCGGCAGGAACGCTCGTTCTCGATGGAACAATTCTCATCCGTACCACGCACAGTTCCGAAGATACCTTGCTTGCAAACATCATTCAACTGGTTGAGGATGCACAGATGGGCAAGGCCCCAATACAACGGCTCGTCGACCGAGTTGCTTCGGTTTTTGTCCCCGTTGTCGTCGTGTTTGCGTTCACAGCGGCGATATTTTGGTGGCTGTATCCCGATTCGGCGTCGTACAATCCCATGGATTCAAATTTAGAATTGGCCATGATGGTGTTGGTGTCCACCCTCGTCATCGCTTGCCCGTGCGCTCTGGGCTTGGCTACACCGACAGCGTTGATTGTTGGCACAGGCGTAGGCGCCCGAAACGGATTGCTCATCAAAGGCATAGAAGCACTCGAACACGCCCACAGAGTTGACACGCTCATCGTCGACAAAACGGGGACGTTGACATCAGGAAAACCGCGAGTAAGCCATATTGAGTTGCTTGATTGCGAAGTGAAAGAAATTCTTTCCATTGCTGCTTCTCTTGAAGCCGAATCAACGCATCCTCTTGCGGACGCCATTCTCACCTCGTGGTCGAATGTGACCTCAACTCGCCCACAACTGACCGAAATCCAAACGCTTCCTGGGCTGGGGATGATTGGCGAAAAGGATGGCGCCTTAGTTGCGGTAGGTAACATCGAACTGATGGAAGAAATAGGTGTTCAAATCAGCGAAGAAATCTTCGGTAAGCTTAGTGCTGCTGCAACCAAAGGTGTTACGCTCGTGTTGGTAAGTCAAGGGTTGAAATTGCTTGGCTGGATTGAAGCACGGGACAGGATTCGTGAATCCACAGAAAAGGCTGTTCAAAGAGCCCAAAAAGCCGGTTATGACGTCATCATGTTGACCGGTGATCGAAAAGAGGCCGCTGAAACGGTCGCTCAAGAAGTTGGAATAAAAACGGTTGTTGCCGGAGTGAAACCGGACCAGAAGGCTGCTCATGTTCAAGAGTTGCAAAATCAAGGGCGATACGTCGCCATGGTTGGAGATGGAATCAACGATGCAGCAGCTCTCTCTACCGCCCACGTGGGAATTGCTATGGGAGCGGGTTCAGACATCGCCATGGACGCTGCTGACTTTGTCTTGTTGAGAAACGACTTGATTGATGCTGTCTCCTCATTGGATCTTGGGAAGAGCACCATGCGCCGAATTCGAGTGAACCTTGGTTGGGCGTTTGTCTACAATGCAGTGGGAATTCCATTGGCCATGGGTATTGCGCTGCCATTCACCGGCGTCCTGCTCCCACCGGCTTTCGCTGCTGCAGCAATGTCGCTCTCGTCGGTCAGCGTAGTGGCAAATTCGCTGGTATTGCGCTGGTGGAGCCCCATCAGTGAATGAGTTCAAATCACACCACTTCTTCATCATCACATGGACCAAGCTGTACATGCCGTCTCTATTGCTGGAATGACGTGCGATGGGTGCTCCAGCAGAATCAATCGAGTTTTGGAATCAACTCCAGGAATTCTCAAGGCTGAAATCTCTCATTCCAAGGGTACTGGAAAAGTCACCACATCCGCTGAAATAACGATATCCACCGTGCTCCACATCATCAATTCAGCTGGATTTGAAGCACACGCTTGAAGCGTTTCATTCAAATCCAAGAGGCGCCGCCATCAGTTTGCGCGGGGGTCGCCCAGCTTGGTCAACGGCGGTGGGTTTAGGTCCCATTCCTTATCGGTTCGCAGGTTCGAATCCTGCCCCCCGCATCTC
>DAPR01000008.1:0-4345 GCA_002502605.1 Euryarchaeota archaeon UBA258
CGTACCCTCAAACAACACTCGCAGGCATCGATGAATGGTGGAGATGGATCCGTAGGGCTCCATTGGAATCAGCAATGTATCCAAATGTAAATTCAACTTTCACCTCTTCACCACTGGGTCGTGTGAAGAAGTAATTGCCCATCGACAGCGCCGTCGTGCCATTGATGACCATCTCCTGATTTTCGAACCGTACATTGGTCCAATGCTGAATCGCAAAACCATTGTCTTCCGGACAGGCTCCATTTTGGCCTACAAAGTAGGACATTGCGCCTTCGAAGGTGGGGCGGAATTGTTGCTTTACGGCAAAGGTTGGTTTGAACAAAACAGGTCCCATTCCATAGGCGTAGAGCGTTTCGACATGGGTTCGTGCACGTTCGACGTAGTCCATTCCTGCATCATGGGCTGCGGCAATTTCTACGATTCCCTTTCCCCAGGCTTGTTGGGCTTTCTCTACATCTGCTGCGGTAACCATCTCGACACCATCCCTAAGATGCGCTTTCATCGGAACTTTATGAACAAAGTGCATCCATTGTTCTGCCTTGCAACAGCCAAGACACCGCAGAACGATTTTTAATGGCTAGAGGGGGACAAGCGTCGTGGACACTTCCCAGTACCGAGTTTCAAACCCGGAAACCTTTGCCTTGTCTGATGCAGCAGCAGATCCTCCAACAGGGTTTGACAAAGAGCAATCAAAGCGCGTGTTGAAGAAGAACACAAAGCAATTGCAATCGCTCCAAAAACTGATGTGGGCTGAACGAAAACAGCGACTTCTTGTCGTGCTCCAAGCCATTGACGCTGGTGGCAAGGATGGTACCATCCGGTCTGTGTTTGGCTTATTGAATCCTCAAGGCGTCAAAGTGAAATCCTTCAAACGCCCAACCAAGATAGAACTCGCTCATGATTACCTCTGGCGCGTCCACCCCCATGTGCCGGGGAACGGAGAAATTGTCGTCTTCAACCGCAGTCATTACGAGGACGTGTTGGTGGTCAAAGTGCACGGCTACGCTCCAGATGATGCAATTGAAAAGCGCTACAGCCACATCAGATCCTTCGAACAAATGCTGGTCGATGAGGGCACCACGGTTGTCAAAATCTACCTTCACATCTCCAAAGACGAGCAAAAGAAGCGCTTTGAGAGCCGATTGAACACCCCCGAGAAACAATGGAAGTTCAACAAAGACGACCTCAAGGAAAGGGCTTACTGGGACCAGTATCAAGAGGCCTTCGAAACCATGCTGAAAGAAACCAGCACCGAAGATGCACCTTGGTATGTGGTGCCAGCGAACAACAAAAAATACCGCAATGAGGTCATATCGACCCTCATTCGGGAGGCATTGGAATCCCTTGACATGGCCTGGCCCAAAGCGGCTGAGGGCATTGAAGATGTTCGCATCGAGTGAGCCTTTCCACCTCTGATGTTCGAACGCCTCAGTCACCGATTCGTTTGGCTTTTATTTCCAACTAATTATTTTCCATATACGGTCTGTAAATCCATAATAAACCACCCGATACCTTAAATCAAACGCCACTTTAAGGACCAATATGACCCTTGCACCGACGGATTACGACTATGGAGTACCAGCGAACTATACCTTTGCCACAGAAATAACATGCGCGAACGATGAAGCACGTGCCATGTTTGTGGAAGGCTACGGCCACATGCTGAACTACAACCACGAACAAGCTATTGCCTGCTTTAGCAAGGTTGCTGAACTCGATGACACCTGCGCTATGGCATGGTGGGGCATCGCATACTGTGTCTCTTCAAATTACAACTGGGCACCGGGACTTGGCTCTGGCCACGATTCAATCCAAACTGCAGTTTCCCTCAAGGATGGCTGCACAGAATTGGAGAAAGATTTGATTGATGCTCTTGCAACACGTCACTCTGCAGAAGCACGTGACGCAGCAGATCCAAGCGTTCTCAACATGGGCAACTCTCCAGAACTCAACGTCGCCTTCGCTGAAGCAATGGCGCCGTTGTATGAGAAGTACAGCGGAAACTTGGACGTCACCGCAATCTACGTTGAAGGCCTGATGAACTTGAAAGCATGGCAACTGTGGGACAAGAACACAGCCACCGGCGAAATCACTCCAGCGGATGACAACACCCTGTTGCTTGTCAAGATCATGGAAGATGCCTTCGAAGGCAGCGAGGAAGCAAAGGTTCATCCTGCACTGTGCCACTTGTACTGCCACGCTTTGGAATTGTCACCTTTCCCAGAAAAGGCACTCCCAGCAGCAGATGTTCTTCGCAACCTCATGCCAGGTCTTGGCCACCTTGTCCACATGCCTTCGCACATTGATGCATGGGTCGGGCAATGGAAGGAAGCCGTGGAATGCAACATTGCAGCGGTTGAAGCTGATGACCGATACGTCGAACTCACTGGCAATGAATCTCAGTTCTACAAGTTCTATCGAATGCACAACCACCACTTCATTGTCTGGTGTGCTATGTTCGAAGGGCAATACGAGACCGCTCTCAAGTACGCTCGTAAAGCTGTTGATACCCTACCCGCAGGCGACGAAAACTCCGGTGTGCAATTCATGCTTGCCGGCATCATCCCAATGGGTGCAATCTTCCTCGAATCCTACGTCACCATGCCATGGCACGTCATGATTCGATTCGGTAAGTGGGACGAGATTTTGGCTGAACCAATGTACGACGACAAGGATGTCTTCCCTGCCACAATCGCTACTCAGCACTACGCCCGTGGTGTGGCTTACGCTTCCAAGGGCATGGTTCCAGAAGCTGAAGCAGAACAAGTCTTGTTCAACGAGGCACTCAAGAATCCAGCCCTTGCTGGCCGTGTGCTCCACAACAACCTGATGTACCAAGATCCAAGCGAAGGTCCGTGCATTTTGCTCGTCAACGCAGCAGTGCTTGAGGGTGAAATCGAATACCGACGCCAGTACCTTGCTAAGGAACGTGGCGAAGCATCCGACTTCACAGCAGCTTTTGATCACATCCGCCGTGGTGTTGACCTCTCGCTCAACCTTGCTTACAACGAACCTTGGGGCCAAATGCAACCCGTTCGTCACATCCTCGGTGCTCTTCTCTTTGAGCAGGGTCACATCGAAGAAGCAGAAGCCGTTTACCGTGAAGACATCAAACTCTGGAAGGACAACATGTGGGGCCTCTTGGGACTCAAACTCTGCCTTGAAGCACGAGGCGACGCTCCGGAAGAACTCGCTCAAGTGACCGCTTTGTTCGAAGAGCGATCTTCTCGAGCAGACATGGTGCCAAGCGTGACCTGCTTCTGTGCTCAAGTTGATGACGAGCCAAGTTGCTGCGATTGAGCCTTCGGTGAACCAACGACCAGCGAAGATACTACACTCTTCATAGGAGGAGTGTGAACCGCTTCCCCATGGAACCAAGCGATGAGCAGGCCGGAGCATGGACAGAAGCTTTTGATTCTGGCAAGTTTATTCGTAAGTCGAGTGAGTTTAGGGACCTCATTCAACCCGGTGGAACCTTCGATGTTGAACCTCATCGTTACCATCTGTATGTATCGCATGCGTGCCCGTGGGCTCATCGGACGTTGATCACCAGAACCTTGCTTGGACTCGAAGACAAGGTGAGTGTTGACGTGGTCGATTGGAGAATGAACCAAGATGGGTCATGGTCCTTCAACCCGGAAGAAGAAGGCGCAACCGCTGACACCGTGAACGGTGAGGCAAGCCTCGAGGGAATCTACAACCGTGCGTTTTCTGGTTGGAAGGAGGGTCCAAGAATTGGTACTGTGCCGGTGCTTTGGGATCGAACACACGCAACCATCGTCAACAATGAGAGCCGTGAAATCGTACGAATGTTCGATGAGTTTTCCAAAGCTGGATTTGGAAACGGCCGGAGCCTGTGCCCGGAGGAACTGAAAACGGACATTGATGCCATGATTGATGCCAACTATGAATCGGTCAACAACGGCGTGTACAAAACAGGTTTCGCCCGAACTCAAGCGGCTTACGAGGAAGCCGTGACGGCGTTATTTGAACGACTTGACGAACTGGAACTTCACCTTGAAGGACGGGATTGGTTGGTTGGTGGGCAAAAAGGTGTCCTCACCGAGGCTGACATCTGTTTGTTCCCCACGCTTGCGCGGTTTGATTTGGTGTACGTTGTCCACTTCAAGTGCAACCTTCGTAGAATCATCGATTATCCGAACCTTCAGGCATTTGTTGAGCGTATGATCGACCAGGAGGGCATCCGTGAAACTTGCCATTGGCATCACATGAAGGCGCATTACTTCTGGTCGCACCAGAACATCAACACGTTCCGAATCATTCCACTTGGTCCACTCGAAGGCGCTCACACGCGCTGAAGATGAGGTGCGGGGAGCAGGATTCT
>DAPR01000008.1:4445-11722 GCA_002502605.1 Euryarchaeota archaeon UBA258
AATGAGGTGCGGGGAGCAGGATTCGAACCTGCGAACCAATAAGGAATGGGACCTAAACCCACCGCCGTTGACCAAGCTGGGCGACCCCCGCGCAAACTGATGGCGGTGCATCTTAGATTTGAAACAAACGCTTCAAGCCGTTGCATCAAAGCCAACGGATTTGACCGCTTTAATCAGGCTTGAAACGCTGACTTCGGGGGATGCGAGAACGTTTCCCGTGTTGTCCTCATGAGACACAAGCACATTGACAACGCCCGGTGTGGCCTGCAAAGCGCGTGTAACGCGCCCGGAGCAGCAACCGCAGGTCATGCCCGTGATGGAGAGTGTGTGAATCGTTTGGCTCATGGTCTTGACATGGAACCGATGATATTCAATCTATCGAAAGCAATGGGTGCACCCAAATCATTTCCTCAGGCTCTTCTTGTTACGGAGCGGGTTCTTGAATTTCATTCGCGTATGGGCTTCCATCCTCGTAATAGGAGGGAATTGCCGATGACGCTCACGGATGAAAGCGACATTGCTGCCGCAGCAAATGCTGGTGGGAGCAACCATCCAGTCGATGTGAGCAAGAAACCCATGGCAAGCGGGATTCCAATCAGGTTGTAGGTGAACGCCCATCCAAGATTTGTGTGAATCCTTCGCATGGTGGCCTTTCCAAGTTGAATTGAAGATACGGCGTCGATAAGATCGTCTCGAAGGAGGATGAAATCAGCTGCGTCAAGAGCAATGTCCGAACCGGCCCCCATCGCTATTCCCACATCGGCCATGGACAGAGCGGCCGCATCGTTGATGCCGTCACCGACCATTGCCACTGTTCGCCCTTCTGCTTGGAGCCGTTGAATGTGGCTTGCCTTTTCATCGGGTTTGACTCCGGCCAGCACGGTCGTAATCCCAACATCATTGGCCGTTACCAGCGCTGCATCTTCTCGATCCCCGGTGAGCATGATGACATCGAGGTTCATCTGCTTGGCCAGCTTTACAGCCCGAGCGGATGAGGTGCGTATGCGATCGCTTGCTTCGATCCATCCGAGCAATCGAAGTCCGTGGCTCACAAGCACAAGCGTTACCCCTTTACGAGCCGCAGCATCCATGCGAGTTTGCAGTTCAGCAGAGACTTTGACGCCGATTTCTGCCATGAGGTCTAGATTACCAACACCGGCCAAGGCCCCATCAATGTCACCAACCAAACCCATTCCTGCGAGCGTTTGTACATCGCTGACGTTCGGCCGAACAGCAGTGACGTTGGACCACGAAGTGTGGATGGCATCAGCAAGTGGGTGTGTTGATTCCAATTCAAGCGCAGAGGCAATTCCGAGGATTTCTTTCACTTCGGTATCGATCAGTTCGATGTGACTCACTCTTGGTTTTCCTGCCGTGACGGTGCCCGTTTTGTCGACGACGAGCGTGTCGGTTTTGTGGGCTTGTTCCAGCGCTTCGATGCCCTTGATGAGCAGCCCGTGCTTGGCACCAACTCCAGTTCCAACAATCAAGGCGGTTGGCGTGGCTAGGCCTAAGGCGCACGGGCATGCAATCACCAGCGTTGATACCACGACAAGGATGGCTAACTCTCCAGATGTGTCGAACGGATTGTGGCCAGCCGATGCATCAGAAAGCCACCAAAAAGCCCCTGCTATGACGGCGAGAAGGATGACGACAGGTACGAAGACAGCAGCAATGTTGTCGACTTGCCGTTGGATTGGAGCCTTGCCCATTTGGGCCTCTTCAACCAGAGCGATGATGTCGTCAAGCAGCGTATCTCCGGCCGAGTTGGTCACTCGAATGAGCACGCTCCCATCGAGGACAATTGTTCCGGCCATGACCTCAGACCCGACCTTTTTTCGCACAGGATAGGGCTCCCCTGTCATCATCGATTCATCGATGCTTACGCTGTGTTCCACAACGGTCCCGTCAAGAGGAATCGTTTCTCCAACCAAGACCTTCAACAGCGAGCCTGGTGAAACAGCATGAATGCCAATCTTCTCTGTGTGCCCGAGTTCTTCGTCCGTGATGATCCTGGCAGTCTTCGGCTGCAACGCCATCAATCCATGAACAGCTTGCGTTGCTTTCACTTTGGCAACAGCCTCCATCCAATTGCCCAGCAATACGAAGGCGATGATGAACACGACCCCATCGAAGAAGACGTGATTCGCTTGCATGAGGAGGTTTGGTGGGTCGGCTAAGGTGGGGGCAATCACAACGCACACCGACCATAAAAATGCGACAGTTGTTCCCAAATGAATGAGGACATCCATGTTTGCTCGACCGGACCGAAGAGAAATCCATGCTCCTTTGTGAATCGCCCAACCGGCCCATAGATAGACCGGAATGCATGCAAGCATTGCTAGGTAAAAGCGAACTTCAATCCCGTATTCTTGGCCGAGGTTATTGGCAAACATCGACAACCAAAGGGTTGGCAATGCAAGGAGCAATGAAAGCAATGTTTTGTTTCGAAGCGTACGAATTTCATCATCAATGATGGCGCTGTCTTGCTGTTCTTCACGAACAGATGCTACAAACCCTGCACCTTCGATTGCTTTGATCACGTTCGTGATGGTGTCAGGGGCTGCCTTTTCCTTCAGTCTTAACCGTCCACGATGCAATGGAAGGTTCACAGCGAGTTCCGCCACGCCCTCCACCGCCTGTGCTACCCGTTCAACAGAGGCAACGCATGCCGCGCAACTCATGCCCGAAATGTTCAGAGGAATTGGTTTTGACACGACTTCACGACCTCAGTTGGAACAGGACACGGGATCGCAATCAACGATGTTCCAATCACCCGAATCCATGGTGAGGCATCCGCACCCACAAGTGCACATCCAGCCGATTTGATTCCAGCCTTTGCCGCCCTCTGCTCTGGTGTAGATTCGCTTCATCTTGCAGGAGCACTCGCAAGTTTGAGCTTTCACTCTGGGCATGATTTTTGATTTATTGTAGTCAATATAAACCCATTGTTTGGGCTTAATTACTTGAGCGGAGCCAAATCAAGCAATCCTGCCCAGATGTCCAAACCGCGCAATCGGCACGGGAACACTTGGCCCAATTGGACCACAGGTGGATGTTCTCCGTTGTGGTCCGGCTCTGCTGGCACCACGCTCAATCCGTGATCATCGACCAAGAGTCTACGCTTTCCACCCAGTTGGCGAACATGCATTCTCCCGTGAATTGAGCCATCATCGGCGAGGTCCAAAAACACCCAAACGCCACGCAAACCGGTGACTCTTGCTTTGTAGGTCATGTCTCCCTCTATGTTTGACGCCTCGCTTGATTGCTCACCTATGGCGCCTCCTCGAAGCAAATGGATGTGATAGGCGTTGGCGACAAGTTCCCACTCCAGTCGCTTTGCAGCATGACCCCGCTCGGAGCAGTGTTCCGCTAATGCTGCAGTTTCTTCTTCGTCGTGCACCCAATCGAGGCCGCGGAGGTGTGCTTTCAATTGACGGTGAGCCATCAGATCAGGATACCTGCGAATGGGGGAAGTAAAGTGCACATAGGCATCCAAATTCAAGCCGAAGTGACCCAAGTTTTCCGAACTGTATTTTGCTCGCTGCATCAATTGGAACAGACCCTGGTCAACCACCCTGCGCACAGGTCCTTTGAGTTGTGATGCCTTTTCTTGTGCGTTCTCGAGCGCATCAAGAATCGACTGGCGCGCCTCAGGGTCGAGGACGTTTGCCAAGTAAGTGTCAACATCTTCAGGTGTGTCTTCAATCGGTTCTTGAAGCCCAGAGAGATCGATATCGCCTCCTGCCCATGCACCTAGAAGGTTGCTCAGTTCATTGGTCTCAGATTGACCATGGGTCCTTGTTGAAGGTCGAGGGAGCACAATGTCGACACCAAGTGATTCCAACTTAGCGTTGAGTTCCTCGACCTCTGGTGCATCAGGCGGGGTGTGGCATCGCCAAGGGAGAGGAGCGCCCAGTTCGCCAAGGAAGTGACCGATTGATGAATTGGTTGCGACCATGAATGATTCAATCATCCGTGTGGCCTCATTCGGCCATTTGACTTCGACACGAATGGCTTCATCCCCATGGAGGCGTGGCCGAAGTTCGGCGTTTTGGATGTTAAGGCGCACATCCTTTTTCTGCCAAGCAGCCGCAAGTTGGAACATCGCTTCGAACTCTTGCTTTCCGATTGCATCTTCGTAGGCGAGGTTGTGCTTGACGTTGATGACGGCTTCAAACGCCTCGGTTGATGCCACCTCATGCTCTGAGTTGAGGTGCATGGCTACGACCATGGAATACCGATCTACATTTGCTCGTAACGAACACAGTTCGTCTGCTAGCTTTGGTGGCAACATAGGTAAAACCGCATGCGGGAGGTAGACCGAAGTTGCCCGGTTCCTTGCCGCAGCGTCAAGCGTTGTGTCTGGGCGGACGTAATGTGCAACGTCGGCGATGGCGACCCAAAGGGTTCGCTTCCCTTCCGCTTCTACTAAGCAGACTGCGTCGTCGAAATCCTTCGCATCATGAGGGTCTATGGTGACAAAGGGAAGGTGTCGTAAATCGGTCCTGCCTTCCGCCACTGCTGCATCGCCATTGACTTCCGATAAGGCTTCAGCAGCATCGATCAAACGCTCATTGTAAGTGGCTGGAAAAGGATTGAATCCAGCTTTGCGTTTGTTTTCAAGGCGATGCTGCATGAGGCTTCTTGCGGTGTGGTGATTAGCTTGAAGCAGGAGTAAAGCCATGCTTGGCTCTGCTTCATGAAACCGAAGACCGGACCGACGCTTGGCGATGAAGCGTGCTTCCTTCACCAAATCAAAGGAGCCCCACGCATGGAGCACTTCTCCCTCACTGAGTGAAAACGTCTCAGGGTAGTCTTCACCAGCAAGGTGGGCCATCCATACGCTCTCGAGGAGGGCGTAACGGTTAGCATCAGATTCTGAAACATACCGCCCATCCTCGGCGCTGATTGTGTCGCCCCGTTTGAGGGCTGGAAGGCCGGTGAGCGGCGGTGATCCCTCGGCGCAGTGGAGCGATGTGAACGCCTGCCAATCGCGGACGTTGGTTTCAATGGCTTCCACGCTTTTTGGGGTTCTAAGGGTCACTTCTTTGTCCGAGACGGTGACAAACCTCTCACCTTTGCTGCGTCCGGTTGCTATGCTCTGGTCGAGGTCGCTTCTGAAGGAACGCTCGGCCTTTGCATCAAGTTTGAACCGTTGAACCAGTTGTTCTTTTTCGGTGAGGTAGGCTGCAACTGAAGCACCATCCCAATGACGCTGCCAAAGGGATTCATCTTCCCCAAAATGACCTGCTAACCTCCTCCACAGGCGTTCATCAGGTGGGCTTTGAGGGCCTTTGTTCCGCTTTTGATTGTGGCGGTTTTTGCCACGCTTTTGCGGTCTAGACATGCCTCACAACCCCTTGTCTCGTAAGGCCTCAAGGGCTTTGATTTGGGCTTTGGTCAAACCCTCAAGTTCTGGTAAGACAAATTCGAGTTCGAGGTCACCGCCATCGTAGCCCGCACCCGGCACTTTTCGTCGATCTCCGATGTGAGTTTCAGGTGCTACTGAGAGGCGGATGGATTTACCAGATGGTAATTTCACCTTGACTTTCCCTCCGAGCATCAATGTGCTGTAGGGCACCTGTACTTCTTGCACCAGGGTGGATTGGTCCCAACGGCGCCCCTCTCCAAATTGAATTCGTACACTGAGCAACACATCGCCGGGCTGCCCTTCGGGATGATCGTGGCCTTGACCGCGTAACCGGGTTACTGTACCGTGCTTAACACCTGGTTTGATGGTGGTTTGAAGGGTGACTGAAGTGGCTTCCATTGCACCGGATTGATTCGGTTTCAACCGTTTGAAAGTGAAGGGGAATTTCCCACCTTGCTCCGCTTGTTCTGCAGTGAGGTTGAGGCCGACGTTGATGTCAGAACCTTTCTGCCGAGACTGGGGGCGCTGGCGCTGTTGTCGGCCGCCCATGCCGCCCATGCCGCCAAACGACTGTGCGCCGCCGCCTCCGAACATTTGTCTCAGCATGTCGTCCATTCCAGCACCACCGCGTGGACCTCCTCCACCTCCGAACATGCTCGACATTCGCTGCTGCTGTTCGTACTCATTGCGTTCTTTGGCTGTGCCAATGGTGTCATAAGCCTCTTGAATTTCCTTGAATTTGGCTTCTGCAGCAGCGTCATCCGGGTTTCGATCAGGGTGGTACTGTCGAGCCTTTTTGCGGAAAGCACGCTTGATTTCAGCGTCACCAGCATCCCTGCTCACGCCTAACAGACTGTAGGGGTCTTTCTGCGCCATCCGGTTTGGTTTCAACGCCCCTCCCACATCAACCCTCGCCTCAGTGATTCAGGTTGAAACGCAGTCAATGGAAGCGCGCCGTGTCGCGTCGGAGTGGTTATATTGACCATGTTGGTGGCATGGAAAGCCGAGGTCGTACCATGTCTGGTGAAAACGCTGAAAAACGCTCCTTTGAAGACAAAGTTCAGGACCGCCAAGATTGGATTGAATCCCAATTTAGGCGTATTTCCCGTGGCTCTTGGGCTCGAATTATTCGAATGGCCCGAAAACCGACCCCTCAAGAATTCAAGCAAACTTGCATCATCTGTGGGATTGGCATGTTCGTGCTCGGCGGCATTGGTTTTGCAATGCTTGTCCTCATGGACAACTTCCTGCCGTGGCTGCTCCAAGATGTCATTGGCATCGGAAACTGATAGGAGAGATTTGAGATGGTTAACGCATTTGTCGCATTTGTACGTTTCGAAGAGAAGTTGCTTTTGCTTCGCCGCAACAAGCAAGACCCAGACTTTGCTGCCCTATGGGATGGCGTTTGGGGTGTCGGAGATACTCCAGAGGAAGTCCTCACTCGTGTTTCAGAATCCACGGGTATTCCAATTGAATCCTTGCACTATCAAGGGGCTGGCATTGACCGTGGAATCGATATGGGCCGCAACCTCGTTGACGTCATGCCAGTGTTGGTTGTCGCAAGCACAGATGAAGTGACCCCAATGGGCCGATACACCGAAGCGGAATGGATTGATCCGGGAACCCTTCAAGATTACAACTGCATCTTCTCGAACCTCGATATGGAAAACAACACCACCCTCTTCGGCGAGATGTATGGATCGGTTGGCTCCTTCCTCTACATCGTCAAGACCGCGATTGGCTCCGAACAACGGGTTGCCAACGAAATGTACGCTCGATTGCACGGCAGTGGTTCCCTTACTTCCCTTCAAGGCGAGATTATGTCTGTTCTTCACCCAACTGGAATGCGTGGTTACCTCTTTGTTGAGTCGAGCGCACTTCACCACGTTGAGAAGTTGATTGG
>DAPR01000008.1:11794-16818 GCA_002502605.1 Euryarchaeota archaeon UBA258
CTCAAGAACGCTAAGACCGTGCTGCCTGGTGCCGCGCCACTCGGTGATATTCTCCCCTACCTTGAACCAAAGGCTGTCACCTCTGGAATCGAAGTTGGATGCATCGTCGAAATCGTCACTGGCGCTTTCAAGGGCGAGAAGGCTCGTGTTCTGAGCGTTGCAGAATCAAAGGAAGAGGTCAGCATGGAGTTGTACGAACAACCCATTCCAATGACCTTGAACATGCGTGGCGACCACGTTCGTGTCGTGGAGCGTGTGGAGTGATTTTCACCGGGCCAGACGGCCAGCACCCATCGCACAGCGCGATTAAATAGGGGTGTTTTGTCGGCTGAATGCCCACAGCAGTGAGTAATGGAGATGAAGACTATGCCAAAACCATGGACATCCGAACTCATCAAGAAAGCCCTGGGCGTCAAGAAGTGCAACGGTAGCATCGAAGCTGCTGTTGAAGATCTCTCTCTTGAGAAGGCAATGGACGTCGCCCGTGATAAGAACGGGCAAGGCCACCTTACCGGTGCTGATTTGAAAGCACAAACAAAAGAAATCATTGGAACATGCGTTTCAATGCGAGTCAAAATCGACGGTCACTGGGCAAATGACGCCCTCGCCATCATTAACAAAGGAGAATGGGACGAGCGGTTTAACTGAGACTCACGGACCGTGGTAGAGGCGTCGTAGAGCGCTTCGCTGACCACAGGGGTGAACAAAAATGGAAGAAAAAATAACACAAGCAATATCGGACGCACTTGAACATGCGCCCAAGCGTAAGTTTGTCGAATCCGTGGATATTGCATTCACAATCAAGGATGTCGACTTGAAAAACCCAAACAACCGTATCAAGGAAGAAATCCGTCTTCCCTCTGGACGCGGTCGTGAACTCAAAATCGCAATGTTCGCCGCAGGCGAAGCAGCCACCAAAGCAAAGGCAGCAGGCATTCACGTCATCACTCCTCAAGAAATTGAGGACCTTGGCGGCAACAAAGGGAAGGCAAAGAAAATCGCAAACGCTTACGATTTCTTCCTCTCCGAAGTCCCTCACATGGGCCTCATCGGTCGATACCTCGGTGTCGTGCTTGGTCCACGTGGTAAGATGCCTCGCCCAGTGCCTCCAACACTCGATCCTGCTATCATCGCTGCTGGCCTTCAATCCACAGTCGTGGTCAAGTCCGGTGACAGAATGACGTTCCAAATTTCCTTCGGAACTGCAAAGCAATCCCAAGAAGAACTCAACGCTAACGCTATGGAAGTCTACAACCGTGTGATTTCCAAGCTTGAGCGCGGTGTCGGAAACATTCGTTCTCTTTACATCAAGACATCCATGGGTCCATCTCAGATGGTCGAGGTGATCAATTGATTCCTAAGGTTGTCTCTTGGAAGAAAGACACGGTCAAGGACCTTGTGTCGCTCCTCAACAGCGGTGAGACCATCGCTGTCATCGACATTCACGGCGTCCCCGCCGGTGCAATGCTCGGAATGCGTGCTCAACTGCGCAGCGACATGAACATTCAAGTCGCAAAGAAGCAATTGATGCGACTTGCTTGGGAGCAAGTTGGCTACGATGCAGAAAACATCGAGTCATTGTTTGACGGAGCTGTGCAACCTGCGCTCGTCTCCTCGGCTCGTTTGAATTCATTCGAACTCTTCACAGAACTCAAGAAGACCGAAGCCGGCCGAGCAGCAAAAGAAGGGGACATCGCTCCTCATCAAATTGTTGTTGAAAAGATGGACACTGGAATGCCACCAGGTCCAATAGTTGGTGACCTCAACTCAGTTGGAATCCCTGCTAAGATCATGGGCGGCTCAGTTCAAATCCAGAAGCGCACTGTCGTGCTTGAAGCCGGCGATGTCTTCGAAGGCGAAATGGGTATGATGCTCTCGAAGATTGGAATTAATCCAATCGTCACAGGTCTCCGGCTCTGTGGGACCCTCGAAGGCGGCACATTGTTTGCACCATCAACCCTTGATATCGATTACGAGCAATTCGAGACCGACCTGGTCAGTTACGCTGCAGGCGCATTCAACCTTGCTTGCAACATCACGTGGTTCACCAGCCAAACCATGCCAACTATTCTTGCAAAGGCCAGCCGAGAGGCCATGGCCGTTGCATTGGAAGCTGCAATCGCTACTGCAGACACCATGCCACATCTCGTTGGACGAGCCCACAACAGCGCTATGGCTGTTGCTGGACAACTTGACAGCGACGCACTCGATGAAGAACTTGCGACCATGCTGGGCGCAGCAGCATCCGCTGCCGCATCCGCTGCAAGTTCATCTGAAAGCACTTCTGAGGCACCAACCGAAGCCGAAGAAGAGGAAGAAGAGGAAGAAGAGGAAAGCTTCGGCGGACTCGGAGATCTATTCGGTTGACCACAATGAGGTGAAAAAATATGGAATACGTATACGCTGCTATGCTACTGCACGCTGCTGAAAAAGACATTGACGAAAAGACAATCAGCGCCATTTTGAAGGCTGCTGGTGTGACCGCTGACGACGCTCGAGTGAAAGCACTCGTTGCATCGCTTGCTGGTGTCGACATCGCTGATGCAATGACCCAAGCCGTTGCCGCCCCTGCTGCTGCTGCCGCTGCTCCTGCAGCTGGCGGTGCTTCGGAAGCCGCTGCCCCTGAAGAAGAGGAAGAGGAAGAAGAAGAAGCTGGCTTCGACGGTCTTGGATCCCTTTTCGGTTGAAACAGGTATCGAGCGCCGCCGAGCGCACAAGGAAAACGCGTCTTGCACGCGTAGCCTCGTGATGCACGGTTGTCCGATTCGGTCCTTCCCGCGGAACACCTCGCCCCTTGAGGGCGGGACTGTGGGCTAACCGTGCACACGCATGAACAAACGGAAACGTTTGATCGAAACAACTCCACACAGCCGATAGGCTGCTTTGTGTAAACCGCATCAAAGCGTTGATGCGGCAACCCTGTCTGGAACGACCATGGTCCGACGCGCTACCACCGATCTCGAGGTCAGTGTGTCTCCCGTTCACGCCATCAAGACCCTCCGACTTCTTGCAGAAGAAGCAGGCTGGGCAATGGAACGGCACGAAGGCTCTCGATTGGTTGATCGCTTTGCCATCATCATGCCGATGGCACAATCAACTCGCACCCTCGGCATTCGTCTTCTTGATGGCCCACTGCGAGGTCTCGAGATGACGGCATGGTCGGAAACTCGTGGATCTGCAGGCGCCCTGAACATTACCTCATGGGTCATGCCGGGCGGAATGGAAGATGAACTGAATCAATGCTTGCTTCAACATTGGGTTGCCAGGGTGCCGAGGTGCCCTTGGCAGTGGTCCTTTTCCGAACGTTCCAAGGTTGGCTACATGCTTCCTGTGTGGCGAAAAGCCAGAAAGAAATTTATAGAACTCGGTTTCGATGTCAAAAAGAACGCATGGCCGAGCGAACCAACTTCAGAATGGCCTCAGCCTTAATTTTAACAACGACCCTATCATGATAGGATTCATCCTTAGACCAATATAGGGTGCCTCCCCTTTAGGGGAGGCGGAGTCATGTTGAGCATCTTCACCTCCAAATCCCTCAAATCAGTTTTTTTGGCCGTGATCATGATCTCGATGTCGCTTTCGGCAGGAATTGTCGAAGTGAACAAGGCCCCATGGCTTATCGAAGATGCTCCAAGTGAACTTGAACCACCGGCACAAAAACCGATGTATTCAGGCCCTGCAGACTGGGAATTGGTTCCAAGCAGTGCTGCCGTAACGGCAACCAAAGACACTGCGATTTCAGATGTGACGTTCACATGGACTGGTTGGAGTTCTGGCATGGTCAACAGCACCTCAAGCGTCTACACTTCAGGTGATTCAGCACACTACAGCAGCATCGTCATCGACAGCAATGATAAGGCGCACATCGTGTTCTATCGGGATGACAATTCGAACCTCATGTACTCAACCAATAAATCGGGGTCTTGGGCGACTTCATCGATTGAAACCAGCAATAACGTTGGGAAATACTGTAACTTGGCCATAGACTCAAATGACGGTCTTCACGTTTCCTATGAGTACAACACCGGAACCTCGCTCAAGTACGCTTACAAATCGGCAAGTTCGTCCTCTTGGTCGAAGACGACCATCGATAACACAGGTGGAAAATTCACGTCCATTGCCATTGATTCCAACGACAAACCCCACATCGCCTATCGGGACAGTGGAGGAGATTTGGGTTATGCAGAGAAGACAGGGAGTTCGTGGTCCTTCAGTTCCGTGCAATCTGCTGGCGATATCGCCTTCACATCGATCGCCATCGATTCAGACGATCACATCCACATTGCCTACTACGATGCCAACAACAAAGACATGTTCCACTTCACCGATACCTCTGGCTCATGGGTGAGGACAAACCTCGAAGATATTGGTACGAACACTGGCGGAACGGCCCTTGACATCGCCATTGACCCAACAACCGATGAACCAGGCATCTCTTACTTTGACATGAACGCCACCTCGCTGAAATACACGTATTACACTGGCACTTCTTGGTCTGCAACGACCGTTGAGAACAGTGCAGATTACGGCCGCTTCAATTCCATCGCATACGACTCTCTGGGGAATGTTCACATTTCACACGAGCTAAACGGTGCGGACGATTTGTATTATTCTTCAGACAAAACGGGTTCCTGGGTGTCGACTGCCGTGCACACCGCCAGCAGCGCTGGCACATATACGGCCATTGCTGTGGACAGCAATGACGACATTCACATTGCTTACCGTTACAACACCGGTGCAGACCTTTACCACGCGACTGTTCAAGGGCACAATCCAGGCAGCGTGACTCGAACTGGCGTGACCGGTGCAACATGCACCGTGACGCCAGCCCTACCTGCAGGCTTGAGCCTCACTCCGGGAACCTGTACCCTTACCGGCACACCGACAGTAGGGAAAGCCACTGCAACCTACAATTTGACCGCCACTTCAAGCACTGGACTGAGTAAAAACGGTGAGTTCACAATCCAAGTCTTCGAACCACCTTTGATTTCTTATTCTCCAAGTTCGTTCACGTTGACCAAGGG
>DAPR01000033.1 GCA_002502605.1 Euryarchaeota archaeon UBA258
TTGTCGATGACATGGATGACTCCGTTGCTCGTGTTCACATCCGCTAGAGTGACCGTAGCACCATTCACCATGACGCTGTCGCCGACGGTGAAGGCCAGAGGTTGACCATTCACTGCGGTCGCTGTCATGCACTCTGTTACAGCCGAGGATGGTACTGCGCTAGCAACAACGTGGTAAAGCAAAATGTCTGTCAGTGCAGTCTTGCCTTCTGGCGTGTCGAGCGCAGCCAAATCAATGCCTGCATCTGCGAAGGCCTGATCGGTTGGTGCGAAGAGGGTGAACGGTCCGTCGCCTTGGAGCGTGGCCAACAGTTCTGCTTGAATCACCGCAGCAACAAGCGAGTCGTGGATGCCTGTGCATTGAGCGGTTCGTGGTATGTCGTCTGGTGTAGAAGTCGGGGTGAGCACCTTGTCAATCACGTGAATGAGCCCGTTGCTGGTCGCCACATCGGTAGCTGTTACTGTTGCTCCGTTAACCATCACGCTATCACCAACGGTGAAGGAAAGCGGGTTTCCGTTCACAGTTTCTGCTGACATGCAGTCGGTAACGGCAGAAGCCGGTACTTCACCAGCAACAACGTGGTACAGTAAAATGTCTGCAAGAGCGACTTTTCCTTCTGGTGTGTCAAGGTCTGCAAGAACGATTCCGGCATCGAGGAACGCTTGATCGGTTGGTGCAAAGACTGTGAATGGACCATCGCCTTGAAGGGTTTCGAGCAACTCTGCTTGAATCACACTGGATACGAGGGAGTTGTGAACTCCGGTGCACTGTGCCGTGCGTGGGATGTCATTGGGTGTCTCGCTAGGCGTGAGCACCTTGTCGATGACATGAATGACACCGTTGCTGGTGTTGACATCAGCAAGAGTGACCGTGGCATCGTTCACCATCACGCCGTCACCAACAGTGAAGGCGACTGGGTTGCCGTTGACGGTGGTTGCTGTCAGGCACTCAGTTACCGCAGAAGAAGGAACTTCTCCGGCAATCACGTGGTAAAGCAGAATGTCGGTAAGAGCGGCTTTGCCTTCTGGGGTATTGAGGGCGGCCAAGTCAATGCCTGCATCAGCGAACGCCTGATCGGTTGGTGCAAAGAGCGTGAATGGGCCAGAGCCCTGCAATGTTTCAAGCAGTTCAGCTTGGACCACAGCAGAGACAAGCGAGTCGTGAATGCCCGTGCACTGTGCGGTGCGTGGGATGTCATTGGGTGTCACGCTAGGCGTGAGCACCTTGTCAATGATGTGAATCACACCGTTGCTGGTAGCGACATCGGCTGTCGTCACCGTGGCGTCATTGACCATCACAGAGGCCCCAACAGTGAAGGAAAGTGGGTTTCCATTGACGGCTTGTGCTGTCATGCATTCAGTGACCGCTGAGGATGGAACCTCACCGGCAACGACGTGGTAGAGAAGGATGTCGCTGAGGGCTGCTTTACCTTCTGGAGTGTCAAGGGCTGCAAGATCAATGCCTGCATCAGTGAACGCCTGATCGGTTGGAGCGAAGAGCGTGAACGGCCCGACACCCTGAAGCGTTTCGAGCAATTCTGCTTGGACAACACCAGCCACGAGTGAGTCGTGAACGCCAGTGCACTGTGCGGTACGGGGTATGTCTCTTGGCGTGTCAGACGGGCTGAGAACCGTGTCGATCACGTGAATCAATCCGTTGCTCGTGATGACATCAGCAGCGACGACCGTCGCATCGTTGACCATCACTCCGTTGGCATCGACGGTGAAGGACAATGGCTGCCCGTTTGCTGCATTTGCCGACATGCAATCTGTGACAGTCGAGGAGGCGACTTCTGCCGAAACAACGTGGTAGAGCAAGATGTCGGAAAGGGTCGCCTTTCCTTCAGGAGTATCGAGGGCGCCTAAGTCGATGCCTGCATCAGAGAAGGCTTGATCGGTTGGGGCGAACACGGTGAAGGGGCCGGTTCCTTGGAGAGTGGCAAGAAGGTCTGCCTGAATCACTGCAGCAACGAGGGTGTCGTGGATGCCGGTGGTTTGAGCCGTTGCTGGAACGTCAAGCGAAGGCGGTGACAGAACCCTGTCGATGACGTGGATGATTCCGTTGGAGGCTTGAACGTCAGCCAGAGTAACGTTTGCGTTACCAACAGTGACCATTCCATTGTTCACGCCAAATTTGAGGTTGTCGCCGTTGGCCATGTTGGCCAACATACCGTCGGTAACGGCGCTGGCGGGAACTTCCCCTGAGAACACGTGGTAGAGGAGAATGTCTTGCAACACAACCTTCCCTTCTGGCGTGTCGAGGGCAACCAAATCGATGCCAGCATCACTGAATGCTTGATCGGTTGGTGCGAAGAGCGTGAAGGGTCCAGTTCCTTGGAGGGTGGCCAGCAAATCTGCTTGAACCACAGCGTCCACGAGCGTGTCGTGAATGCCTGTTCCTGCTGCGTTCGTTGGAATGTCTTGGGTCTCGTCAGCGCTGGCGTTGAGGGGCAGGGAGGCGGCAAGAAGAAGGGCGAGCATAATGTAGGCGACTGTTGTTCTCATATTCCTAAAATCAATAGGTATTGGTTATAATGGGATGTTTTCAAGCGGAGAAGAAATGCATCCGTAAATTCATTCATGGTTGAGAACGCACCTATTTGAGGAGCACAAACAACCAATCGCTATGCTTGTCACTACGCTGTACGACCGATTCTTAGGTCACAGAGCGGACGAAACGCTGCGCCGTTTGTCCGTCCAAGCGGCCATCGTTGGGTTTCTGGTGCACTTGTTGTTGTGCCTTTTCTATCAACTGGATTGGATAAGTTTCAGTGAGCAAACCAGCGGGCTGTTCGATTCCTATCTTGACGCACTTTACACCCCCTTCTCGATATTTTTAGCATACGAAGTCTACGAACTGATCCGTACAATTCCAGATTCATTCACAAATTCCATCGGAAAGCAATTCGAAATCATCACGTTGCTGGTGGTGAGGGATATCCTGAAGCGCTTGTCGGACATTGACGCCTCTGTCACCTCGACTGTTGACGGTAGCATCACGATTTTAGCGGCCGAATGCCTTGCCTTCCTGATTCTCTTTGGAACCGCGTTGTTGTTCTCCAGAGCCCACCGTGAAACCACTTCAATCTCGAGTGACAGGGAAGAATTAGAGAAGTTTATTTCTCAGAAAAAGCAACTCGCAGTCTTGCTGTTGGGCGTCTACATCTTAACTGCAATTTACTCTCTTTCAACATGGTCGTATGGCGTGTTTGAGGGCGATGGAAGTACCAACCGAACGATTTTCTTCCTCGATTTCTTTACCGTGCTGATCATGGCCGATATTCTGATTTTGCTGGTGTCCTATCAGTACATCACGGAATTTGCTCACCTTGCAAGAAACACCGGATTTATTCTATCCACAGTGATTCTACGTGTAGCAATAGCAAGTCCTGGAATGTCGGGGGCCATTCTGTTTATTCTTGCCGGCTGTCTTGGTTCTGCAGTCCTGCTCTCAGGCCACGTCTTCCACAAAGAACAAGCGAAGAGCACAGAATCTGAATGATTGAATCCTTCTTTACAGACTCTAATGCACTTCCTGAGCATCGGATGGAGAGACCGAAGCAGCGAACAACAACACGTAAGGCGATGGTCTTCTGTACCTCACTCGAAATGATTGTCCCGTAGGCTACGTCGAGATGTGACGAGGAGGGCTCCCAGCGCAGCTGTGATGCTGAGCAGCGATCCAAAGCCGGGGATGCCCACATCCGCGACCTCCTTCGTTTCCTCTTGCGGTTCTGTTGGCCCATCAGCGTACTCACCATTGGTGCATGCTCCATTTCCAACAACGAAGTCGGAGTGGGCGTATGACACCAATGATGCATTCTTTGCATCTGCATTCAGATCGTCACTTTCGTAGAGAGATGCATTGATGGAATAACATCCTGCTTGCAATGAAAAGGTCTGGTCGTACTGCTCACCGTTGGTCTCGATGCCGTTCCACAGCCAGAAGCCCTTCAAATCTTCATCGCCAACTTCCTTGACGGTCATGAAGGCAGTGTAGGTCAGACCAATCTGGAGGTCGTTGACTTCAGTTTGGTACCCATAGGTCCAGGTCGAGTCATTGCCGGTCGGTGCGTTGACCAACTTGACATGGTTCAGTGTGAGGTTTTCATCCACGTTGCTCGCTTCAATTTTCTCACCCCAAAGCCAAACCATGTTGCTTTCATGGTGGTATGTGTCTTCTCCAACGAGGATGCGACCATCATCAAGAACCAGGAGGTTATCTGGCCCAGCGAGGTTGTTTACATCGCACTTGTATTGGGCTGTCGACATGTATGGGCCCCCTGAGAGAACGGGGTCAATTCGATTGATGTTCCATCCTTCAGCCACCGTCATTCGGTAGACAATTCCACAGGAATTCTGTGTCACATCGATATCGTCCTGTCCATCGGTCATGGCGGATTCAATCCTTGACATGGCAAGGTAGAGGTGCTCGGGGGCGTTTGGATTAAAGGCAACACCTTCCATCTTATTCCATTCATCACTGGCCCCTAAGGCAGCTGCAGCCTTACGAGATTCTAGGAACGCCACTCGGTCATCCAACGCAAACCCGATCGCTCCGTCACCATTCAAATCTTGATTCAAACGACCTTCAGCCCAATCATTAATTTCTTCATCTGAAATGTACGAATTCTGACCCGTGATGAAATCGTCAGGTGTGATTCCATCATAGTCATCGATCCAAGTTTGAATTTCAGCGTTTGACGAGGCGGCCATTTCCATCCACTCAACATCGAACCCCGTCGTGGCGGAGTCTCTCGAATTATCTTGGGTGACTTTTGCACCGTAAAGCGTTCCCGCACTGAGGTCCCCAACATCATCAGCAACGAACTTGAACAAGACCGTGTCGTATCCGTCATCAGTCAAGTAAACTGTTTTTTCATCCGGCATGACTTCTGCATTTTCATGAGAAAAGCGGCCCATAGCGAGATGTTTAGTAAGATCGGGTTCGGATGTTGTTGCGTTTTCAAGTTCCACGATGTAGCCATAATCGTAGGGATTAGGATAGAACCCGAGGTAATTCTCCAATCGAAGTTGATCTGAATGGTACCTAAACCCTTCATCGTTCCAATATTGAGTGTTATCAAAATAGAGTTCTTCTGAGAAAAGTGGCGAGCCCCACGGGCTCATGCTACCGAAGCAAAGCACCCAACCGCCATTGATGCTGCTGAGGTCCACCATACTGCTGCTCACCACAATCCATTCGGAGGAAGAGGCATTCCATTCAAGTTCGACTTGGCTGAGGCCAGCTGGGCGATCTTCCCAAGCTGTGTAGAGGTAACCGCGAGTACCATCGTCGTTCAGAGGGACGAATGCGTTGTAGTCTGGTTTCTTGCTGACGAGCAGTTGCTCTCCATCATCGGCGGCATAAATTCCACCAGCAACACCTCCTTGTGAGAGTGCATCGCCGCTTTGTAGAATCACCTGATAGTCTCCATAAGACGTTCGAATCCCATGCCAGATGTCGTTTTCGCTGCTCGATGAGTCAAGTTCTGGAACGGTTGCGGGGAGGGTGTTCCAATCGATTCCATTAATGACGCCAATGGTTGCCTTGTACCTGTCTTCATCAGGATGCATTGCATTGACGAAGAAGTTGCCATTTGCATCGATGTGCATGCCTGTCACCTCCGCCTCAGGGGGCAACATCATGATACGGGTCATCAGTTCTGGAGTGGTTTCTCCGTTCGCTTGCGCCGTGACCAATGGAGAGCCGCTAAGCGCCAGCAGCAAGCCAATTGAGAGAAGAGCCAATGCGGGCTTGGTTCGCATGGTTTCATCAGTCAAGAATCAATCAAAAACATTCCTCAAGATTCTAACGGGTTGTTTGCTTGCCAATGAGCCACAGCCTCCTTGGGCGCTCACTCAACCTTTTCATTTGGCATCACAGCCCACACAGACCTAACCGAGCGTGCGCTCGCCTTCAACATCAACTGCAATGGTTTCATACGTGGCTTGAATCTCAATCGTGCAAGGTCCATCGCAGATCTGAACGCCGTTTTCCATCAGGGTGATGCTGGTGTTGCTCGCCCAAACGGTGGTGTTACCATCTTGTGCAACGATCAAGCATGGGGAGGGGACGACAAGTTCAGGGTCTTCTAGCGCAGGAAATTGCGTACCGTTCAATGCAGCGATCATAAGCGTTGGATGTCGGCTTTCATCGTCTTGATTATAGTAGGACAAAAATTGCATTTTGAACATCATGCCATCCACTTCGATGACGTACACACCGTCGTTTGGTTGAACTCGGTGTTCTGCTAAGTCGTAGGTGTACCATTCCAAACGATCTTCTGTTTGGTTGGACAAACTTGTGCTGTTGTGCTCGAACAACTCTTGGAACGACGCGTCCTCAACAAAGGCCCATCGCACATTGTCTGCCAGGAACGCGTCAGTTTTGGAGAAGCGGATGGTCGAATTTTGTTCATCGGAGTGCCTCTGACCTGGGAGGTCGAGGTGCGTGAATGATTCTTCATCCGTCGCATCAATTTCAGTCGTGAACGTCGCACCGTCTGCACCCAAAGAGGCTTTGACCAGCGCCGAGTCGTCAACTTGAGTGGATTGACTTCCAAACGAACAGGTGTACGTTTGCTCTGATGTGGCTATGGACAACTGCAATGAGGACCATGCCAAGTCTTCTGCCCCTGAATCGAACGACAGAACAACCAGCGAATCGTCATTTGCACCAGTGGCGTTTTCGCCCGTGTTGCTCACGAGGATCGTGTTGTCTGTACCGAGATCCGTCTCATAAGAGACGACCAGAAAGGTCCAGCCTGCCGCTACTGCGAGCACAAGGCACGTTGTAACGGCAAGCAGACGCTTCACGTTCATTGGTATCCCGCTCATTGCTTCTTACGGCGCTGACTGATAAGAACTGCACCCAACAAAGCGACAACGAGCGTTGTCGCCATGAAGCCAGGTGTGTTTTCATCATCATCCATGCTGTCAACCGGTGCCGCAGGTTCCTCAACGACGGTATCTCCGCCGGTTCCGACGATCACCTTTCCGTACATGCCCACGGCCATGTGTGGCTCACAAGCATAGTAGAAGGTGCTGTCATCTTCGGTGAAGGTGTAGCGGAAGTCCACTGTAACAGCAGCTGCTCCTGAGGTGATTCCATCTTGTGTGTAGGTTGTGGATTCCTCTCCGTCAACTTGACGCACGTTGTGGGCCATGCTTGAGTCGGTCCATTGCCAGCAGACGGTGTCGCCAACTGCGATGGTCACGGTTGCTGGTGAATACTTCAATCCGCTTGGTGCGATGCCAACGGTTGCGTCACAATCAGGGAGCACTGGCTCGTCTGCTGGAGGCAACAAGACCTGGTCGATCACGTGGATGACGCCATTGGAGGCTGGAACATCGGCCAGCGTGACGTTGGCCATTTGCTCGCCAACCATCACTGAAGTGCCGACGACATGAATCATGAGATCGTCGCCGTTTGCTGCGCTGACGGTGGTCATGCCTTCTGTGAGGTCGGATGACATTGTGGTTCCAGCAACAACGTGGTAGAGCAGAATGTCTGCGAGAACTGCAATCTCCTCCGGTGTGTCGAAGGAGGCCAAATCGATGCCTGCTGCGGCGAACGCTTCATCGGTTGGGGCGAACACTGTGTATTCGTCCGTTCCGCTCAGGGTTGCCACGAGCTCTGCGGTGCCAAGAGCAGCGACCAACGAGGAGTGAATGGTGGTTGCACCTGCTGTCATTGCGATGCTCACTGCTGGCGTCCACATGTATGCGGCGCACTCCGCTTCGCTCACTGTCGAGACCGCGTGGGTCACAGTGTTGTAGCAACCGGTGATGGTTTGACCCTGCATCGAGTAGTTCTCGAGGTACATGTAAGAGTTGCACTCAACATTTGTAGCACCTGCAACAATGGTGTGAGACACCATGTTGTAGCAAATGTCACCCGGTGGTGGGGTGAGCACTTGATCAATCACATGGATGATGCCATTGGTGGTTGACACATCAGCTCCGGTTACGGTTGCGGTTCCAACGCTGACTGCCCCTTCGGCACTCACAGCAAATGTGGCCTTGTCGCCGTTGACCATGGTCACGGAAAGGCCGTCAGTCACTGCGGCAGCTGGAACGGCTCCTGCATACACGTGATAGAGGAGAATGTCCACGAGGGTTGCGTTTTCTTCATCGGTGTCAAAGGTGGTGAGATCAATGCCTGCGGCTTCGAACGCAGCATCAGTTGGGGCAAAGACCGTGAATGGGCCTTCACCTTGGAGGGTTTCAACGAGGCCTGCTTGAGCGAGTGCTGCAACCAAAGCGGTGTGGACCCCTGTGGATTGGGCTGTTTCAGGAATGTTCAACGTTGGTTCTTCAGGGACAACTGGGGGCATGAGGACAGTGTCAATCACGTGGATGACACCGTTGGAGGCCGCTACATCTGCGGAGGTGACCTTTGCGGTTCCGACCGTGACGATGCCATCAGCGACAGTGAACGAGAGTTCTGCTCCGTTGACGGTGGTTGCTGTCAACCCGTCAGTTACATCGGCTGCTGCTACTGCGGTTGGGAGAACGTGGTATGTGAGGATGTCAGCAAGGGTTTGGTTGTCTTCATCGGTCGTGAAGTCTGCCAAATTGATTCCTGCATTGGTGAATGCCTCGTCAGTGGGTGCGAACACAGTGAATGGACCCTCGCTCTGCAACGTTTCGAGAAGCCCTGCTTGAATGACTGCGGCAACGAGGGATTCGTGCTCTCCGGTGCTTTGAGCAACGGTTGGGATGTCACCAGGTCCTGCTGGGACAGGCGGTGTGAGGACAGTGTCGATCGCGTGGATGACACCGTTGCTTGCGGTCACGTCGGCGATGGTTACGGTTGCGCCTTCGATTGAAACGGTACCATCAGCGACAGTGAAGGTGGCGTCGTCTCCGTTGTACATGGTGATGGTGAGACCGTCGGTCACATCTGCGGATGCGACTGCTGCGCCTTCGTACACGTGGTAGAGGAGAATGTTGGTGAGGGTCTGGATTTCTTCCTCAGTGTCGAAGTCGGCAACAACGATGCCTGCTGCTTCAAATGCCTCATCGGTTGGAGCAAAGACCGTGAACGGGCCAGCGCCTTGGAGGGCACCGACGAGGTTGGCTTGGGTCAGGGCTTCCACGAGGGTGTCGTGAACGCCTGTCGCTTGAGCGTTTTCGGGTATGTCTTGTGTCTCATCAGCCGCTGCATTGAGTGGCATTGTGGACATTATTAGGCTGGCGAGTATGAGTGTAGCAAGTGCTCTCTTCATGGAGTTCTTCCGTGCAGGTGGGGAATATAAAGGACTGTTAATTTCCACACTCAGAACGGGGAGCGATACTCATCAACATCAGCAGATATTCGCAGAAGCTGGTTGTATTTTGCCACTCGGTCAGACCGTGCAGGCGCACCGGTTTTGATCTGGCCCGCTCGCGTTCCAACGGCAAGGTCTGCAATCGTAACATCTTCTGTCTCGCCGCTTCTGTGAGAAATGACGTTGTTAAATCCGTGAGATGAAGCAAGATCCATTGCTTCGAGGGTTTCAGTTACCGTTCCAACTTGATTGAGTTTGACAAGCATGGCATTCGCAGCGCCGATCTCGATGCCTTGAGCAAGTCGCTCTGATTGAGTGACAAACAAATCATCGCCAACCGTCTGGACTCTGTGGCCTTCACGTTTAGTGAATTGAGCCCAGCCCTTCCAATCGTCTTCACCAAACCCGTCCTCTATGGACAGAATAGGATACGCATCGAGCCAAGACGAATACACATCCGCCAAATCTTCGCTAGACAGGACCTTCCCATCCATGTGATATCCATCTTCGTGGTGGAATTCTGTGGCTGCAACATCGAGTGCGATGCCCATTTGCTCGGTGGAGTAGCCTGCTGCTTCAATGGCGCGGACCATGTACTTCAGGCCCTCTTCGTTGGCTGGAAGATTTGGTGCAAAGCCGCCTTCATCGCCAACTCCGCCCAGAAGCCCGTCAGATTTGAGTTCCTTCTTGAGCGCATGGTATGTTTCAACGCCTGCTCGCAGCCCCTCTTCAAAGGTGTCAAAACCGTGTGGCATGACCATAAATTCCTGAACATCAACGTTTGATGCAGCGTGGGCACCGCCGTTGAGAATATTGAGCATAGGCACTGGCATCAATCCGCCAGCGACACCGCCGATGTACTTCCAAAGCGGCAATTCATGAACCGCTGCGCCTGCATGAAGGCATGACAAGGATGCACCGAGCATGGCATTAGCGCCGAGGTTTGCTTTGTTTGGTGTTCCATCCAGTTCGATCATGACTTCATCAATGACTCGTTGCTCATCCACAGGAAGACCGACAAGAGCTTCCTCTATGCGGTCTGTGATGTTGTCAACGGCAGATTGTACGCCTTTTCCAAGGTAGCGTGTGGCGTCGCCGTCCCTCATTTCTAAAGCCTCATAGGCTCCTGTGGAAGCACCGGAAGGAACCGCTGCTCGGCCAAGCAAAACACCGTCGACGAAGCAATCCACTTCGACGGTTGGGTTTCCGCGGCTATCAAGAATCATTCGAGCATCAAGACCTGTGATGTGTCCGGACATTGGCTTCCCCGAACCTTGCCAAACGAAGACAACCTTTGAATCAAGCGGAACATGAACAGGGCGATAGTTTCGGATTTTCTTGGACTGTGGCCAATATTGGCGAAAGAAGAGTTTTTACCCTCGGTCCCATTTGCATCAAAACCCAATTTTTTTTAAACGGTGCAATTGGCCTTTATTAGCCCCTAAAATCTGATTTTTTTTCCGCATGGAGGGGAAAGAGCAGGTTTGATATACTCAAAGCGGAAGGGCACGACATGCCTCGTGTTGCTGAAATCGATCGTGCCATCCTCGCCCAACTCAGAAAGAACGGAAGGATGTCCTATGTCGATTTGGCCCGAGAGGTCAGCGCATCAGAGCGAACCGTCCGCACCCACGTGCGCAAAATGGAGGAAGAGGGGACCATTCGAGGCTACACCGTGCGTGAAGGTGGCGTTGGACTCACTGCATTGGTTCGAATCAAGGTTTCACCCGGTGCAGAAATCGGTTCTTTCGCATCTGAAGTGACAGGTTGGGATGGCATCGAGATCATCTACGAAGTGTCTGGTGACGCCGATTTGGTCGCCCTGGTCCACGTTGATGACACCATGTCATTGCGAACGCTCCTTGACAAAATGTGGCTCGCAGCCCCAAATGAAATCGCTTCAACAACCACCGAATTGGTGCTTGAGCAATACTGAGTTATTCCTCTTCTGCCGGTGGCGTCTCCACCTTTGGCTTGTCACTCGGCGCAGGCAATCCATAATCGATACCGCAACTGCGACAAACCATTTTGTCGTCCCAATCGCACTGCCGCCTGCAACCACTCATCGACTCACCACTTCACGCCTTCCACTTCACCGAACAACCGATGGATTCAGTGTGCTCGATGGCAGGAGTCTGGCCAGACAACATGGCCTCTGCCGCGTCCTTGAGCTCGGTTGCTGTCACCTTGGTTGGATCCCTTGGAGCGTCATCCATACGCCCCTTGTAGACCAAGCGGTTGTTGGCGTCGAAGAGGAAAAACTCCGGCGTTCGCTTTGCCCCGTAAGCATGAGCGATTTCTTGTGTCTCGTCGTGCAGGTAAGCATAGCCCATGGATAAGGCTCGCTTTTCCATGTGTTCGAACGAATCGTTTGG
>DAPR01000018.1:0-9710 GCA_002502605.1 Euryarchaeota archaeon UBA258
AGCGACACGGAACCGAATCACACCGCACACCGTCTTGCGTTGCAAAGCGCAACCCACTATGTTCTTCCAACCCACTGGGATTCGACCATTGACGGTGGGCTCTTGGCTAAGATCTCATCAGCAACACTCCACCGAATGGATGGCTTGCATGGCCACGTACACCTCCGCCCCAGCCTTCGTCCATCAGCCGTCAGTCACCCTCCGAGGGTTGTGGTTCGCCGCTTGCTTGGCAATGGGGCACACGATGGGGATGAAGTGATTCCTATCCCGGAGGCAACCTGGGATGGTCTGCTTGTGACCAAAGCAGATGAACAGGAATACCAAGGCAACCCATGGGCGCTTGTCCAAGAACTTTCAGCCCACGATGGCGTCATCACACAGTCCGTCACCATGGCAAGTGAAGCTGCTCTTTTGGGCGTTCCAACCTTGCTTGTGAGTGCCGCTCAGCGTGGATTTCTGACCAGACTCGAAGACGAAGGATACCCTTTGTTTCGATGGACTGAGGCATGTGAAGGTGAGGCCTGGCATTCACTGCACGCTCAATTTCTGACCGGTTTGCACCTGACTGAAGCATTGGAGCCGGCAGCATGGCCAGATGCTCGCGCTCAGTTGGCTCAATGGCTTGGTATGGCGCTCATTGATTGAGCCAATTTTTGAGTATGGTGAGGTGGTCGCCAGCAAATTCGACTTCACCCGAAAGTAAAGTGTTGATTGGCCAGAACCTTGCATCCTGTGCGTCGTCGCCAGCCGTCGGCGTTTGGTCCTCAGTCACCAGAACCTCATAGACAATCGAGACGATGTGCTTTCGAGGGTCACGTTCAGGGTCGCCCATCACCATCAGGAGTTTTGCATCCGTTCCAATTAGGCCAGTTTCCTCTTCCAGTTCACGAAGTGCGGCCTTCATTGGATCTTCATCCCGTTCAACAAAGCCACCGGGAAATGCCCACGCACCTTGCATGGGGGGGAACTTTCGTTGGATGAGCAGGACCTCGTCTCCCCTGCGAACCGCCGAGTCCGCAGCCAACGCTGGGTTCAGCCAACCGTTGCACTCATCGCACACGACCATGGGATTCACTCTCCGAAGCGGCGCCGGCGGTCTTGGAAGGTTCGAACCGCTTTGAGCAAATCCTTCTTCTGGAAGGACGGCCAAAACACATCGGTGAAGTAGAGTTCGGAATAGGCCATTTGCCAAAGTAAGAAATTGGAAATTCGTTCCTCTCCACTGGTTCGAATGACCAGGTCTGGATCCGGCATGTCTCCAGTGTACAGGCGATCTGAAACCGCTTGTTCGTCGATTGACTCGAGGGGGAGGCTTCCATCAGCGTGCTCTTCCGCGATCGATCGGATGGCGTCAATCATCTCTTCGCGAGAACCATAAGCCAGGCAAACGGTGAACACGAAGGCATCGTAGTCGCTCGTTTTCGATTCGGCATAATCAATGGCGTCGTTGACCGATTGAGGCAGCAGTTCCCTGCGCCCAATGATTTGAACCCTGACTTTATTTTCGTGAATCCGAGGATCATCTGCGATGTCATGCAGGCCTTCGACGTACAACTTGAACAGCACATCCAATTCATCCTGTGGCCGATTGAGGTTCTCTGTCGATAACGCATACACGGTCAGCCAAGGAATGTTGATATCGAGGACCCAGTCCAGTACCTTCTCGAGTTTTTCCTTTCCAATGCGATGACCAATGCCTGCAGCCACGTTGCTTTTCCAAGCAAATCGACGGTTGCCGTCCATGATGATGGCGAGGTGCTTCACGCTGACTGGATGTTCAGCAATCTCACGCATGAGCTTGGATTCCACGGCCAAACCGAGGACATCACCCATGCGTTCTGAGATTCCCATAGCCCCACCCTTATCCCTTCCAACCCGACATGGCGTTTCATTTCATCGCCTCCTCATTCCGCCTCAACAATCATCAAAATCACCAACGGCACGCTTGAGAACTTGGAACGATTGGCAGACTCATGGAGGAGCCTGCGTGGTGGCCATCAGGGATTGCACAGCAATCCATGGAGGAAGCCCAATCCGCAGGCGAAGTCCGCACTTCGTTTGGACGGGCCCAAATGTGGGACATCTCCAACGTGATGTCGGCTGATTGGTGGAACACTCCACCGGGAAACGGAGTGCTTTGGGGCTCGTGGCCGGACTCGGTTGAACAGGTTCGCCTTCTCTCAGAAGATCAATTTGGCATGCTGCTCAACATTGACGATCGCTTCATCGCTCGTGTGTGCCCTTTTCTCGTCGGGGAGGATGTGTCCCGTATGGCCCGCTTTGAGCCTTGGGCCACATGCGTTAACGGCTTGGCATTGCTGCTACCAAACGGTGGATGGAACGCCGGTGCCCATGACCGCATTTTGCTCTATGAAGCCTACCTTCCAGACGCTTCATTACCGGATTCAATCGATGGGTTGATCAAAGCCATGGGGCAGACGCATTCCGCACTCGCTGCCTTTGAAACGCCCAACACTGAACGGCTGTGGAACGACCGGCTGAAAGCGATGGAAGACGAACTGAAACCACACACCCTGTGGCGAGCCCCGCACACCACAGCGACCGTCGGCTTACCACCGGTCAACTTTGATCTCAATCACACCGTTCAGACCGAACATGGGGCGGCCTGGATTGCCATGCCCCGAACCCTTGCTGACCATTTGGTCTGCCAGCCTTCACGCCTTCCATCGCTTGCTTGCCTGATGCGCTTGGAACGTCAGTGGAGTTCACACGTGACGATGGACTCGGTTCAGCGCCAATCCATGCTCGAAGGATGGTCTCAGCACACACCCTCGGCTTGGTCCAGCAGCAAAGCCCTCTCAACCGCGCTTGGTGGAGCTTGGGTGTGGCGCTACAATGCGGTGCTCGAACAGTTGCTTAAGGCCAGAACGTACGGCGATGAACAGCTTGAGCAGCAAAGCCTCGATTGGCTTGGTGAAGTCTCGAGACTTCAGGCTCGTTTGGGTTCATTGCGCATGTGGAAGTCCGGGGTATGGGTTGCGCTCACTGGCCTGCTTGTGGCTTACTTTGGCAACGACTGGGGCACGTTTACGCCAACAGGGTCAGCCGTAATCGCTGCTGCGAGCCTTGGGTTTGGATTTGCTACCAACCGGGTGTACTGGTCAAAAGATCCCCCGCCCTATTAGGACGATTGAACCATTCGTGGGTCGAAGAAGGTCAAACCGTTGTCCTTGGCCGTTTGCATGATGCCAAGCACCAATTCTTCCTTGGCTTTTCGTTCTGGAGCGCCACCTGCAACATCCCAATACAGATTGACCGAGATGTCGAGTGAGGTCGCCGTCAGGGTGCTGACTTGACACCATGAGGATTCGGGCTTGACCGTAACGGGACTTTCATGGATGGATTCGAGCACTTGAGCGCAGAAATCGGCAACCTTTGCCGGGTCGGAATTGAGTTCCAGATGGAGCGCAGTCTGCCAGCGTCGCCAGCGTCGCTTACCGAAGTTCTCCACTGGAGTGTTGACGAGGTTTGCGTTTGGCACAGTGACGATGGTGTCTGCTGCTGTTCGAATCAGCGTGGTGCGCAAGCTGATTTCAGTCACTTCACCTTCCACTGAATCGATGATCACCCAGTCGCCAATCTTGAACGGGCGGTCGAGCAGCACTGTGGTTGCGCCGAACAAATTTGAGATGGTGTCCTTCGCCGCTAATGCAAGGGCCAAACCAGAAATCCCAAGACCAGCAACAAGCGAGGTCAGGTTGAATCCAAGAGCGTCTGCGACGAACACTGAACCGATGAACACGATGGCAAACCGAAGGATGCTTTCGATGGCTGAAATGAGCGTTCGTTCGGTGCCGTCTAACTCATCATCGTTGTCAAGCAAGCCAACGACATCTTGCACGATTGAGACGAGTCGGAACGCCCAAACGACAAGCGAGATGGCAAAGATGAATTGCAACACATTAGGGAGGATTCGGATGGCAAGATCTGGCAGTTCAATCCCGGTGTTCACATCGCCCATCATGTCGATGAGTGTGTTGATCGAAAACAACGCCACACCTGCTCCAGCAGCCGTTCCTAGTGCCTTGTCCGAATCGCGAATTGTCTTTGCTTGAATGGAGTCTGATTGGACGATTTTGCGCAAGATGCGTGGGGCCAGTGCCATCACGCCGAGGCGGGCGAACACGGACAAAGTAAGGATGCCAAACAGCATCACAATGGTTGCGTTATTCATCAAAAAAACTTCGTCGGCCCAAAACGAACCATCCTCAGGATTCAAGATTCCACTCATGCTTCTGCGAGGACTTGCTTGCCTTGGTTGTTTTGCTTGATTCTGTCCCCTATGGGGACATGCCAGCAACGCGAACGCTTCAAGAAGTCGAGCGGTTTGGCTTAGGCGATACCATGATGCAAAATGGCAAGGTAATTCGCACACGCCCCTCCTTCGGAGTCCTCATCGTGCTTCCGTTGTTGCTCTCCCTCGTCGCACCGATTGCGAATGCAGGAGCCGCTCAAGAACAGGCCACTGGATACGCACCCGAAGACATTTGGTCGGACGATTACAACAACATGATTTTCCCTTGGGCTTCGGCCAATGACCGTGTATTGCAATTCAAAGAATACCACTCCTATGAGACCATGAAGAACCGCATGCTTCGTCTCGCAGAAGAGAACCCGGACATTTTCGAATTCCATGAAGGCATGAACGGCGGAACAAACGCTCGCGGCGAAGAAGTCACAGCAAACGCCTACGAAGGCTGGTATTACGGCCACGCTTCACCATGGATGAAGATCACCGCAGACGTTCAAGACGGCGATTACAATCCATTTGTTGGTGACAACGGCAACTACGCAGATCGCCACGATGTGATGATTGTCGGGAACCACCACGCTCGTGAGTGGATGTCCTACACCGTGGCCATCATGCAGTTGGAAGTCATTGCGTTCTCTTACGGCAACATCGCCTACGACAACGATGGCGATGGCCTGGTTGATGAAGACCCGTGGGGCGATGCAAACGGTGACGGAATTCTCGATGACGATGGCGATTGCCTTGGATTGGACGCCTCCTTCCAAGATTCAAACGGTGACGGTACAGCTTGCGGCCCAGGCGACCTTGGTGTCGATGAAGATTACTCAGAGCAGTTCATCACCGACCTTGTTGACTCCCGTGAAATCTACCTCATTCCAATGCTGAACGTGGATGGCAACATCTACGACCGAGAGGTCTTCTGCCCAGCACCTGCTTGGGAATCATGCCCGTCGGGTGGATGGAGAAAGAACCTCCGAGACAACACCGCAACCGGTTTCACGCCAATCCCCGACCTTCAAGAAGAAGTTGACGAGGACTGTGACGGCGTTGACTTGAATCGAAATTACCAGTTCGAATGGGGAGCACCACTTGGTGCAACTGGACCTCTGATCCCGGGCACTTGCACGCCCGCAGAAGGAGAACTGGATGGTTCAAACAACGACGTTTACAATGGGCCGGTCGATGATCGGGACAACGATGGCGATGGTCAAATCAACGAAGATCACGTCGACGGAAAAGACGATGACGCTGACGGTGTGACCGACGAAGATTGGTGGGGTGGCAACTCTGAGCCAGAAACTAAGTTCATCCAAGACCTCACCGAAATGAACGACGACACCGGCGATGGATCAAGCGAGTTCAAGGCCACCCTGACCCACCACTCCTACTCGGAACTCATTCTCTACCCGTGGGGCCACTGCACTGATTGCCAAAGCCCAGACCATGAGCAGCTCAAGTACCACGGACAACAGATGGCAGATATGACTCAATACGCCAACCTCCAGTCATCCGACCTCTACCCAACCTCCGGTGATTTCTGCGATTGGCATTACGGTGTCCACGGCTCATACTGCTACACTTCCGAAATTGGAACAGCGTTCCACCAGCATGAAGACGACATTGACCACATTGCGGTCCGAAACTTAGGAACAGGGTTCTACATTGCTGAGATCGCAGACAGTCCACGGGAGCGCGCAGACTTAGAAATCGCAAACATCTCTCAACAAAACTACCTCGCAGCAGGCGATAAAGTCGAGGTTCCTGCAGAAGGGGACATACCGGTTGACCTGTGTGTTGCAAACGATTTCCCGTACAGTGAATCCAACAGCATGATCGAGTGGCGAACCGTGAAGCCAAGCCGCTTGCAAAGCGATTACGGTCCACGAGAATGGGCGACCACTGCATGGGAATCCGTGCCGGTGATGGCCGTCATGGACGAAACGTGTTCAGTGCCAAGCGGCAACGGTACAATCCTCCGAGGCATGGTACCAATATCCGAAACTGCAACCGGAAAACTCCACTACAAAGCCACGGTTTCGACCTTGGCAGGTTCCGACCTGTTCCAATACCCAAGCGATGGTGCATACTACGAACTCGACCTGTCCTACCGTGCAGCCTATGGCAGCGTGTTTGGCTCGTTCTTGATGTTTGGAATCACCGCCTCCTTCGTGTGGGGTGGTCTTGCTGTCTGCCTGCGAATGATGCTTTCAGACGATGAAGAAGCCATCGACCTCACCGACGCTCCTCTTGAGGAGGAGAAGAAATGAGCGATGAAGGGCAATCCGACCAATTCAACGGCCGGCTCGGTCTCATTTTCGCATCGATTGGTGCAGCCATCGGTACCGGAAACATCTGGCGTTTCCCGCGGATGGTTGGTGCAAACGGTGGAGGAACATTCCTTGTTCCTTGGCTTATTTTCCTGTTTGCATGGTCGATCCCACTCGTGATTGCAGAATACGCAATGGGGAAGCGAAGCCGTACAGGAACCATCGGTACATTCCGGATTTTCGCAGGTAAGAAATTCGCATGGATGGGGTTGTGGACCGCATGGATCTCCACCGCTATTGGCTTCTATTACGCCGTCGTTTCTGGTTGGACCATCAAGTACTTCCAACTTGGAATCAGCGGAGCACTCACTGGAGAAGACGTTGACACAACAGAAGTTTGGAATGCGTTTTTGCAATCTCCAGGCCAAGTGATTTTCTTCCAATTCCTCGTGATTGTCTTGACCCTTGCCGCCATTTGGAAGGGTGCAAAAGCGATTGAAAAGGTCAACTTCTACCTGATGATTTCTCTGTTTGCATTGCTCTTCCTCACCTTGTTCCTCTCCCTTTGGATGGATATGGAAGACGGCAGCCTTGACGGAGCTATGTTCATGTTCACCGTTGACTTTGCAATGCTCAAAGAACCAGAAGTATGGATCAATGGCCTGTCACAATCAGCCTGGTCATGTTCGGCTGGTATGGGCATGTGCATCACTTACGCAGTGTACATGAGCAAGGACGAGGACACAGTCCTCAACGCTTTCACCATGGGCCTAGCCAACAACAGCATCTCAATCATCGCAGGTCTTGCCGTGCTCTCCGCAATCTTTGCAGTGAGCCCAGACCCGCTTGCAACGGTGACAGGGGGTTCTTCAGCGATCACGTTCTTGGCGTTACCAGAAGTGTTTGCCAAAGCCCCCTTTGCGCCGATAGGTCCGTTGTTCATGATGGCAGGGTTCTTCCTTGCGCTGTCTTTTGCTGCCATGACATCAATGATTTCTACGGTTGAATTGTGTGTTCGAAACTTCGTTGACCACGGCTACAACCGAGAGAAGTCCGTTGCCCTCACCGGTGCGGCCCTCTTCATGTTCGGTATTCCATCAGCCGTCATGTGGATTAAACTCGACAGTGAAGGCGTTGCTTTCCCAGAATTCTTGGAAGTCCAAGACCACATTTGGGGCTATGGGTTGATGTTTTCAGGACTGTTCATCGCCTTCTCGATTTGGAAGTATGGCTACCTACGTTGGAAGTCCGGCGTGGAGGCTGGCGTTGCCCCATCAGGTTTCAAGGGCTACTTGGGCTTCGGTGTTTCCGCATTCCGTGATGACTTCATCAACACTGGGGACAACGATATGGAAGTTGGGCGATGGTGGGACCTCTTGATGTACCTCGCATTCCCGATTCTCTTCTCGGTGCTGATGATTTCGTACTTCAGCGATATGATTGCCAACACTCCGAATGTATGGGATCCATCCAATCCGAAAGGCCTCTCCATCATCCTGCTGTTCTGGGGGGTCATTGCTGCACTGTTCATCAGTTTCAACAAATTCCTCATCCAACGACCGCTGTATCGAAACATCCCAGAAGGGGCTGATGTTGACATTAGCACTTTGCCGGGTGGCGACGACGACCTCGTTGTTGCGCGTGGCGAGGATGCACCTGGCTTCGAACACCTCACCGTTAGGAATAGCGCTTGATGCAAAGGAAGTGAGCGGTTGGAAGACCTCGTTGAAACGCTGGTGACCGGTTTTCTGGTCTCGGGACTGTTCATCGTCATCGTATGGTGGTTTTGGCGACGCTACGATCAACCAAGCGAGACTCAATTGATGCGCGAAGAGGAGCTCGCCAAGAAGAAAGAAGAGCAACAAATGTGGCGTGCAGTCGAGGCACAAATGGCAGAGGAGAAGCTCGCTCTTGAAGAAAAAGCACTCTACCTTCGAAAGAGAGCAGAACAAGAGGAACGGGCACGTCCCCCCGCTGCTGGAGCCTTAACCAACGCCTTGGATGCGTTTGGGAGCGTGGAGCAACCTGCTTCAACCACAGCAAAAGACGCACCAGCCTTTTCAAACCACGAATCCGCTCCGAGTGAAGGCATTGCTTTCGACGGTGGGGGCCTTGATGAAGCAGCAGATCTTGATCTTCTGTTGGCTTCAACACCCACCGAAGTGCGTCAAGACAAGGGCGTACAACCTACCGCAGAGACCGTAGCCGAACCAGATTGGGACTTGGTTGAGAAATTGGAACACCTCTCCAACAGCGAAGTGGTGGACGAAGTGCCTCATCCTGAACTTCCGGTTGCACCGGATCTCGATGCCTTAGCCAACACCGAGGCCTTGATTGACAGTGACCCAGACGATGTGGTTCAATGGGAAAGCGACGATGAACTGCCCGATGAAGACGCATGGGATGTCAAGTGGGTTGCCGGCAGCGAAGAAGAGGAATGAACCCACTGTTTCACCTCGTTTCAAGGCGAAGGGGTGATGAACGGTTAGCGAGTGGCACGAAGCATGGTGCAACGCCCGCGAGGGACCCGTGACTTCACTCCCGGGGTGATGAATCGCCGTCTTGCGTTCGAGCATCTCTTGGAGGAGCGCGCTCGTCGTCACGGATTCAAACGGGTGCAAACTCCGGTGTTCGAGTCGCTTGATTTGTTCACCGCCAAATCTGGCCCGGGCATTGTCAGCCAGTTGTATGCGTTTGAAGACAAGGGTGGACGGCCATTGACGCTTCGCCCTGAACTCACGGCTCCAGTCATGCGCATGATTGCAGAAGAAATGCGCAACGACACCAAACCATTGCGACTTTCCTATTATGGCCAGTGCTACCGCTATGAGGAGTTCAAGAAAGGTCGCTACCGTGAATTTTTCCAGTACGGCGTTGAGTTGATTGGTGCCTCGGGGCCTCTTGCCGAAGCCGAAGTCATCGCTTTGGCCATCGACATGCTCGATGCGTGTGGATTGAAGAATTGGGAAATTCGAGTTGGCCACGTTGGTATTCTCAAAGGCGCTTTGACGGGGCTTGGTCTTGCTGCAGATACGCCGGAGGGAGCCAGTGAGCCTCCGATTGCCAGCGCTATGCGGTTGCTCGACAAAGGCGATGATGCAGGACTTGAAGCCCTGTTCAGCGCTCAAGGTATCGATCCATCACATGCAGCACCCCTGCGCGCTCTTGCC
>DAPR01000018.1:9715-12562 GCA_002502605.1 Euryarchaeota archaeon UBA258
GGATTGGATTACTACACCGGCATGGTGTTCGAAGTCAAGGTGCCTGAAATGGGCGGTGAGGGGCAAGTGCTTGGTGGCGGTTCCTACAAATTGCTGCATCTGTTTGGTCTTCCAGACCTTGATCCCTGCTGTGGCTTTGGCCTTGGCTTTGATCGGGTGCTGTTGGGTCTTGAGGCTCAGGCTGAAGCCGCTGGTCGAGAAGAAGTCGTTCCAGGGGAAGAGGACCCGCTTGGCACCATTGCCGTCATCCCCTTCGGCATCGATGCTTCTCACGTGCTTCCAATCGTTGCCGCGTTGCGCAACGCTGGTGAGCGGGTTGATCTTGAACTGCGCTCTCGTAAAATTGGCAAGGCCATGAAATGGGCCAATTCAACAGGTGCTGCGTTCACGGTTGTGGTCGGGCCTAGGGATTTAGAATCCGGTCAAGCCATGCTCAAATCGCTCAAGAGTGGAGAGCAACAAGCTGTCGAACTCAGCGCAGAAGCGTTGCAGGCGGCTCTCGCAGCCATGCGCTCGTGAATCACTCTTCGAGTTCTTCATCCTTTGAAGCGTTGATGAACATGGCCATGCCGATTGCGGCGGAGGCCACTACAAGCGTGAACCCTGGCGTGTCTTCGCTGTCCATCATACCGTCTTCGCCGGTTTGGAAGGCTTCTTCCCAACTCGATTCATCGATTGGGAGTTCGAGACGGCCTTCTTCTGCAAGTTTGATTCCAAAGGCTGCAGCGTCGCCACTCTGAGTGATTCCGCCGAATCCAGATTGTAGATCGCCCTTAACCTTCATGCTGACTTCGATGATCGGGTTGTCGTTGGTACCATCCCAAAGGAGATTCCCATGTTCTTCTGTAAGGGTATGAGAGAACACGATGTTCTTCCAGTTGCCTGCTGGCCAAGGTTGTTCTGTGTGTTGATAGACTTTGTTTGCACCTCGGAAAACGGTGATGTTGAGGAAATCACAATCCGATTGGCACGGCCCGTTGTTGTCTCCATTGGTTTGATCGCCTTCGAAGTACACCTGGAAATTGCCTCGCATTTCTCCGCCTTCAGTCATCTGGAGGCGCTTGTCGAGCGATGGATCCATGGTAAATCGATATTTGATGGTGATAACGCCATTGTCTTTTTGCTCCATCAATTCGTTCTCAGCGACGGATTCGGTATCGTTGTTGTTGAAGTGAGTCCAGTAAGCAGACATCCCATTGGCCCAAATATACATCGTAGTGTTGTTGGCGTTGGGTTGTTTTGGATCTTCAGCAGGTTCCTGCTGCATGACACTGACATCACCGGCTTGAACCGGAGTCATCAGCAATGCAACCACAATCAAGCAGAGAAGGGCTTTGCCTCGCATGGTTGAGATGGGGCGCCACATACATTTGACGCTTACGAACGATGGGGCAATACAGTTTTGACGCTAAATGGAGGTCAATCGAAGCGCTGGAAGCCAAGAGGACCGTTTTGCTGATTCTGATTCTGAGTCAGGCGCAACGCATCGCCAAGCATGTCCGGCTTCATCTGAGGGGAACGCAAATCGGTACCACCAACTCCGGTGATGATGGCCATGACCTTGATGGTGTCACCAAAGCCAGCATCTTGCCGTGCACCCCAGATCACGTTGGCGTCCTCACTGACCTTTGAGGTCAACAAATCAACCACTTGAGAAGCGGTATCAAGCGTCATGTAGCGGCCACCAGTGACGTGAATGAGCACGCCAGTCGCACCAGAGATATCGACGTCGAGCAAAGGATGGTTGAGGGCTTCGTGGACCACTTCTTCGGGACCACGGTCCGATTCCCCGTAAAGCATCATGGTGACGCCACCGTTGGCCATGATGGCTCGAACGTCAGCGAAATCAAGATTGATGAGTGAAGGCAAGGTGATGGTTTCCACAATGCCCTTGACGATTTCAGCAACGAGTTGGTCCATGATGGAGAACGCTTCGTCAAGTGGAAGGTGGGGCACATAGTGCAAGAGTCGATTGTTGTCAAGCACCAGCACAGCATCCGCAGTTCGTCGCAGCGACTCCAACCCCTCGAGGGCTCGACTCATGCGTTGACGCCGCTCAACGTGGAACGGTGTGGTGACAATACCAACGACAAGCGCGCCAGCAGCCTTTGCTTCTTCGGCCACAATCGGACAGATTCCAGTTCCAGAACCGCCGCCAAGACCGCTTGCAATGAACACCAGGTCGGCGCCAGTCACGATGCGTCGGATCATTTCTCGACCTGCTTCAGCACAGCGTCGACCAGTGGAAGGGTCACCCCCAGCACCAAGGCCACGGGTGATGTGTCGGCCAACAAGCAACTTTTGCAAGGCACGAGTGTGATCCAAATGTTGCTTATCGGTGTTGATCGCTACGGTGACCGCACCTTCGACACCAAGGTGCGTGATTCTGTTGAGGGTGTTGTTTCCTGAGCCACCACAGCCGACGATGAGGATGCGTGGATTGGGCACGCCTAGGGTTCCAACTTCATCATCCATAAGGGCCGTAGCGCCGCGATTCACCGCCTCTTTGGCCATTTGACTGACCATGTCGGCGAGCGCTTTGTTCTCAACTCCTGAACTTGGTGTACCTGTGGGTCCCATCCCTACACATCCTGATTTCCACAGCCTACTCTTTCCCTACTTAACCGCGACCATTCCCTCAAGGATTGAGAGGCCGATTTTGCTAGTAGATTTCGCACACCAAAGCACCTGATTCATGCATTTCCCTCAACCCTTGATAAGGTACGCATTGAACCGTGGAATTTCGCTGAATTTAGCGGTATTTTCAGCAGTGCCGCCTCTCCTGTGATTGATGAGGGTTAAGTAGTGGAGGCAAGTGCGACAGAATACCTCGCTTAGCTCAGTTGG
>DAPR01000012.1:0-4729 GCA_002502605.1 Euryarchaeota archaeon UBA258
CGGCAACGGGACTGGCAGCGGGAACGGAACCGGCAACGGAACCGGCAATGGAACAGGTGGTGCCAACACAACCACCATCTCGAACGTCCTGATGTTCGGGAACAGTTACACCGCAAGCAGCAGCCTAAACGGTTTGCTCGAATCCATGGGCGTGCTCAACGCCGATGCTATTTCGCCGGGTGGTAAGCGTTTAGATCAACACTGGAGCGATGTCAACACCTCTGCTCATGCCTCAAACACCACCTTGAGGGACCCAGCGATTGACTGGGACTACGTAGTGCTTCAAGATCAAAGTCAAGTCCCAGGATTCTATCGTACAACCTCCTCTTGGATTGCAAGTAAGGATGGCGCGGTTGCATTAAGCCAAGCCGTCGATGATGAAGGCTCTGAGTCAATTTTGTTCATGACATGGGGCCGTCGAAATGGAGATGCGATGAATCCGACCCTCTACTCAAATTTCACGGTCATGCAGGACCGCTTAGAAGAGGGCTACATCGACTACAGGGACAACATGACTGCTGCGGGTTCAACAGTTTGGATTGCACCTGTCGGTCTTGCCTTCAAGCACATTCACGATAATGTGGTTGCGGGTGGCGTCAACGCAAGCGTCAGTGGAAATCTGTTTTACGACCTCTATTCTTCAGACGGAAGCCACCCTTCCCTTGCTGGAAGTTACCTTGCAGCGTGTGTGCTTTATGCCACAATGACTGGAACATCCCCAGTTGGCTCGAACGACACCGTCTCCCTCAACGCCAACATAAAACTCCAACTTCAGCAAGCAGCTGCTGCGACCGTCTTCAACGAAACATCGCACCTCGACTATCCTTGGGAAAGTTCGAGCACAACTTCGACAACGAGTGCACGAGGTTTGGGCGGTGGCGTTCCAGCTGGATGGAATGTCCAATGGGTCGACGATCAACTGGACAACATGAGTGCAGGGGAAACCCGTCAAGTGACCTTGCAGATCAGCGTACCTGCGGATGTAACACCAGATTTCTACGGATTCAGGCTTTACGCAGCATCGACCCAGGGCAACGTCTCGAGTTCGACCATTGTTGTTGTTCACGTGGACGAACAACACAACCTAAGCATGGCGTTCCTCGACCAAGATGCAGACTTCATCCCTGGGTCAACCCAGAACACAAGCGTTGTAGTGACCAACACCGGAAACGCTGAGGCTGATTTCGATTGGTCGATTGAATCCATATCAGGTCCTTGCGCATTCGCCCTTCCTGTCGCGTCTGCGCTCGCCGTTTCACCAGATCAAGCGGTCAATGTTGCCGTTCAGGTCGATGTGCCTGCCTCTGCAACCATTGCCGATTCATGCACATTCAGCCTTTCCGGGTCAACACCTGATGGCAGTGCGATGATGGTTGCAGGAAGCGACACATTCACGATCGCTGTCGATGAACATGTCGAGTTCGAAGTTGTTGCTTTGGATTCGGTGGTTGAAGTGGAACATGGTGCTGCATCCATGTACAATGTTCGTCTGTACAACAACGGAAGCGAAACCCGTTCGTTCAACCTAGAGGTTGTCGAGGTGACAGGCTTGGACACCGTTGTGACCTCCTCTCTTACGATTGATGTGGCCGCGGGTGAAACTGGTCTTTGGGCCATTGAAACTCAGGCAGATGAAGGCACAGTGGGCGACTTCATTCAATTCTTTGAGGTCATCCGTGGAGATCAAACTTCAACCACATCTGTGGAAATTGAAGTCTTGCCAACGGCACAAATCGAGTTGGCAGGGCCTCTGGATGGTCGAATTTTGATGCAGCCAGGTTCCACAAGCAGCACCGTCTTGACTGTGACCAATACTGGTACAGGAAACGTTTCTTTGGTGGCTTCTCTTTCCGGGCTACCGGCTTCAGTCCAAGCGGAAATCAGCCACACATCGCTGTCGCTGACCGTTGGTGAAACCGCTCAAGTTCACCTCAATCTTTCTTTAGCGAACAATGCAGATCCGGGGACGCATCCACTCACGATAGGCTTTGGTGGTTCAGGGGCCTCGGCAACAACAAGCATTGATTTGCAAATCCAAGACCGGTTTGCAGTGCTTGTTTCCACCACCTCGAGCGATATGGTCGCAGGCCCAGCCAACAATGCAAGTGCCACCTTTGATGTCACCAACCTCGGCACTTCCACGGACATTTACCAACTCAGCATCGTTGATGCCTCACAATCCGATTGGTTTTCATTCACGCTCTCCACGACCTCGGTCACGGTTGGAGCAGGAGAAACGGCAACCGTTGAATTGTCTGTTCGTGAAATTTCCACTGGTGCCACTTCCAACGGAATCACAGTGGCTCTTCTCGCAAGTTCTGGTACCGATGAAAATGCAGAGCATCACGTCAACTTGACGGTACGTCCACAGATTGCTGGAGCGACCATTACCGTCATTGCTGATGATGATGAAGCCAAGCCTGGATCAAGCATTCGCGGCACAGTTGTGGTTCAGAACAGCGGGACGGGCCAAGACCAACTTCTGCTGACCACCGTTGGTTTGGATTGTGGTGTGACGGCTCAATTCAACCTCGAAGCAGGTGCTTCGTCTTCCGCAATTCCATGGTCGTGTGTCATTGAAGACACTGCACAATCTGGGCTTGGGGAATTGCTCTTCAGAGTCACCAGTTCGGCCCGCAGCGAGTATGTTGCAACCTACACTGAAATTTACTCTGTTGAACCGTCATGGGATGCAAGTAATGTCCTTCAAGTCACAACCGATCTCGCCTCATACGCCGTACCCTATTCAGGCGGTACGACTCTCGTTGTAACGGTTGAAAACCTCGCCAACACCCAAGTGTCGGGATCTTTGGATTTCGCTGGTGAAGGTTCAGCCATGCTCTTAGGGGAATGGTCAAGGTATGTTGACAATGCAAGCACATCGGCCTTTGTGCTCGCACCGTTTGCAAGCGTTGACTTTGAATTAACCCTTACTTCGAACGTTCAAAATGAAGAGGATGCTGACTTATTCATCAAGGTCACTTACACCATCGATGCTACGACAACCACTTCTTCTGACCAATCTCCAAATTTTGCTGTGGAAGTTGCCGGTCCTGCCCAAGCACCACAAGGCGTAACCCTGCCGCTTGGATTCCAATTGGATCAGAATTCAACATTGAACGCATTGATCGGTGGTTGGGTCTTTTCCCTGCTTCTTCTTAGCGTGATGTACATCCAACGCTCACGTCGGGGCGAAGTGGAGGTTGAATCAGAGGACCAGGATGACGAAGTCGTTGAAGAAGCCTCGGAACCTGAACCAGCAACCTTAGGGTACAACGAGTGTCGAATGGAAGATGGCAAGGTCAGTTGCCCATCATGTGACGCTCGACTTGGTGTGCCTCGAAGCAGCGTGGCACCATTCCGCTTTACATGTCCAAAGTGTCAAACTACGATCCGCGTGATTGAATGAATCTTATTCGGTTGAAGTTCTCTGAGCAATGAGCAAAAAGGCAGTGTGGCCGAATGGCCCGTTGACTGGTCGCATACCACCTTTCGATGCCTTGCCCCATTGGCGCTCCATGAGTTCTCCAGCCCATTCTACGGTGAGGCCAGCGCCTTCAGCAGCTTCCCATGCCAATTCAACTTGGCTGGTCACGGGGCAATAACACGCCATACGCCCGCCGACGGCAAGCAGCGAGGCGACAGCGTCAATTGCAGTGGGGTGTTGAGGCAAATCGAGAATGATTGCATCAAAAAACTCTGAATGAGAGCGAATTTCATCAACCACCTCTTCAATGGCTCCGTGAACGTGATGGTGGCTGGGGAATTCATGCCAAGATGCTCGTGCACGATCCATGTTTTTTAGGCCAACATCGGCGTGTTCTGATCGTGGTTCTACAGTGACATGAGTTCCACTTCCTCCAAGTGACCTCGCAATGTGCATCGAGAGGCCTGCACTGCCTAGTCCTGCTTCTAGGACACGGTCGCCGGATCCAATTCCAAGTTTTGCGATAAAGTAGCCAGCGTCTTTGGCACTGATGGTTTGTGCCCTTCGGAGCATTCCTCTGGAAAGTTCGGGGAGGCGGGGCGGCATTCTCGTCAATTGCTTTTGGCCAAGGGTGATGACGGTACCATAGGGTGCGCTCCCGATTGTATCAACAGGATCAAAAACACCCAAACCTTTGACTTTGCGAACCCCAGCTGACATTTCCACAACATGGACTTTCCCTTCTGCTTCGACCAGAACTGCCCACGCATCGTTGACCATAAGCGATGCCAACCGACGCTCGGTTTCAATCCTTCGTGGACCAAGATGTTCTTTTGTTTAGGTTCCAGCGAAAATTATACATTTGTGCTTATTATAATCACATTGTAGCCCAGTGCCCCGTTTGTAAATTTAGATGCGCAGTCGGGAAAGGGGTTGGTTAAAATACCAACTAGGATGTGAAGGAAACATGAAGATGCCCGCTCGCCTTCTTGCTCTAACCATCGTAACTCTGTTCGTAGGAAGTGTTCTTACAGGATTTACTGCAGAAATGAACTCAGTTTCATCAGATTTGATTCTTGAAGAACCTGCTGCTGTGAACCAAGCAAGTTCCGCAACAAGCCCTGGACACGTCGTGTTCGGCCAATACATCTCATCTGACAATTGTGGGCACTGCTCGAAGACAGGTGGAGGTTCTGACGCTCATCACGCAGTCAAGCAACTTCACCCGGATGAGTACGTGTACATTACCTACATGTCCGCATCCTATGGCGACACAGACACCGCACGTGCTGGAAACGTCGC
>DAPR01000012.1:4740-14190 GCA_002502605.1 Euryarchaeota archaeon UBA258
CCATACAACTGGGCTTGGTCCACCGGTGGAGCACCCGATGCCTATTTCGGTGACCGAACCGACAAAGGCCAAAGTGGTGCATCAGCCAATTATGACACCTACGACACCCTCTTCTCCTCCGGTGGAGGAATGGCTTCAACCGTCAACGATTACGGAATGTCTGCATCAATCTCCCAAAGCGGTGGAACCTATGATGTCGATATTTCTTACCGATACTCCGGATCTGCATCGCCAGCAAGCAACATGAAATTGTATGCAGCCCTCGTTGACAAAGACTGCACAGGGTACACCTACAGTTCGGGTATTCCCCACGGCTACAACTGCTGGATGGCTTGGCTCACTGCTGGTGACACCTACAAATCAAAGAACGCAGGTACAGGATCGTCTTTCATCAGCGTAACACCAACATCCACCTCCCAATCCGAGACTTGGAGCAGTATTCCAACCTCAGTGGTCCCAGGTGGTATCAACAAGGCGGTCGTCATTGGTGTGCTCATGTCTGGCAATCAAGTGTCCCTTGGCGGCAGTTCTGCCCACGTATACCACGCTATTGATTCCACAATGGGTCCAAAGATGGACCTGACCCCAGGGCCACTCACCGCCACAAATCCAGAAGGCGGCTCAGCTTATGTGATCGGTGACACACTCACACTCTCCTCGAGCATCAGCAATGTTGGCGACCTTGATTACACCGCAGGTGGTACAATTGAATTCTTCTACAAGAACGGCGTCAACGAAGTTACCATCGATACGGTCTCTCTCAACAACCTCGCAATGGGCGCATCTCAGCCTGCTTCGGTTTCCTTTGACACATCGGTCCTTCCAAGCAATGGTTGGAAAACAACCTTCGGTGTTCGATTGACCGGATTGGTCGATGAAACCCAAAGCGCAAACAACGTCGCTCAGACGGAACTTGACCATGACCGGCCCCCCTTGGCCATGAAGGCCCAGGTCGAAGGCTCGAATGTCATTGCACGAGGCACCCAATTCAACATCCTTGCAAAGGGTGATGCAGACGACAATGTTGACACGATTGAAAGCATGTCGTTCAACATTGAAGTCTCACCGAGCAGCCAAAACCAATGGTCGAATGCCATCGTCTCTGGTGGTGAAATGATCTTGTATCCCGGCTCAGCAAGCGAAGGTCGGGAATACCTCCTCAGTCCATCAATGGACATGACCTCTGGCTGGTATGACATCCGCTCACAAACTGTTGATTCACGAAGCCAAACCAGCGCATGGAGTGTGACCGCAGATGCCTTTGAACTTGCAAATGGGATTCCATCCATTGTCGCTGAACCGATCCCTTCGGTTCTGTGCGACATCACCAGTAAAGTCGATATGACCCCTCACGTTTCGGATCCTGAAACCCCTCTAGAGGACCTTGTCATTACCTCGGACAGCCCTGCGTTCATCGCATGGCATGCCGCATCTGCAGAACTCGAAGTCAACTTTGCATGGAGCGAAATCAATGGATGCCCTCTCGGACAACAAGGCATCGAAATCCGAGTCGATGATGGTGGAGATTATTCTCAAACCGGTGAATTGCCGTATGGGACCCTCTTGTTTAACATCCTCGAGAACGGACAACCTCGCTGGGAAGGCCTTCCAACTCAAACCATCGATGAAGGTGGCAGCGGTCTTATTGATTTGCTTCCATTCCTTTCCGACACTGACGACACCGGCCAATCGGTGAATGCAAACACCCTCGCCGTGTCGATGGTGAGCAGCTCCAACCCAGATGTGATTGAGTTCACCCTTGACGGCTACGCACTCGGCTTCGAGACTTTGGATGACGATGTCAACGGCCAGTCGATTGTAACCCTTCGTGCGAGCGATGGTGAACAAATCTCAGAACAGACCATGATGGTTCAAATCAACCCTGAAAACGATGCACCTCGTGTCGATATGGAGGGACTTGAATCCATCAAACTCAAGCGAAACGAAGAGATGGTTGTCGACTTAGTCTCTCGAATCACAGACATTGACGATCCTGCTTCTGAGGCCTTTGTCACGGTGACACCATCCGAAGCTGGGGCTGCCCGGTACAATTTGCTCACGGGTCTGCTTACGATTCAGTTCGAAAAAGTTGGTTTACAAACTGTTTCGATCGAAGTCATGGACAAGTATGACACCAACACCTACACGATGAACATCGAAATCTACGATGCGCTTCCTCTTGAACTCGCACTGGTTGACGATGGAACCGGTCACATCTTTGCGGACATGTCAAACGCTTACATCGGGCAAACTCCAATCATTACAATGACCCTGACCGACAACGCTCCCGTGTTTACCTACCTGTATGCGACCTGGAACGTCTGCAACACCCTAACTGGTACCTGTGATGGGTTGCTCAGTTTTGAGATGGATGTGACCCAATCCAACACAGGCTGGACCAATGAACTCGATATGCCGTCCTTGGTCTTCGAAGGGCAATCTGCCCGTGCAGATGGAGCACGAGACCGTGATTACTACGAAGTTGAATTGATGGGTACCGCTGACGATGGTGAGGATTACAAGACCCTCTCAAAGGTCAAGTGGGACATCACTGAGAACGCACCAACGCCAGAAGAGATGACGGATGATGCGCTATCGAATCACATCGTGAACCTCCTGGCCACAAAAGCATCTCTCGAAGGTGCAATTTCGGAATCAAACGGAGACACAACCGAACTCGAGGCAGACCTTGTTGAGGTCAAAGCAAATCTCGACCTTGCTTGTGATGATCCACGGGCTCAATGCCCGACCGACGGTAACTCGGGTGCAGCCGTAGCTGAAACAGGGGAAACCCTCCCAATCGAAACCATTGCATTTGTCGTCATTGGCGTGGTCATTGCGGCCCTTCTCATCGGTCTCATGATGACTCGGGGTGGGCGCGAGCAGGAAGATGTTGCATGGAATGCAGGCACCGTACCCGCTAACGATATGGTCGCTAACTCGATGTACGGTGGAGCCCAGGAATTGTTCCAAGCACCAGCACCGATCGTGCCTCAAGCACCATCAGCAGGACCACCATTGCCAGCAACAGGACTGCCTGTTGGATGGACAATGGAGCAATGGGTCTACTATGGACAGCAATACCTCGACGACCAACGTTGAGTCGAATCACCCCATCATCTTCATACATGGTGGATTGTAAACCCATAAAGGGGAGTAGCGTGGAGGCCATACTGTGACCGAAGAGACTGACGACGTCGTTGCTCCCGTCGAGGCGGCGGAAGAGGCCACTGTTGCTGTCGAAAAAACAGCTTCAGAGGTGGACAAAACCGAGGTGACCGTGTGGGCCCCCGAACCGTCAACAGACGCCGACGATGTCATGTCACTCAGCGTTGACGAGTGGATTCAATCCGTCAATTTTGATTCGACCGAAGACGTTCCAATTCCAGACCGCTTAGTGGACCAAGTCATCGGCCAAGAAGCGGGTTCAGTGGTGATCAAAAAAGCCGCAGAACAACGCCGCCACATGCTTATGATCGGCGATCCAGGTACTGGGAAATCCATGCTTGCCCGCTCAATGACCGATTTGCTCCCCAAGGATGCGCTTGAAGACCTTCTCGTGTATCCAAACGAAGACGATGAGAATGAACCCCGCGTCCGTTCCGTTCCTGCAGGCCGAGGCGACCGAATCGTCAAGTTGCAAAAGGAATCAATGCGCACTCAGCGAGAACGCTCCCAAAAAATGCTCTTGATTGCATTTGCAGCCGTCGGTTTCCTCATTCTCATCGCCACGCTTCAATCAGGTGATATCATCACCCTGCTGTTTGGTGGTTTCTTGCTTATGTTCGGCTACATGTTCATCCGGGGACGATTGAGTTCTGGAGACGAGAGCCGAATTCCCAAGGTGCTCGTGAAGCATGAAAATTCATCCCCTCCACCGTTCGTCGATGCAACAGCTACCCTTTCAGGGTCCCTTCTCGGTGATGTTCGCCACGATCCATTCCAGTCAGGTGGAATGGAAACACCTGCGCACGATCGTGTCGAGCCAGGTGCGATCCACCGTGCTCACAAAGGCGTGCTTTACATCGACGAGGTCAACCTTCTTCGTCTTGAGGAGCAACAAGCCTTGTTGACTGCAATGCAAGAGCGAGCCTTCCCTATCTCAGGACGCTCAGAACGCTCTTCGGGTGCATTGACGAAGACAGAACCTGTGCCATGCGACTTCATCTTGATCGCTGCTGGAAACCTCGATGCAATACAAGGGATGCACCCAGCGCTACGAAGCCGTATCCGTGGCTATGGATACGAAGTTTATGTCAACTCAGAAATGCCTGACACCGCACGAAACCGAAGGCGCTTGATTCGCTTCATTGCCCAAGAAGTCCGCCGAGACATGGGCACTTCTCGCGAAATACCTCATTTTGAAAAGAGTGCGGTCGCTATCATTCTACGCGAAGCCCAACGCAGAGCAGGTCGACGAGGCAAGCTCTCCCTGCGCCTGCGTGAACTCGGAGGATTGGTTCGGATTGCGGGAGATCTTGCCATGGAAGAGGGCGCACCTCTTACCACTGCAGCACACGTCCTTGGCGCCCGTAACATCGCTAAGCCGCTTGAACAACAGGTGGCAGACCGAATGATTGAGCGCCGTCAAGATTACGCATTGGTCGTTAATTCCGGTGAGCGAATCGGACGAGTGAACGGACTTGCGGTCCTCGGAGCTAATTCTGGCTTGTCGGATTTCAGCGGGATCATGTTGCCCGTCGAAGCACTTGTCACTCCGTCTCAAGGCGGTGGTGGGAAAATTCACGCTACAGGTGGTCTTTCTGACCTCGCTAAAGAAAGCGTCACAAACGTGAGTGCTGTGATTAAGAAACTGACTGGGAAGGACATCTCTGATTATGACATCCACATCCAATTCGTGGATACCCATGGGGTGGATGGCGACTCCGCTTCCATCACCATCGCAACAGCAATCATTTCCGCTCTCGAAAGCATCCCAATTCGTCAAGATTTGGCCATGACGGGTTCTCTGTCGGTTCGTGGTGAAGTTCTGCCAATTGGCGGTGTTACCGCTAAAATCGAAGCAGCAGCTCGCTCGGGCATCAAAACCGTCGTCATTCCACGTGCAAACATGCAAGACGTCCTCTTGGATGAAAAATACGAAGCCATGGTCGAGGTGGTCCCAGTTGATACACTCGATGAAGTCATGGAATTTGCACTCATCAAGCATGCAGAAAAGGCAGGATTGGTCGAACGGTTGGGTGCTGTCATCGACCGTCTGACTCCTCTTCCAAGCAAGGTTCAATCCGCTTGAGCACGCTAGCAAGACGACGCCTCTTGATGGACATAGGCGTTGGGTACAAGAAGACCCCTTGATTCGGTGAACGCATGGACACGAAGGAAGATGCACCACTTCCGGTTGTCGACGCCAGCAAGGGTGCCCTTTTGGTCCTCTTTTTGGTCACCGTTATCGACATGATTGGTTTTGGAATCGTCATCCCTTTCCTGACCTATTTGGTTGAAGATCTCACTCCTGCAAGTCAAGAAGCCAGCATCGGCATCTGGGTGGGTGTCCTTATGACTTCTTACTCAGCAGCCCAATTCCTTTTTTCCCCCTTTTGGGGCTCCCTTTCAGACAGAATAGGGCGTCGCCCGGTCCTGATGGTGGGTTTGGTTGGCAACACCGTCTTTTTCACGATGTTTGGCCTTGCCAACACATTGCTGATCGCTCTCGCGGCTCGCTTCTTAGCAGGCGTTTTCAACGGTAATCTTGCTGTAGCTCGGGCCTACATTGGTGATGTGAGCACTCCGCAACAACTTGCCACACGAATGGGGCTCATTGGGGCAGCATTCGGTTTGGGGTTCACATTTGGCCCATTCATCGGCGGCGAACTTTCAGACCCTGCGAGCAGATGGGAGGTCTTTACCGGGACCATCTTTGACGCTAACCCTTACCTTTTACCGTGTGCAGTGGCCAGTTTATTGTCGATTCTTTCACTGCTCGTTGCCATTCGGAACCTTCCGGAGTCGCTGCCTCTTGAGCGACGAACAAAGAGTGAGCGCACCTCCTGGACCGGTGGCATGATTCAAACAATGAAGAACACCTCGTCCATGCTCCGCTCGGGAAGTGTCTCCGTCGTTATTTGGGTCTCAATGCTGTTCATTTTCGGGTTTACAATCATGCACGCCGTCTTCATTCTCTACACTCAAATGTCACCAACTGATGGTGGTCTGGCGTTTAGCGAGGCAGACAACGGACGTGTTTTTGCTATGATTGGAATCACGGGTATTCTTACTCAAGGGTTCCTCATCGGACCCCTTTCCCGTCGTCTGGGCACCCGTCGGCTCATTCCCATTGCCATCGCCATCACCGGGCTGGGACTTGTTTTGATTCCATACACTGAGTTTGAACACCGATGGTTGCACATCTTGATCGTGGGTACGCTGATTTCGATTGGCAACGGTTTGTTCCAGCCCTCCTCCTCCTCGTTCCTGACCCGTATTGCAAAATCCGAAGGCTATGAGTTGGGTGTTGTGATGGGTGCTCAAGAATCAGTCGGTGCCTTTGCAAGGATCATTGGACCACTCACTGGAGGCTTTGTTTGGGTCTACACTGATGCAAGAGACTGGCCTTTAGATTACCACACTGCATTCCATTTGTGTGGTGTCTTGATGATCTTAGCAGGCATGATGTCCTTGCGCCTACCACTCCTCCCTCAAGACGAATCAAATCAAAGTTCGGAACCATCGTTTGCAGAAGAGTAACCGACATCATCTTCAAATGGTAATATTGTCCCCTTGAATCATGGAACAGGTGAACACGGCTTGGGACTCTGGGCGTTTCAATCGTCGCGTTTCGACATTCGCTCATGCACTGATCATCATCAGCTTAGCAGTTGTCTGGTTGATTTTACTCAAAGGTGTTCTTCAGCCTTTTTTCATCGCTTTAGGCATCTACTTTGTCTTGAAACCCGGCTCTGACTACCTCTCTACCAACGGCTTCCCTGTCATTTTGTCCTACCTCACCATGGTGCTGTTGACCATGCTGGTTGTCTCATCCGCCGCTTTTTTCGCATATTATCAGGCATCTGATGTGCTCTCTGATGAGGCGAAAATGGAGGATTACAATGATCTCCTTGAGGAGCGTTGGCACGACCTGAAAAGCACACCACTCATCTCCATTGCATTTGAAGATGAAGCTGCGATGAACAACAGCCTTGTCGAGGACCTCGCCTCTTGGGGTGTGATGGAAAATGATGAGCAACTTTCTGATGTTGCTGTGGGCATGTTAGCGGGCGTAGGTTCTCTTCTTGCGACCAGTGTCACCGTGATGTTTTTCTTAATTTTCATCATCTTCGAAGCCAGTTTGTTGCCCGGGCGAATTGAACGCGCTTGGCCTGGTGGAGCCAGTCAAAAGGTACAAATTGTTCGCACCAAGATTGAAGCGAGCGTCAACACTTACATCATTGTCAAAACAGGTGTTGGTTTAGGAACAGCAGTCTGTGCTGGGATCGTTATGCTTGTTTTTGGCATCGATTTGTGGTTCACTTGGGCTCTTCTCACCTTTTTATTGAACTATGTGCCCTACATTGGTTCTCTTATCGCAACCCTCCCACCAATCATCCTTGGTTTGATTCTCCTCGAACCAATGTCGCTTCTTCTGCTGATTCTTTTGCTGCTCACCAACCAACAACTGTGGGGTCAAATCATTGAGACCCGCTGGGCTGGTCGGGCCCTTGACTTGTCACCTGTGGTTCTGCTTCTCGTGACGGCGATTTCCTTTGCTGGATGGGGTATTCTTGGGATGATTTTGGCAGTACCATTTGCAGTCATTGTCAAGATTGTTCTTGAGAACATAGAGGCGACCCGCCCAATCTCAATCCTTCTGTCAGAACGAGCACCTTCGATTGATGAGGCTTGGGAAGAAGCCATGAAGGACGGACGGCTATCGTCCTTTGAGACTCAATCATTGAGCCAATTGCAAGAAGTGCTTGGCTATTCAGACAGGGAGATTCGTTTGATCTCCGGCCGCATTGCCATTCAGCGGGTGTTGCGAAGAAACCGGATTACTGACGATCAATTGGATTTGATTTCCGAGGTTGCAGACGCTCTCCAGAACCACCAAGATCTTGCTGCTGAAGTGACTTCGACGTTGCATGAAGGAAAACTAAGCAAGGAAACGAAACCACTGCTCCAACGAATGTTGGTTGCTATTGAAGAGGAAGAGTAATCACAGAACTTCAGTTAGGATTTTTTCCAACTCGGTGTTGATCATCAAGATTAGGGTTCCAAATTCCGGTGGAATGTTGGGGTCCTCATACAATTCTTCCAACTTGGATTGGGCCATTGCGATGCGAACATCGAGTTTCTTAGCCTTGTTGAGCAACCAATTTTCACAGGCTTCCTTGGCTTGACGGCGAATGTTTCGTGGGACTTTTGGGTCATCAATTTGGTTGATGACTGTGGCTACTTGTTGAAGACGAGTTTCGATGTCCATAATTACAGCCCCTTTGGTCGCTACCTGTTGCTGTGTGTAGGCCGTCTTTAAGTTGATTGCCGGCCCCCGCACACCATGGACATCAGCGAAAACGACATCCTTGGGTGGTCGAGAATCTTCGCATTGACCCTCGGAATGGGTTGGGCTGCATGGATGGACCACAAGGAACGGAAAGTGGCAAACGAGCATTGGATGGTTTGGATCAAGCCAGCGCTGTTTTTGTGGGCCCTCGACCTCATGGCCCAAGGTGCAGATTGGACCATTTACCTCACCGCCTCAGCAGCCGTGGCATACGCAAGCGGGGCTGTCATCGGTCGTCCCTCAATCAGTGATGCGCGTGCTGGTTCGAGAATTGACCTAATTGTGTTTGTTTGGTACGCTGTGAGCGCTGTTGGGTTGTTGATGGGTGCTCTTGAATATCAATCCACAAATCCACTGGATGTGATGCTCGGTGATGCAGATCAACTTGGTTCACTTTGGTGGAAAACCCTCTCGGTGCTGTTTGTCATTCTGATCATTGATGCCGCGTGGCGGTTCAGACTGCTTCACGGTGGAGCTGATGCAAAGGCCCTGATGTGGGTCGCCATATTGATTCCTAACTGGTCGACAGTTCCCCTTTCCCTTAACGATGCTACATCCGCCGCCTTAGTGGCTTTACCACCAAGTCTTGCGTTGCTCATGTGGGGTGGTTTGAGTTTCCTCGTCATTCCTTTCATTCTGTTCGTCCGAAACATTGCGTCAAGAAACATCAACCGTCTTGGTGATCTTCGTCTTGCTTGGCACGCATCGAAGATAAATTTGGACCAGGTTCTCCAAAGGCACGTTTGGTTGCTGACCACCCTCATCGAATTACCGGACGGAACCACTGGCATCCATCACAGAACACGGGCACCACGAACGACGCCTTCTCGTGAGGCATTGGAAGGCTCAGTTCAAGCCTTAGCCGAGGCTGGAGTCGAAGAAGTGTGGGTCAGTTCGAAATTACCATTGCTGGTGTTCCTATTGCCTGCAAT
>DAPR01000075.1 GCA_002502605.1 Euryarchaeota archaeon UBA258
TAGACCGTGATTTGAACGCCGACATACCCATCACCGACTTCAAGCTCATTCGATTCAAAGACAAGTCCTGTGAATTCATAGGCATAATTGCCGTCGATTACAGGCTCATCACGGAGCATCGTGATGCGATGACTTGCATCACCCCGATCAACCAAGACCGTGGTGTACACGTGGCCGATCAACAACAACACGAGGCCAAGGTGCACAAGGTGAGCACCAAATGGAATCCTGCGCCATAAGGCCTGTTTTCCTGCCGATTTGCGCTGGACCACCAGAGCCTCTCGAGCCACCGGTAAGGCAACCAAGAAGAGCATCGGAAGCATCAACCACGCAAGGGTCCCACGGACAAGGAATGAAGAAACAACCGTACTGGAGTCCATGCCAAACGCTGCCGGTTGCCACAGAGCGAAAAGGAAGGACAGAGCAAGCGTGCCCAAGACAAGCCATGCGTTGCGTTGTGAGTCGCCTTTCCTTCCAGTGTAGAAAGCCAGTGCAGCAGCAAAAGCAAGGACGAATGGAGCGCCATAGACTTCATGTGCATCAAAATTGACCGCATCAATGCTTGCGATGAGGAGCACCAGTGTGAGAATAAGATACAATCCCACCAAGACCACTGCCGCCCACAATGCAATCTGCATCTGATTCCGGCGATCAAACAACGAGCCTGAAGATTGAGCTTCTTCTTCCTCGGGATTGAACAACCAAGGGGCGACGAACAGCAACATTGTGACACCCGCCGTCAGGATAGAAACCAATTCCGCCCACGCCCCAGCAAGGGCCAACATCACACCTGCTGCAGCCCAAGGCCACGCTTTCATTGCGTTTGGAGCGTAAAAGAGAGGTGTGAAGAACATCAATGCCAAGGCCGAGAAAAACACATTTGCGGAGAGCAAAGTGAGTGCGAAGAAGAAAATGAAGACCACGCCGAGGGCCGTGTAAGTGCTTCCAAGGGAAAATAAACCAGTCTTTCCAATCGCAGTTTGGTAACTCCACCCGTCTTCTGAAATCACCATCTTGCGCTTGTGGGAAAGCACGTCAAGCGTCAAAGGAAGCAGAAGGACCAACGGGAAAGCGAGGCTTGGCACAATTGAGTACACATCGGCTCCAAGCAGAACTGATTCACTGCCACCAAAGCCTCCCAAAACCGCTAGTGTCGCGCCGATGAAGGGCAGCGCGAAGACCCAGGGACGAGGCATTGAAGCATCGGTGGAAGATTGAACCCTCTGATGTTGAACCCATGCGCCTATGATCAAAAACAAAAGAAGCATGTAAGTCATGACTTCAACGCCAGCAAAGGTGTCTTCCTTGAGCAACACCATTCGTGAAAAGGCATCTGTTGGAGCAGTTCCATCTTCAGCTGACACGAAGGTATGAACCGATGAAGCCCAAACTCCACCTGCCCTCGTGACAAGCGTGGCAAAAAGAGCAAGTCCTCCTGCAGCCAAACCGCCACCAATCCAAGCGCTGTCGCTTGTCACGCCCGGTTTGGTGCGCATGTGGGCGAGGAGCACAAGCGCTAACCAAGGCAAGAAAGAACCCGTTTCGACAGGGTCCCAGGCCCAATATCCACCCCAATCGAGAATGAGGTAAGCCCACAACCCCCCCAACCCAATGCCAAGTGTAGCGACAAATAAGCCGGGGCGTACGGCGGTAAGCATTCTTTTCTTGATGCCGCTGGAGTCTTCAAACATCGAAGCAAGGGCAATTGCTGCAGCGTGGAGGCAAAAGGAGTACGCAAGGAAGATCAACGGGGGGTGAATCACCATGAGATCGGTCTGAAGGAGTTCATTCAAGCCCTTGCCAACAAAGAATGGTGATGCTTCCTTGAAGGGATTAAGGGTCTGTGCATTGAGAAGCAACAACAAATTGAACCCGTGGATAAACCTCAACCGAAGGGCATGGGTCGCCTCGTTTTCCCCGTTCATAGGCCGATGCCAGATCCAAGCCAAGAGCGCCATCCAGCCAACCCAGAGGAGCAAGGGACCTTCGCGGGCTGCCCAGGTGGCAGCAAATCGGTACTTCAGCGGTAAAGCAGCACCGCCATAGGCGACCACATGGTGAATGGAGGTGTCATTGACCAAAAACCGGCTAGCAAGGGCTAAAAATGGAAGAACCATCAATCCGTGAAGGATGAGGGAACCAAGTTTTGATTGCTTGTGCAGGTGGGGCCTGAACAGCAAGACAGCAGCGGCAAGAATTGCCAGCCATAGAGTTGCACCCCACATGGTCCGCTACCACAGGGCATCCTTCAAGGACATTGCTGAGTAAGGGTCGGATTACCACCCAAAATATTTGGCCCTGGAATAGCCAAATGAAAGCAAGATGGGAATCACCCGCTTTGTCAACAAAATGGGTTTTCTCACCATGATTTTCAACACAATGCCTGCCTTTTGCAACGGAGTCATGTTGCCCAGTTCTTCCGGCAGGCAATGAGCCATAATCGACATCTGCTCATCCGTAAGATCGTACAGCGCAGTCTTCCCTTTCAGAATTTTGTGATAGGGAGGGAATTTACCTTTCCAAGCCTTCTCGTAAGTTTTGAGCCGATCTTCGGAAAGGTCGTTTTCGGCGATCGCCTTGGCAATCGTTTGAGCTGCTTGGCGACCTGACCACAAAGCAAGATGAGAGCCACCTTCGAACAAAGGCGAGGTAAAGCCTGCTGCATCACCCACAAGGATCACTCCGTCTGCTACGGTACGTGAACGAGGTCCGGAAATTGGAATGGTCCCTCCAAAAGGACGAACCTTGATGCCTTCAGCCCGCCAAGGGGGGTTCACCGTTGGTTTTCCATCGAGGTAGGTGTCTTGGATGAATGAATTGAGGTACTTGATTGCCCCTTTTTTGTCGGTTGTGACGAGGCCGACGTTCGCTCGACCGCCCTTCTTTGGGATCATCCACACATAGCCGTGCGGTGAGTATTCTGGCCACAAGTAAAAGTCAAGGTATCCGTCGTTTGGAACGTCTAACATCTCATACTGGAAGCCTGCAATTACTTCCACTTCCGTACCCATGTCAAGCAGTTTGGTTGCCGCACCAGCAACTCCAGATGCATCGATCACTGCTTTGCATTCGATTGGAAAGCCGTCTCCTCGACCATCAATTTTCCAATTGGAGAATTTATTTTCGCTATTGAAAATACGCTCCATTGAAGTGACTCGGTGATGGAGAAGAAGTTCCGCTCCTTGATTGCACGCCTCATCGCACAGCCATCGCTCGAAAAGATGCTTTTCAAGAACATAACCGGGCTCTGTGACCAGTTTCTTTGTTCCATCAGGGAAAATTACACGGATTCCAGTCACATCGAGGGCTTTGACCTCGTCAGGGATTTCGAGGTCTAGGTTTTGAACAGCAACATGACTGAGGCATTCCCCGCAGTGGACTGGGGTTCCGACCTCGGGGTCTGCTTCAACAATGATCGTCTTCAATCCAGCACGAGCAGCGTGTAAAGCGGCTGAACCGCCACCCGGTCCTGCTCCGATAATGAGGACATCACAGTGTTGGGAGGCTTCGCCCATGAAGGGTTTGTGACGGGGGAAGCCCTTGAAGGAAACGGTCATACCGTTTGCTCATCGTCATCATTTCGACCAACACAGGCAGCGGCGAGTGCAGTCATGAGAAGCCCGGAGACCATCGAGAGTGCCGGAGTGTTTTCCACCGGCGCTTCTTCCTCTTCCTCGACTTCCACAACCGGGGCAGCGTTCACAGTGATGCTTCCAACCATGCCAACGCTTGCATGGGGTTCACACACGAAAGTGTGCACGCCCGCTGTTCCAATTTCGAACACAAATCGATAATCGACGTTGCGATCGGGTTCTCCAGAGTCAAAAAGCCCGTCGTCAGCGACGGCATTGTGAGGGAGCGCCTGTCCGCTCCACATGAATCGAACAGCTTGGCCTTCTGTGACTGTCACCTCGGAAGGACTGAACCTTAGGCTGGTGCTATCAACGGTCACAATCACATCCGATTCGTTAGTGGAGGCAGACGCTGGTGCTGCAATGAGCGTGATGCAAAGCAAACACAGGAACCACTTCGACATAGGTATGACTACGGCGATGTGCCTATCAATGCATGTATCCTTCTCTAACTTTTCGTGACGGATAAGCTTCGGAAAAATACGACGGTTCAAATGAAGGCTGTACCACGCAGGGGTGTGGCGTGGAAGACATCGAGGCGGTGGCTTGAGCATCTCGAGCAACGTGGCGAGGTGCTGCGCATCAGCCGGCCGGTCGATGTCCAATTTGAGGCCGGTGCAATTGCCGATCTTCTCGTAAAGAACGACGGCCCAGCCGTCGTTTTTGAACAACCACGGCTTCCCGACGGCACCATCAGCAACATTCCGCTGGCAATGAACCTCTTTGGCGATCAAGACCGGACCATGAGAGCATTGGGCGCCTCACATGAAACTGAAATTGGCGATCGAATGGTTGCGATGATGAAACCCGACATTGGACTCTACATGAGAAAGCCGTGGAAAGCCCTACCGTTGCTTCGGGATGCGCTTGCAATGCCGCCAAAGAAGAAACGCAAAGGTCAATCTCAGCGGGTTCGCCTACCGACCGATTTGACACGACTCCCAATTCCAACAACCTGGCCAAAAGACGGTGGACCGTTCGTCACCTTGCCCTTGGTGGTGACCAAGGACCCAAAGAGCGGAGAACACAATCTTGGGATGTACAGAGCCCAAGTGTTCGGGCCCAAGGAAATCGGGCTCCATTGGCAAATTCACAAGCACGGGGCTGAACACGCTGCGGCGGCCAAAGCGTCGGGCAAGGAGGTACGAATGCCCGTTGCCATTTGCATGGGGGGTCCTCCCGAACTTATTTTCTCGGCCATTTCACCCCTGCCAGATAATCTGAGCGAATACCAGTTCGCTGGAATCCTTGGCCGTAAGTCCCTGCCTATTACCAAAGCCCTGACTCAAGATCTCATGGTTCCTGCAGAGGCTGATATCGTCATCGAGGGGTACTGTATTCCCGGAGAAACTCGACTCGAAGGGCCATTTGGCGATCACTTTGGTTTTTATTCACTCACGGGCCAGTACCCGGTCATGCACGTCACGGCCATCACATGCAGGAAGGACGCGATGCTCGCGGCCACGATTGTTGGCTTACCCCCCATGGAAGACGGCCACCTAGGCGAAGCGATTGGTCGGCAATTTTCACCCGTGTTAAACTTCCAACACCGCGACGTCAAAAGCGTGCACCTCCCGATGGAAACTGGGTTTCACAACCTCGCCATTGTTGCATCAAAACAACGCTATCCACGCCAGGGACGTAAAACAGCAGTTGGGTTGCTCGGCGCTGGGCAAATGATGTTCTTGAAAACCATGATCGCAATCGATGAGCAACAAAACCCCAAGGACCTTGAAGCGCTTTTAGACGCACTCAACGATAAAGTGGATATTGCAACAGATGTCATCATTCTCGATGGAATGGTTGCAGACTCCCTTGAAGCCGCAAGCCCGTATGAAAACGTGCACAGCAAACTTCTGATTGACGCAACAACATTGGCAGCCGCCGACCCCAGATCTCCAAACCCACCTTTGGAAGGTTCATTCCGCCAAGAGACTCCAGCGTGGCGGCAAGGTGAAGCCGAATCACCATCGTTCGAGTCTTTTGAAGAGGTGAAGGCACTTGACGGAGTTGCCGACGCAAGAATGCTCCGCGGAAGCATCATCGTAGTGACGTTGGATGTTGAGGGCACGCCCACCCCAGAAGACGGCTGTGACGAATCGAATGACGATGCTGAACAAGCGCGTAGGGACAAGATAAATCAATTGCGAAATTCAATTTGGCAATTGGACAAGGATTCTTCACTCCGGTGGCTTTTTTTCACCAACAACGACATGGATCTCCACTGTGCAAAAGCCCGTCGACGTTTGCTTTGGCAACTCACATCACGCTTCGATGTCGGCCGAGGCCTCACCTTTGATTCACAGCGAACTCGCCTTTGTTGGGATGCAACGACGCCCATTCCGTCCGAGCAACACGGCGTACGCCGTTGGCCCTCAATCACCCTTCACAGCCCAGAAACACTGGAAAAAGTGGCAAAGCACCCGGAACTTGCTAAGTACCAATGGCCGCCGCATCTTTCCTTTGGAGGCAAGGCTTGATGGACACGAAGCAGGTTCTATCGTTCATCAAAATTGAGCACACGTTGTTCTCCCTTCCATTTGTCCTGATTGGCTATTTCATCGCCATCGATCAGTTTGACATCGCCCCAGGCATCGACTTGCTGTGGATCCTCTTGGCCGCTGTCGGTGCTCGAGGTCTTGCCATGGCCTTGAACCGAATTATTGACCGTGACATCGATGCTGCCAACCCCCGCACAAAGAACCGTCACCTTGCCTCTGGCGCCATGAGCCTGAACACGGCATGGGGGCTTGCAGGAGCCTTCTTGCTCTTGCTGTTGGTCAGCGCAGGCCTGCTCAATCAAGTCGCCTTGATGATGGCCTGGTTACCGGTGCTCACCTTCGTTGTCTACCCCTACATGAAGCGATACACTTGGCTGTGCCACTTCTGGCTTGGACTCTGCTTGGGCCTTGCTCCTGCAGGGGCGTGGGTTGCCATCGCAGCTGACGTCCATGGTTGGGGAGCCATCACTGGCCAACTTGCGACAGGCAGTGACCTTCTTTGGGCGCCAACCATTCTTCCGATCTCGATTGGTGTTGCGCTATGGATTGCGGCATTTGACATCAATTACGCTCGAATGGATGTTGAAAACGACCGTGAGCATGGCATTCGTTCATTCCCGTCAACCTTCGATGAGCGTGCCACAACTCGAACCACCGTACAACTCACCTTGCTCTGGTTCGCATGCTTTGCCATCAGCGACCCAATGGATGAGCTGTGGTTTCTTGCATCTGCAGGCCTGATGGCGATCATCAACATCTGGGTTGTTTTGCGCATGAATGCCTTTGATGATTTCCAAACCACACTGTTCCGAGCATCAATGCTCACGGGTTGGGCGCTGCTTGGTGCCCTGTTGATTGGCTTTGCAGTATAACTTGACGCCATGTCGTTCGAACTGTCGTGAGTCAAAACCCATGTCGTCTGGAAAGAGTTTGTCCATCGGGCGAAGAATTATACTCACACATCAGATGGTAACCTCATGAACAGAGTTCTCTCTGCACTTGCTTGCCTCACCCTTCTGCTTGTTTCAGTACCCCTCACCTCTGCTCAAGCACCAACCGCAGCAGTCTCAATGACATGCGATCAAAACGTCCATGAGTTCACAGATTCTCTCACAAACCAATCGATTGTTGTCGTGTGCACAGTCAGTAATCCTACAACATATCAAGAGAGGATTTCTTTCTCATCAGGCAGTTCGGAATTTGGTGTGCAGGCTGAAGATGTCTATGTCGGCGGGAATCAAGAACTCGATGTCAACATCACACTAATGTCCCTCGAACGTGTTGGTAAATTGACCAACAGTTCAGCTTTTATCATGGCCTCGGTCCAAGAAATCAATTCATTGCCACCGGTGAACAGTGCGACCAATACCTCTACTGTATCTATCCACCAAGGGCTCTATACATCGAATGGATGTTCTACATCGGCAACCAGTGAGTATCAATACGTCGTTTTGGAAATCAGTGAAATACAAAATGGAATACTGACACATATTGGAAACATTACCCTTCATCTGAATCATTCAGCAGCCCCAGTTCACGCCTCCAATTTCGCTTTGCTTTCAGAAATGGGATGTTATGACAACGTTTCATTCCACCGAGTCATTCAGGGATTCATGATTCAATCTGGTGACTTCACAACCGGTGATGGAACTGGCGGTCATGCTGCGTCTTGGCAAGGTTACTGCAACGGGCAAGCCTCAACAAACCATAGTGCATGCACACCTTCGTCTTGGACAATTCCCGATGAAGCCAACAATCTCACGCATATTCCATACACCCTTTCAATGGCAAAAACCAGTAATTCAAACACTGGTGGCAGTCAATTTTTCATCGTCTCTCCCGGTTCAACGCCTTCGCATCTTGACGGAGTGCACACAGTGTTCGGAAGTGTTCACTCTGGGTATTCAATAGTTGATTACATCGATGCAGTTCAAACCGGAGGTTCACAAGGCTCAGATCCTGTTAACGAAATCAAAATTATGAATGCATATCCTTCATTTACAAATGATCAAGATGTGGATGGATTTGACAACAATCAAGACAATTGCCCTACTGTTTCTAACCCAAACCAAACTGATACCGATGGTGATGGAGTTGGGGATGAATGCGATTCTGATTTAGATGGCGATGGTGTGAGCAATGAGAACGATCTATACCCCTACAATGGCAACGAAAGTGCAGATACTGATGGAGATAACATTGGAGACAACGCAGATGCTGATGACGATAATGATGGACTCAACGACACTGATGATGCATTCCCACTGGACCCATTAGAAACCCTCGACACCGATGGAGACGGCATTGGAAACAACGCTGATGCAGACGATGATGGTGATGGTATTGAAGATACAATCGACAACTGTCAATTTGTTGCCAATCCCGATCAAGCAGACGCCGATGGCGATGGCGTAGGTACAGCATGTGACGGGAATGAAGGTTCGAGTTCAAGTGAATCAGAATCAGTTCCGTCAATCGGCCTGCTTGCTACAAGCATGTGCTTGCTCGGAGCGGCGCTTCTTGTTCGACGTGACTGATTCCATGTCGTCCGAACTGTTGCGAGAGTGAACATA
>DAPR01000081.1 GCA_002502605.1 Euryarchaeota archaeon UBA258
GGCGGTTTTAGTCTGTCTCAGCGAACTGAACCCCTTGGGGCTAGCGGGAATTACGCAGCCCTCTACATGGCGACAATGGGGATCTTCGTTGTTGGACCGTACCTCCAAGAATGGTGGCGATGCTACATGTATGAACGAAAGATCGCTGCTGAGGTGGTTGAATGAGCGTTTACATCACCAGCACAGGGATGTTCTTGCCCGGTCCGCCGATTGCTGTCGATGAGGTCGAAGGTGTTCTCGGAGCCGTGAATGGTAAGCCTTCTTCGCTGAGGGTTCAAATCCAAAAAGCAAACAAAATTCAAACCCGCCATTACGCCATCGATGCAAATCAAAAGACCACACACAGCAACACACAGATGGCTTCTGCGGCGGCCACACAATGCTTAGACCGCGCTTTTGTGGCGCGCGAAAAGGTGGGTCTACTCGCTGTTGCCACCACCCAAGGCGATCACCCCGCACCTGGAATGGCTAGCATGGTGCAGGCTGAATTGGGCCTTGCTGAACTTGAAATCTTAACCACTCACGGCATCTGTTCCTCATCGATGATGGCTCTCAAAGCCGCATGGAACAGCCTCCGTCTTGAAGAACATGAAGCGGCACTGGTTGTGTCCAGTGAATTGGCAAGCCGCTTGTTGAAAAAACAACGCTATGAGGCAGCGACTGCTTCCACCTTCGCCGAAAAAAGAATCGATTTCAACACTGAATTCCTTCGATGGATGTTGTCCGATGGGGCTGGGGCGTTAATGTTGCAAAACAAACCAGCGCCGAAGGGGTTGAGCCTCCGGATTGATTGGGTTCGCGGCTTTTCCCACGCTCATGCGTTCCCAACCTGCATGAGCGTTGGATCGGCAGGTCGGGTTGAAGATGCGCGTACCTGGCAGGACTACTCGACGTACGCAGAAGCCGAAACCGCTGGCGCCTTATTGCTGCGGCAGGATGTCCGATTGCTCGATAACATCCTCCGAATGGGAGTCGATGGGTACCTTCGATTGGTGCAAGAAGGCGTTTCAAAACCGCTCGAAGTGGACCACTTTCTTTGTCACTATTCAAGCCACCACTTTAGGGATAAAATCCTGGATTTGCTGGACGCTGCTGGCGTCGGCATACCAGAAGAGCGGTGGTGGACAAACCTCTACACACGCGGCAACACGGGTGCTGCGTCCCTCTTCATCATGATTGATGAATTCTTGAGGACGGACGAAGTTGACATTCAAGAGGGGCAAACCGTGTTGTGCTTTGTTCCGGAAAGCGGCCGTTTTAATACGACCTACATGCAACTAACAGTGGTGAAACAATGAACGATGGTGAGATCTTAATCGAAGGAGCGCAACGCTCAGAGGCCGGAACGGACAGTTCTGGTGGCATTGACTTGAACCCTCACGCACAGGCGTGTTTACAGCATCTGCTGAGAGTTTGGCTCGGCTTTGAGCGCGATTTGCCCACGGTGCCTTTGTTGAGGCGAATTGACCTTGGGACGTACACTGTTGAAGATCATCGGTGCCTTTTGCTCAACCTTCGCCAACAGGTCATCGAGGGGTCGAGATGGATCACCCGTGCGGCCAGCAGCTTTGATCGAAATCATGCTGAAATCCGTTCAACGATTATTGCTCACGCCGTAGACGAGCACCGGGATTATGAATTGCTGGAGCGCGATTATGTGGCTTCTGGTGGACGTGTGGAGGACATTCAAGCCATGGAGCGAAACCTCGGCTCCGAAGCGTTGCATGGATACTTGATGCATCGCTCTTCACGACCCAACCCAATCGATTTACTCGGCGCAATGTGGATCATCGAAGGGTTGGGTGAAAAGATGGCTCGGTCGTGGGCAGATCAAATCCAAGAATTGACTGGACTGACTGAGGATTCAACACGATTCATGACCTACCATGCTCACAACGACGGGGATCACATGCTGAGGTTTTACGCCATGCTCGATGAAGTATGTGTCAATGAAGAGAGAACTCAAGCCATTGTCAAAACCGCAAAGGTTGTCGCAAGGCTCTATCGACTGCAATTGGAGGAAGTGGAACATGGCCTCGAGTGAACTGCCCCTCACGCGCAAACAGCGACGCACGGAACGGAAGCGAGCCAAGGCAATGGCGGCGAACCACGGGCGTATGCCGGCAAGCCTGAGCGACGCCCTGGTTGGTGACGACAGTCTACCGCTCGACGCGGCTGCCAAGGAATATTGGGTCAAAGATTTGCAAAACCCTCTGAGAATTATTGTGTTGCCTACCCTTCGAATTTTACTCACCATCACCCTTCACTTGACGTATTACCTCAAACGGCTCTTACCTATTCAATGGAAGGCTCACGGGTTTTTGCAGTGGCAAATTTGCTTTTTCATGAAGTACTTCGTTCGTCCCGAAGCGAATGTCTTAATCTTGCGGCATTTCCAAGCGGAGAGTAATTTACTGAATTTCGTCATCGACAATTCAGGCAAGGAGGGCGTCGAACCCGTGTTGATTTACCCGAAAATGATTCGGGACTTGATGGTCCAAACGTTCGTACATCACGACCAAGGGGTCCTCATGACCATGCGGGACCTCGAAGTTCCCGACCGAAGCAATTGGCCCATCGAAAAAGGCGACTTGGAGTGGACAAATTGGAATCCAGTCCGTGTTGACTATTCGGTGGATCGGAAAAAATGGACGCAGTTTCTTGACTTTGAGACGGCGCATGAATTGTTCAAGACATCGTTTTGCTTCTGGCTCACTTCAAAGGAATACGAGGCCGCAATCAATTCTTTCCAGTTCGATCATTCGGTCGGTTTGCTGATCGACGACATTGTCGGTGCCGCACATTTCGCTGACATCGCTTACAACCGCTTCCCGATGATTATTGTTGGACCAACGGGCCTCTCCTACCGGTTTTTGATGCATGGTTTCTTTGTCGAACACGTGCATGCGCACCTTGAACGGATGAGGGCATCCATCGGTTTGGGGAATTAAGGTGTTGTGCAGGCGCGCTGATTTGCTCTCGTTAAGCTACATGGTGGCCTATCCAGCGTGCATGGCCTGGCAGTGGTTCAACGGCATCGAATGGGTTCTAATGGCCGTCATGCTGGTTCTTTCGGTCGGACTTTCGGTTGTGCAACACAACCATACACATTTGCGAATGTGGTCGTCCAAGCCATTGAACAAAGCCACTGACCTCTGGCTTAGCATCATTCAAGCCACGCCTTCGTTTGTGTTCTTTCCCGCTCATATCGGAAACCATCACCGCTACAAACACGGACCCGAGGACACCACCAGAACGTACAGATTTGGCGGCCATCACAACAACATTCTCGGTTATCTTGTGTATCCAATTCAAGCTCTATGCGTCTTACCAAAGACGTTGCTTGGCTATATGAAAAAAAGAGCAAGCGGGCGAGATTTGTGGCCTTTGATTGAACTTGGGGCCATTGTGGCAGCCTCTGTGTTCTTGGCCTCCATCGATGTTCGTCTGTGGGCCATCTTAGTGCTCGCCCCCCAATTGCATGGTCTTCATTGGCTCCTAGGAGCGAATTATTTGCAGCACGCCGGTGCTCAACCAGGACTTGGGCCTGAAGCATCTTCTGGGGAGAATATCGACTATTCCCGCAACTTCACTGGTTGGATCAACTTGATCTGGTTCAACATAGGCTACCACACAGCACATCATGAAAACGGACGGATTCATTGGAGCGATTTGCCACAGCAGCATCGTTCGTACGAGCACCGGGTGCCTGACTGGCTCAAGGTGAACAGCCTTGCATGGTACTTTGTTCGCGTGCTCGTGTTCCAGCGTGGCCAAGTGCGGTTTCGTACTGAATCATCCGCTGAGATGGGCCGCAAGATATGAGGGGCGGGTCGCCCTCGGTTCAACCATGCAGGCAGAGGAAGCATGGGGTGAACGATGGGTGTTCAACACCTTGCCAATGGCGCGCACCTACATGGAAGTCGCCTGCCGAAAGCAGAGCCTCGTATGCCTTGCTGCTGACCGTTCGACGATGGATGGATTAAACGAGTTGATCGACCAAGTTGGCCCCTCTATTGCTGCGCTGAAAACGCACGTGGATTTGGTTGATGATTGGACTGCTGAATCGTGGAAGGCGTTTTGCGCTAAAGCGGCTGCAGCAGACTTATTGATTTTCGAGGACCGGAAATTTGCAGACATTGGCGGCATCAGCCGTAAGCAGATGGCGGGTGTTTACGACATTCGTTCTTGGTCGGACTTGGTTACAGCGCACTTGATTTCTGGGCCAGACATTGTCGATGGCCTCCAAGCTGGGTGGCACGACGTCGGCCGTGAAGGTGGCGTTCTCTTGCTCGCACAGATGTCCAGCAGAGGCAATCTTCTCGAACCAGAATATACCGACAAGGTGGTCGCAAAAGGAAAGGACCACGCGGGCGTGTTTGGCTTCATCGGGAATGGTTCTCGCCCCGAGGAACTCGCACTTCTACGCGCCAAGGTAGGAGAAGGTAAACTCATTTGGACGCCCGGGGTAAATTTGGCCGTTGGTGATGGTGAAATGGGTCAGCGGTATGGCGACCCGACTGAAGCGATTATGGCTGGTTCAGATTGCATCATCGTTGGCTCAGGAATTCACAAAGCGGATGACCCTGCTTCTCAGGCACAGGCGTATGCACGTGCTTCGTGGGATGCCTTTGTCTCACGCTAGATGGACATCTTCATGTGCAAGCAAGAGGTGCTGGTATCATGATTGAACTGCTTTGGTGGGTGCTGGCGATTCTCGCAACAGGCGCTCCTGCGTACATGATCTGGGCTTATGCGCGCCGTGCTGCAACCCTCAATCAACGAATTGCGATGTGTGACCCGACCCTTCTCACCGATGATGGCGTCAATGTGTCGAGGTTAATGGCGGTGCCACATGGCAC
>DAPR01000050.1:0-2232 GCA_002502605.1 Euryarchaeota archaeon UBA258
TTCATTGCCTTCCTCACAGGTGCATTCTTAGGCCTGTTGACCTCAACACGGTACATGACAAACCAAGTTCTCCGGTTGCAAACAACCTTGCCAGGTGATTGGATTGAGGCGCTTGTGGGGGCGTTCAAGTTGAATTTGCTGCAAGCAGGGGCCGCATGTGTGGAGCATGAACGCATTCGTTCGATGTACAAGTGGGACGGATCGGTTCAATCACAGCACGAATGGAGGGTGAGCGCAACTCTGAGTCCGAGGGCTCTAGAGGGTGTCCTTGAATCCCTTCACGCTCACCATCCCTATGATGTGCCACAAATTTTGACATGGGGCGTTGAGGCGAATTTAGCTTATGCAGATTGGGTTGAAAGTTCGGCTTCGGAAAATCCCGAGGGGAAGTGAAACTTTTCGGAGTCTCGACCGGAAACGGACCTAGCGAAGGTGTGAAATTTACATTCAAAAACCGGCCTTTATAGTATCCGGCTGAAAATCAACTTTAATGATACACTGCGCCACTTTTCTGCCTGCCAATTTAACTTGCCAAAACGACCTCGCTCCACGCTTGGCAGGGGGATATATTATACACTCTATCGGAAGGCCAATAAAATCCAGCGCGTGAAAGAAACGAGGGGGATATGCAAATGGTCATCGAACACAGTAATACCAACACGCCTAATGACGGATTTGAAGTTGACTTGAGTCAAGAGCATCTTGAACCCATGCTTCAAGAGAACCTCGATCGATTCGTATTGTTCCCGATTCAACACTCTGATATCTGGGAGATGTACAAGCAACAAATGGCCTGCTTCTGGACTGCCGAAGAAATTGATTTGGCTGAAGACCTCAAGGACTGGCAAAACCTCAACAGTGACGAGCAACATTTCCTCAAGCACATTCTCGCTTTCTTTGCCGCAAGCGACGGTATTGTCAACGAAAACCTGGGTGTTAACTTCTCGAACGAAGTGTGCTGGCCAGAAGCACGTGCTTTCTATGGATTCCAAATTATGATGGAGAACATCCACGCGGAAACGTACTCCCTTCTCATTGACACCTACATCAAGGACGAGCAAGAAAAGGATCACCTGTTCAAGGCTCTTGAGACCGTACCATCTGTCAAGCGCAAGGGCGACTGGGCCATGCGCTGGTTGTCCCGCAAGAAGGGCTCCTTTGCCGAGCGACTCGTCGCCTTCGCAGCTGTTGAAGGGATCTTTTTCTCCGGTTCGTTCTGCGCTATCTTCTGGTTGAAGAAGCGCGGCCTCATGCCAGGGCTCACCTTCTCCAACGAATTGATTTCCCGAGACGAAGGCCTTCATTGTGACTTCGCCTGTTTGCTTCACAACAAACTCTTGCGTGGTGCAGGCGCAGCCAAAATCACCCGCATTATCGCAGAAGCCGTTGAAATTGAAATCGAATTCGTCACCAGTGCATTGCCTGTGTCGCTGATCGGCATGAACTCAATCTTGATGGAACAATACATCCAATTCGTCGCAGACCGTCTTTTGGTCGCTCTTGGCGCAAGTAAAATCTACAACGTCGTCAATCCTTTCCCTTGGATGGAAATGATTTCCATGCAAGGCAAGACCAACTTCTTCGAAAAGCGCGTTGCCGAATACCAAAAGGCCGGCGTTATGGACAATGCATCGCTTGGAAGCGTCCAACAACGCTTCTCTGTTGACGAAGACTTTTGAACCGTACGCGATGAAGGGAAGATACTGCGCAATCACACAATTGGAGAACTGGAGGAAAAAATATGACCATGCAAGTAGTAAACAGGAAAGGAGAACGAGAGGATGTCCGATTCGATGCAATTCACGAGAAATTGCGATCCCTCACACACGGGCTGGACCCAGTTTGGGTTGACCCAGGTCACGTGACCAAGTTGACCATCGAAGGATTGTACGACGGTGTGACCACACGAGAACTTGACCAACTTGCAGCAGAGACGGCAGCCTCCCTTGCGTCCCAGCACCCTGATTACAGCCGATTGGCAGCTCGCATTTGTGTTGACGACCTCCATCGTTCAACCAAGGACACCTTCACCGATGTCATCACCGACCTGCGCGAATACATCGACCCTGAGTCTGGAAAGCACGCTCCGCTGATTTCGGAAGAAGTCTATGGCATCATTATGGAAAACGCTGAGATTCTCAACAACCACATTGATTACAGCCGGGACCACAACTACGATTATTTTGGATTCAAAACCCTCGAGCGCTCTTACCTTCTCCGATTAAACGGTGA
>DAPR01000050.1:2256-2628 GCA_002502605.1 Euryarchaeota archaeon UBA258
CAGCACATGTTGCTTCGTGTCGCTGTTGGAATTCACCATGCCAACATCACCAAGGCCCTCGAAACATACGATTTGATGAGCCAAGGGTACTTCACCCACGCCACACCGACATTGTTCAATTCAGGCACACCTACGCCTCAAATGTCGTCATGCTTCTTGTTGACCATGCAAGATGATTCCCTCGATGGAATCTATGACACGCTCAAGCAGTGCGCTTTGATCTCCAAGTCTGCAGGTGGAATCGGCCTGTCCATTCACCACATCCGTTCCAAGGGCTCTTACATCAAGGGCACCAACGGAGAAAGCAACGGTATCGTCCCAATGCTTCGAGTGTTCAACGACACCGCACGCTACGTCGACCAAGGCGGCGGC
>DAPR01000084.1:0-428 GCA_002502605.1 Euryarchaeota archaeon UBA258
TTCCCCAGTACACTCCCTACCGTTGTGAAGGACCCCGTAAAAATGAGAATCATTGTATCGCTTTTCAAAATAAACATTTGAATAGAAACCTTTCCTACAAAGGCCATGGACCATCAGGAAGTCTATGGAAGAATCACTTCAATTCTCGATGGAGAAGATGACTGGATCGCTGCAATGGCAACCGTAGCGTGTGAATTGCACAATGCCTTTGATCACTACCATTGGACGGGCTTTTATCGAACAACCTCGCCAGGAATGTTGAGAATTGGCCCTTACCAAGGTGGGCATGGGTGCCTGTACATACCATTTGACAAGGGTATATGCGGGGCTGCCGCCCGAACGGGGGAAACGCAAGACGTGCCAAATGTCCATGAGCGTGTTGAGCACATTGCCTGCAGTTCAACCACCAACAGTGAAATTGTGGTTCC
>DAPR01000084.1:559-1840 GCA_002502605.1 Euryarchaeota archaeon UBA258
TGTATCACTGAACTCGTGAGATGGATTGCAAGAATCTTTTCTGAAGCAGTGGTGGATGCGGGATTACTGTTTCCACAAATTCCATTGACGAGTGGTTGAATCTCGGATGAACCAAACTCCGCTGTTTGCCGGGAATTCTATGTACTCATATCCATCTTCTGCAACGCTCCCTTGAAGATCAATGGGGGGGTTGGAATCGGGGCTCATATCGGAGTCTCGCATGGCCATTTCTTCCTCGAGCAAAGCAGATCGTTCACTCGAATCAATGGTCCCTTCAAGTCCAAAATAACCATCGTCAAGTGCAATGATTTGGATCTGTTCAGCGGGGGCTGCAATGAGTTCATCAATCACCAGAAGGATCTTTTCTCGAGTGTCTTTCTTGATTTCATTGTTCATAAATCTCGAAGTGAGGTCTGATTTCATCTGCTGCAGCTCCTCTCGTAGGGTTTCAACATCGTCCGCATAACCTCGAACGAGCGATTGAAGGTAGGTGAGTTCGTTCTTTTCCTCTTTGGTGAGTTTGTTTGATTGCCTAAAGATCTGAACCCAGCGGAACGCATCTGGGAGCATTGCTGCGACAAGATTTGTTTGTAAGAGTGAAAAGATGGCGACTAAAATGGCACCAATACCAACGCTTTGAGCAACCTCACCAGAAAAGAAAGCGTCGTTTGAAGTTTGGAGGGGTTCATCTGACTTGACGGTCAGTTCGCAACCATCGCTGTCGACCGTTGCACCTGGGTCTGTACCTGGGCAACGATCGTTCACGTCTTGGACGCCGTCTCCATCGGTATCCACTTCAATAACTTCAACAATCTCAAACATGTTAGGGATACCATCCCCGTCATCATCAGCGCATCCAAAGAACCCGCTGGCAGTTGATGTGCCTGCTATTTGAGGACAGAAATCCGACATAAGTGCGCCCTCAACGTACTGGCCAACCCCGGTGAATCCGGCCGTTGTGTTCCATGAAGCATTGCCCCAATTATCGCCGTACCCATCGCCATCGACATCCGACCATTGAGAGGAAAGTGTTGGGAAGGCATCCGGATTGTTTCCTGTGGTGTTGTCGCCGTAGCCGTCGCCATCAGCATCCATCCATTGGGTTTGATCTGTCGGGAAGACATCGAGCAAGTCGACGACCGTGTCTCCATCGGTGTCGAGGAAGTTGTCGATGAGTGGGTGCTGATCGGCGTTGTCGCCGATTCCGTCACCGTCCGTGTCCGTCGTCTCCGAGGCATCGTTTGGGAACGCGTCGGCGTTGTCGCCAACACCATCACCATC
>DAPR01000084.1:1934-14853 GCA_002502605.1 Euryarchaeota archaeon UBA258
TCTGAGTCTGACGTTTCATTGGCATCATGCGGGAAGGCATCGCTGTTATCGCCCACACCGTCGCCGTCAGAATCCATCGATTCAGTGGCATCCGTTGGGAACACATCGCTGTTATCACCAACACCATCTCCATCGCTGTCCATCCATTCTCCAGCATTGTTCGGGAATGCATCGCCTGTGTCGCTGTAGCCATCGCCATCCATATCAGGGCAGCCGATGAGGTCAACCGTCGAAGTCCCAGCCTGGTTTAGACAATCGTCCTGATCGTTGAGCACACCGTCCATGTCGACATCATCGGGGGAGATGAAGAGGAAGCCTATGCCGAGGTCTTGCTGGGCACCGTTCTCACCCGAGATGCTCATGTTGACGTGTTCTGCCACGCTGCCTGCGGAAGGTGTTTCCACCACGATCGTGGTGTCGTTGAGCACCTTCCCCGTCACCGAGCCGTAGCCTTCGAAGTTGACCGTCACCTCTTGATTGAGGTACATGCCGCTTGATTTGTTGGCGTACTTGAGGACATCATTGGTTTCGTCGCGGTAGGCGATGTGGATCATGTTGTTCGTGTCCACGAAAATATCGTTGTACGAGCCGACATTTCCGGGGCTGTCAACCGTCGTGGTGGCCCAAGTTTGGCCTTGTACCATCATTCTGTGAAGAAGGTCGTCGCTTCCGCTGTCGTAGGCCGAGGCGTGGATGGTGCCGAGGTCATCGGTTTGCATACGGAACTCACCAGCTCCACCCGAGGTAGCGGTGCGACTCCATGCAGACCCTGAATAGCCAGTAGCGTGTTTGTACTCGCCCCCTGAAGCATCTGTGCGGTAGAGCACATGCAACGTGTTGTCGTGGTCCACGGCAATACCGCTGCCGTAGCCAACGCCGTTTCCTCCATCAACGGTGTACTTCTGCCACGAACCGCTGACGTTGGAAGCGATCATTTGGTTCCTGTTGGCGTGATGACGGTAGGTGACGTGAACGTAACCGTCGTTGTCGATGGCAATGGAGGCGTCGCAGCCAATGTAGGTGCTTGATGTATCCAGGGCTTGCGTTTGCCAGGAAGACCCGTCGTGGTAAGCCAGCATTGCAGCGTTGCACAGGTAACCCGCCCGTGCATACGCGATGTGCGGGCGGTCACTGGCATCCAGGACAAGTCGAACTTGGTCGTATTGAGCGCTGCTGTCGAGGCGTTGTGTCGTCCAATCAGAACCGTTGAAGAACGAATATTCGAGGTAACCAGAGGTGCCGTCTCGCTGAACAAAATAGGCCACGTGGAGATTGTCGTTGCTGTCAACGGCCATGTCGGCAGAGCGGCATGTGGGACAACTGCGGATTTCATTGTGGCTCCACGAACCACCGTTGGAATACTGGTGCCAAAGTTTGTTTTCTTTGTAGTTCACATGCACGATGTGAACCGTTCCGTTGCTGTCAACGGCGACCGTTGGAGCAACGCCGCTGCCGTCAACGTAGTTGATGGTGTCCGTGGTCCACGTGTAAGCCTCCCCGTCGTCGGTGACGTTCTTGTACGCCATGTCAAGGAAGCCGCTTCCTGTAATGGTGATTTCTTCACCGCCGGTCGTCCATCCATTGACTGGACTCACGCTGTAGGTTGTGGTGCGTTCACCAGCTGCGTGAGCCTCTTGAGAAAATGAGGATTGTGCATCCGATTGTTGACTGTCATCGAACAAAAGAGATGGGGTCAGAATCGCCCCTAGTAACAGTGTTGTAACCAATAGGGTACTGCGTATCATACCTCTATGGTTTTGAATCTTCTAAAAGAAGCCGTCGCCTCCTAACCATTTTTATTGTAAAAATCAAGTTTGATTTTTGGGTCAAAAGAAGTGAGCAATTATTTCTAGAAGTTCGATTGGTTTCCAAACACCCATAAAATAAGAAATTGCGAGGATCGCAAACACCGATATCACACCATAGAACACATTCTCATTCCAATCCTTTACTTTAGCACCGTCCAAAGGACCCCATGGAATCATGTTGAACAGACCAAGAACGAGGTTTGCTCCAATCCAAAAGACCCCTGCATCGATGAGCATTTGTTGCCAGATGAGTGTACCTCCATACAGGTATCCTGTTGCATCGGTGGGTAGTGTGGCATCAAAGGCCCCGGTGAGGCCAAGAATGACGCCCCAAATTGGGATGCCGATCAAGAACAGCCCAAAATTCACAAGAGGCCCTGCGACCGCAATGTGACCGTTTTGCCGCCGAGTAACAACGCCAGCAACCATCACCGCACCTGGGGCCATGAAGAGGAATCCAAGGAAGAATGAAAGAAATAAGCCGAATCTCAAACCACTCGGATCGGCCCGGAACTCTGCCCAACATCCATTCTTTTTGGCGATGATTTTGTGGCCAATTTCGTGCAGTAAAAAGGCGGGTCCTACAGCAAGCAGCATCACAGGCATAGCGAGAAGAAGTTGAATGATCCATGAAGAAAGGGAGGTTGAAAGGAGAGCCCCAAGGCCTCCTACCCACATGAAACCGAGAGCGAGGGTGAACGCTGCGGTGGCAAGACGGAGGTGTTTTTTCTCTTCCTCACTGAAATGCCAAATACCCCCTGTGTGCATTGCTGCAGGTTTATTGGGTTGAAGTCCCATAAATTGGGCAAGAAGGGGATTCAAGCCTTGATTCCCGTTCAGTTCGAAATGGAGGGTTCCATCGTTGCTCTGGCGTGCATGAACGCGATGGACTTTCGGGCGCTGCTTGAACGGGTCGTCATCGAGGATGTCCGCTCTCGGGTCTCGACCTGCCATGGTAGGTGTTTCGCCCGATACAATTTGAAGCCTCGCGTCCGAAGGTTGATGCGGTTACGGCCACACCTCATGGTGAGCCCCCATGTCAATGCCTAGGCGAGCCATGAAAGAAATGGGATTTCAAGCGTGTTGTTTATTGTGTGATGCACCTGATGAAAAGGGGGTTCAGCAATGCAAAACATGCATCAGCCACCACCGTACTGTACGTGATCAAATTGCAAAGGCACCTGCGGACGATTCCTTGATTCAATTTGCAAAGGAGATCTTGATGATGGCAGCGGCGCCACATCAGTATGATCATGATGAAGTTCACGGCCCAGCACTTGTTCGCCAACAGCAACTTGCTGCAGCTCTTACCGAACGCAAACCTTTGCCAAAGAGCGAAGATGTTGTAGAAGTGTTTGACAAAATGCGCGCCAGTAAATCCTTTGTTGATGAATCAGAGAATGTTCTTGAGGGAAAACAAGGCATGGTTGAAGCGATGTATGTCGACCAAGAACAATTGGACAATTATGGTGCACGAACGGTGCCCAGTCGGCCCATTGAACCTGTTGATCGTAGAGATCGCGTAGGGGAAGATACTGAATTGACAGATCGTCTTGAAGCGGCCACTCAAGCCCAATCGGCACCAGAAGAACTTGTTGAAGTTGTGGAAGAACAGGTCTTTGAAGAGCGTCAACAGAAGCGTGCTGCTTGGCAAAACACGCTGTCTGATGTGAAGGATTTGCTTGATGAAGACCTCGATATATGATTTTTATCAATTTGTCAACTCTTTGGCAATTATTATAATTCTTTTTCGATTTGTAAATGAGGGTTTGTGGCATCTCACATCTCTGCTTAGAGTGTTGCCTGTTTTGGTGATATGTTGATGACGGGTTGATGGAGATCATAAGAGAAGCGTTGGGTCCCCTTTCCTTTCGATTTCTTTCCGAGAAAGTTGACTTCTCCAATCTCACCGAGTTGTTGGACATGGGTGCCAGCACACGGGCATAGGTCGAATCCATCATCGATTTTCACCACTCGAAGTTCTCGAACACTTGATGGGAGAAGGTCCATGTTCGTTCGTTCTGGAGGCATGATTTCATTGACCTCTTCACGCGTCATAACCGTATCTGTAACCGGTAGGTTTTGAGCAATGATTTCGTTCGCACGTTCCACTAAGGAATTCAGCATATTTTCGTCAAAGGCGATTGGATTGAAATCAATTCGTGAGCGATCGCTGTGAATTTGGTTGCCAACCGTCCGTGCTCCATCAAACATCTCGTACACAAGACCGGACATCAGATGTTGTGCCGTGTGCATGCGCATGTGGGCGTGGCGTCGTTCCCAATCGATGCTTCCTTTAATTTCGTCACCGACGCTGAATTGGTGGCCTTCACCAACTGTGTGCATGACACCATCTCGTCCCCTCACCTCTGATACTTGGACTGGACCATTTGGTCCAAAGAGAGTGCCTGTATCCCAATTTTGTCCGCCACCAAGCGGGTAGAATAGGGTTCGATCAAGGACGACATGCTCCTGATGAATTTCTGTCACAACTGCTGAAAAGTGTTGATAGTAACCTGCTTCGATGCTTTCGAGGTAGAGCTTTGTTGTCATTTTGAAACCCCTGCGAGCCGCATCCCTTCGAGAATTTGTGCATCAATGGTGCGATGTTGGGCGGAAAAGGGTAGGTTGGAATGGATTTGCTCAATCCAACCATGATTCGGTTGCCAGTTAGGTGTGCCTTCAAACCAAACTTCACTGAGTCCTTCGCTCCTGGAAAACGTCCATGCTGTTTCAGGAAGTGATTGACAATCGCTGGTTAATGCGGTGCCACCAAACCATGATGTGGTCACTGTGGGTTCAACATACTCAATCATTGAATGTTCATCGACTGTGTGTTGCATTCCGCCGGGTGCTGATGGGATGTAGTGAGCCGAATTGATCACTCGATCAACAATAATTGAGTCCTTGGATGCCCGTCCGCCGCCTTGAAATTCTACAATGAATTGATCGTTTTCAACCTTAATCGAGGTGATCCTTGTTTTTGTGTGAATGGTTGTACCAGTGTGTGCCGCATTCATGGCCAGATGTTTGGTGAGCCATTCGCTGCGCAGGCCCCATCCTGGCTCGTTATCATCTGGTTTGAGAAACTTGAGTTGTTCCTCACTAACGTATGAGTTGAGAAGGGAGAGATCGTGTATGAACCCTGGTTGTCCACTTGGCATACCAACTTCAGCATGCAGTTCAATCAAGGATACTTTGCAATGATTGGAAAGATGCGATGCTGCGACCAAAGAGGCGATGGAACCGCCGATGAACAACACATGTTTCATGCTACAGCCTCGCGTTCTGGTTTTATCTCTAAGGCGAAAACAGGGCAAGAGGGGATGCATAATTCACAGTGTGTGCATCCAGCTTCATCGACAACAGCCAGTCGATCGATCAAGGTAAGAACATTCACTGGACAGAGGGCAATGCATGCTGCACAACCAAAACATCGATCGTCATCAACAACGAACGTATGGTTCAGTTGTCGGCCCATACCTCAACGAGGAGGTAAGGGTTCATCTTCCCTTCGTTGAGATGAAATGATTTCATGTGGAGTTTTACAAATCTCAAACAAACTCAGCCGGAGAATATCTGCCAAGAAATATATCACTGGATCAACCTAAAGATTTCTAGGAATATGGTTCGAATGGAAAGCAAATCATCGGGTTTTGGCTAAGAAAGAGGACGATGGTCGAACACCCCCTCATTTCCATTGGAGTAAATCTCGTTGATCTTGAGGAGGTATGACGTAGATAGGGGTGGATAGAAACGGAAGTATGCCCCGTAGAATATGGTCGCGACAAGCACATAATACTACCACACAAAACCATTGAGAAAAAAAGATCAGAATGAAGCAAAATCACTCCATAGGAAACAAAGGGGTCTGGGTCACAACGAATGCACATCTTCATGATGTGTGGGCACGAGCAAAGAATGGTCACCATGGTTTTGTATTCAGCAGGAAGAACCACTTCGTACCCAGAAGATGCTCCAAAGAAGGGTCTTCGTTACCATTGCCTTGGTGGCGGTGATGAAGTAGGAAATGTAGGGATTGTCTTTGAAAATGAACGACAGAACCGGCTTCTTCTTGACTACGGATTAGCACCGACTCATCCCCCACGCTATCCTTCAGAAGCACCACAAGTCAAGGATGCTGTCATCACCCATTCACACGTAGATCACCTCGGTATGGCACCCTGGTTGTGTTCGAACCACCGTACACTTCTCCATGGAACAGCACTCACGGCACAAATTTCAGAAATGATGTGGTACGATTGCCATAAAGTAAGCTCAATAGAAGGTTATCCGCTTGCTTGGGATAAGCGCGACATCGATACTGCTCTTGACGCCTGGCGCATTCATGACTTTAATGAATCATGGAATCAGGACGATTGGAAATTGACCCTGAGAAAAGCCGGCCATATTCCAGGGGCAGCTATGCTTGATCTCGAAACACCACAACGCCGTGTTTTAATTTCCGGGGATTTTGACACACGGGATTCACCACTCACAACGGGTGCCAAACCACAAAAGACAGACACTTTGTTTGTTGAAGGCACCTATGGTGGCCGTGAACACCCCAACCTCGATGAAGAAATTCAACGCTTTGTGGAACATGTTCAACGGGTTGTTGACCGAGGGGGCACAGTGCTTATTCCTGCATTTGCAAACGGTAGAACCCAGGATGTCGTCATGCGACTCCACAAATACCTCCCACACCTCAACGTTCACGTTGATGGGATGGGGAAGCGCATTGCAAAAATGCAAATGAATCACCCAGAGACGCTCCGCGATCCAGCAGCACTTCGCGCAGCATGGTCATGGTGCAAGCGAGTTTCAAGTAAATCAGATCGAAAGCGGGCCTTGGAAGCAGATGTGATTGTATCAACCTCCGGGATGCTCCAAGGAGGCCCCTCGATTTGGTACCTCAATCGTCTTCGCCACGATCCAAAAAACGCCATTTTATTCACTGGTTATCAGGCAAAAGCAACCGGTGGGCGACAACTTCAATCAGAAGGGACATTGAAGATTTTTGGAAAGGACACCGAAATCCCACTCGAATGGGACACCTACTCGTTTTCCACCCACGCAGGGCACAAAGAGATCGTAGATTTCGCCGCCGCCTGCGAGGCAGAAGAAGTCATCATTTACCACACAGATCCCGTTCACGCTCGCCCACCACTTGCTGCAGCATTAGAGAAGAACGGGCACATTGTCCATAACCCAGTGAACGGTATCTCTGAATATCTCGGTGAAGAATTTAGCCGAAGTCATTGAATACAACGACGCTAAGCCATTCACATGGCGGCAAAGGCTCCGGCTGGCGGAAAGAAACCAAAAAAGCGCAAGCGTAAGATGCGACTTTCCCTCAAACAAAAAAAGATGAACATCACAGGTGATTCATACAAAGACAATCTTGGCTGGTCCACAGACGTCGGTCGCACCCTTAACGATGCACCTGCGCCAAAAGGCCCCGAAACACTTCGAGTTCAGTGTGATTCTTGTGGATCGATGCTCAAAATCCCGAAACCAAAGAAATCACGCTACACAGTGACGTGCTCTTACCCTGAGTGCGGCACTGAAATGAAGTTCGAGTGAACCTCTGGACCGGTTCTCTATGAATCTCGAAACACTTGTGTTGTGTTTCGCTTTATTTCTAATAGCGGCGCTTTATTCTTCTGTTGGCCACGGAGGAGCTTCGGGATACCTCGCCATTCTCTCCCTTACAACATTCGCCACATTGAACGCTGCCTGGCTAAAGCAACACGCTTGGGTGCTCAACCTCATCGTGGCCAGTCTTGCGTTTTATCATTATCAAAAAGCAGGATATCACCGGCCAAAACTTTCCTTCATTTTCATCATAGCAAGTTTACCCGCAGCGTTTTTCGGTGGTACATTAGCGGTCGACGGTGCGGTTTACGACACCCTCCTCTCACTCGCTTTGATCTTCGCAGCAATCCGTTTGAGCCAAACCACCCAATCCTCTGAACCAACAGAAGAGCAACCACTTCCTTCTCTCCAGACCACCGTTCCGATCGGTGCTTCCATTGGCGTTTTGAGTGGAATGATAGGGGTGGGTGGGGGTATTTTCCTTTCTCCAATTTTGGTATTAAAACGATGGGCTACGCCGAAGGCAGCGGCTGCCACTGCAGCCCTCTTTATCTGGGCTAATTCCGCAGCAGGACTTTTTGGTGCACACCTTTCAGGGCAACTCAATCTTTCACTTGACCCGCTGATTTTCTTCATTGGTTCAGTGGCTACGGGGGGCTTTCTTGGGTCCAAATACGGTTCCGAGCGCGCACCTCAAACCACCATTCGTTGGTTGCTCGTGGCGGTCCTTTTGCTTGCGACCACCAAACGCGTCTTTGACGTTCTCCTTTGATTCTTCACCGTGAACCTCAAACCCAACCATCGCTTGGTCAGCGTGTGTCCGAGGTGCCATATTTTGTTGATCTGCAAACGGCAACCGACATTGCCTGTGCAACCCCACTTCACCTCAACACCGAGTTTGTTTCCCTCGATGCAGCCCATGGAAGGGTTGTCTCAGAAGATATCGCCTCGAACGTCAATGATCCACCGTTCGATAACTCAGCTATGGACGGATTCGCCTTTCTCCAATCCGACAGTCTCGAGCCCCCTACCACATTATCGATCATCCAAACACTTCAGGCTGGAGACCATCAAACCACCCAACCCCTCGGGCGCCATCAGGCGACACGAATCATGACTGGGGCCCCAATGCCTCCAGGTGCGGATTCAATTTTACCAATCGAGTTATGCCAGGTGAGTGAAGATGGAACAGAGGTGACCTTGCTTGAACAAGGCCGCCCTCATTTCATTCGCAAAAAAGGTGAGAATTTGGTCGCCGGAGACGTCGCGATAACCCAAGGCACCACACTTACACCCGCTAAAATTGGCCTTTGTGCAACGATGGGTTGGCCACAAGTACCTGTGTTCCAGCAGGCCAAAATCGCTATTATTTCTACAGGAGACGAACTTAAGTTCCCAGGTGAAGAACTTAAGCCACACGAAATATACGAATCAAATTCCTTTGGTCTAGCCGGCCTTGTCGAATGGATGGGTCACAAAGCAGTCCGCTACCCAGCGGTTGCAGACTCAATGGATGCTCTTCGAAAACTTCTCGACCAAGCAAGTGCAGAATGCGATCTCGTATTGACATCAGGTGGCGTTTCAATGGGTGATTGGGACTTTGTCCGAAAAATAATGGAAGAGGAAGGAGACATTCATTTCTGGAGGGTAAAAATTCGTCCAGGATCTCCACCGCTTTTTGGCCTGTGGAAGAACACTCCTCTCTTCGGCCTCCCAGGAAACCCTGCGAGCAGCCACGTTGTGTTTCGAATGCTCGTAACACCTTATTTGCGCGCCTCGATGTTAGGAGGGGGCCCTCGTCCAATGCGCCTCCAAGTTCAATTGGCCGAGAACCTTAGAGGTGATGCCAAATGCCTCGCTCTGCGTCGAATCACCATCGATACAAGTGGAAAGCACCCCCTCGCCTACTCAACAGGATCACAAGGCTCAGGTAACCTCAACAGCATGGCAACTGCAGATGGACTGACCCTTCTTCACCCCGGCCAACCATCAAACAAAGGCGATTGGTGCGAAGCAATTCTTCTGTGATGTGAGCGTATGAGAATAACCGTCGAAAAACCGATCCTGCTGATTGAAGCAATTGCTGAATTGTACCCGAACACCACCCGGGCCAAAATCCGTCGAATGCTCACAGAGGGCCGGATCCTCGTCGAAGGGCAAGTGGAACACAAAGCAAAACATCCAGTTGAAGCAGGTCAAACGGTCGAAGTAACCGACCGAGCAAAGGGCAAGGAAGCAGCACCACCCCCTGCAATCAGCGCAAAACAACACCGCCTTTCGATTGTGTATGAGGATGAAGCCATTCTTGTGGTGAACAAACCTGCTGGTTTGCTCTCTGTCGCCACCAATAAAATGGAGGACGACACCCTTCATTCTCGGTGTGTCAATTACGTTCGCTTAGGCAATGAGCGAGCTTGGATTCACATTGTCCATCGTCTCGACCGCGAAACTTCTGGCGTCATGGTGTTCGCTCGCCATGAGCGATACAAATCCTATCTCCAAGAGCAATTTGCTCAGCGTGAAGTTCATCGAACCTACCACGCATTGGTCGAAGGCAAACCCGCTGAGGCTAAAGGAACCGAACGAGCATGGCTTGTGGAAGACCGCAATCTTCGGGTCAAAAAAGTCAAACCTTCGTTCCAAGGGGCGAAGGAAGCCATCACCCATTGGGGGATTGAAGATTCAGACGACGAAGTGTCCTTGATTCACATCACCATTGAAACAGGCCGCCGCCATCAGATCCGTATGGCCATGAAAGCACTTGGCTGCCCCGTGGTTGGTGATGATTTACACGGTGCAGAAACGAACCCACTCAATAGAATCGCATTGCACGCAACGGCCCTTGAATTTCTCCATCCTGAAAACGACGACCCCGTTCGATTTGAAACAAAAATCCCTTTCTTTACCAATTAATCCCGTCATCTGGAAATGCGTGCCTTCTTGAACCGTTGACGCGCCCGATGAATCGATAGCATGAGTGGCGAAGCGGGCGACCATGGTTGGATTGAGGTCAAAGGGGCGCGCACCCACAACCTCCAAGACATCAATGTCAAACTCCCCCGCGGACAATTCGTCGTGATCTCAGGCGTCTCAGGCTCTGGTAAATCCAGCCTTGCCTTTGACACACTCTACGCTGAGGGCCAGCGAAGGTATGTGGAGAGTTTATCCTCTTACGCCCGACAATTCATCGGACAAATGAAAAAAGCCGATTGTGACGGCATTGAGGGTCTTTCCCCTGCCATTTCAATCGATCAAAAGCAGGGTTCACACAACCCCCGCTCCACCGTTGCAACCGTTACAGAAATTCAGGATTATTTCCGCCTATTATGGGCTCGAATCGGCAAGCCACACTGTCCAGAGTGTGGCCGGGAAGTGGCCCGAAGAACCGTTCAAGAAATCGTTGACGATGTGCTATGGCACATGGAAGGGCACGCCATCGCCGTTTGGGCACCGGCAGTTCGTGCCCGAAAAGGGACACACGTGGATCTGTTTCGACAACTCGTCGAACAAGGGTTTCTCCATGGAAAGGTCAACGGCCATGAAGTCGGCTTCGAATCACCCCCCGAACTTGACAAAAATTTCCGACACGACATCGATGTCAGAATCGACCGACTCCGCTGTACCCGAGACCGCCGACAGCGGTTGACAGAGGCCGTTGAAAGTTCATTGCGACTTGGAGGTGGGGCGACCGCTATCGAAAGCCTCGAAGGGCCCAAAGAGGATGCGGAACTCTCTGAAGGCACCAAGGCCCGATTGACCAAAGTGGGTGATACAGTGGCTTGGTCAGAGGACTTTGCTTGCCCAGAACACGGGGCGTTTATGCCAGAACTTTCTCCTCGCGTGTTCTCATTCAACTCACCGCTCGGGGCATGCGGTGCCTGCCAAGGTCTTGGTGTTCAGCGGCAGTTCAACGTTGACTTGATCGTCGATGGAACCCTTACAATTAGCAACGGTTGTGTTCGTCCATGGAGGCAATCCATGTCACCCTCGTGGTACAGGCGATTGATGGAACAGGTCTGCGAACACTACAACATCCCACGAAACACACCGTTCGAACTCTTGGATGATGACGACAGAGACATTCTCCTCAACGGCTCAGGATCAACCGTGATCAACTTCCACTTCGAATCTGATAATGGCTCGGTCTACAAGATGAATCGCCCATGGGAGGGCATCATTGCAAGGCTTCAACGCACTTACACAGAAACGACCTCCGAACGAACCCGCAGTCGATTGGTTGCTTGCATGACCGATCTAGACTGCAACGAGTGCCACGGCGAGAAACTCAACGCAGCGGCGCGCTATGTTTCAGTCGGCGGAATCCGGTTGCCCGAAGTGAGCCATTGCTCAGTCCATGACGCACTTTCCGTGGTTCGGGCCTGGTGGCCGGATGGACCGGGCGCTCCCGAATATTTTGCCGATAGCCTCGAACCTCTCGATGAGCGCAGCATGTTCATTGGAAATGAAATCCTGCGAGAAATCGAAAACCGGCTCGGGTTCCTTGACAGCGTTGGACTGGACTACCTCACCCTCGACCGAAAGGCCAACACATTGTCTGGCGGCGAGAGCCAACGCATACGTTTGGCCACTCAAATCGGAAGCCGCCTCACGGGCGTGATGTATGTGCTCGACGAACCCTCAATCGGATTGCATCAACGGGACAATGAACGACTGCTTGCTACACTGCGGGAGTTAAGCGATCTCGGAAACACATTGATTGTTGTCGAACACGATGAAGACACCCTGCGTCAAGCGGATTGGCTTTGTGATTTAGGTCCCGGCGCGGGGCTAGAAGGTGGCATGGTTGTCGCCAACGGGCCGCCAGAGGTTGCGATGGCCGAGGAACAGTCGGTCACCGGTGCATACTTGAGCGGACGGCGAAGCATACCAGTCCCAGAAAAAAGAACCAAAGTGACAAAAAAGCGGTTGGTGGTCAAAGGAGCGTCTCATAACAACCTTCAGAACATCACAGCATCCTTCCCAATCGGCTGTATGACGGCCGTAACAGGCGTATCAGGTTCAGGAAAGTCCTCCCTCGTTTCAGGTATTTTGGCCCCGGCCCTACAACGCCAACTCCACAAGGCCGACACCCTTCCCGGCAAGCACAAAGAGATCAAAGGAATCGATTACACGGACAAAGCCATCATCATCGACCAATCTCCGATCGGAAGGACACCGCGTTCTAATCCAGCCACGTACACCAAAGTCTTCGATGAAATCCGGAGTCTGTTTTCCAAAACAACTCTTGCAAAAGAGCGTGGCTACACCCCAGGGACCTTCAGCTTCAACGTCAAAGGCGGTCGGTGCGAATCTTGCAAAGGGGCCGGTTCAATAAAACTCGAGATGAACTTCCTACCCGACGTGTGGATCACCTGTGATGTGTGCCACGGGAAGCGGTACACTCGAGAATGCTTAGAAGTCACGTGGAAGGGGAAAAACATCCATGAAATCCTTGAGATGCCGGTTGGAGAGGCAGTCGAATTCTTCTCGAATCACCGGAAAATTTTCCGAAC
>DAPR01000084.1:14925-18902 GCA_002502605.1 Euryarchaeota archaeon UBA258
AAACTCGCAAGTGAACTTCGCCGACCGCCGACAAAACACACCGTCTACATTTTGGATGAGCCAACAACAGGTCTTTCCTTCTCAGATGTCCAATTGTTGATTGAAGTGTTGCTGGAACTTAGAACCAAAGGCCACACGGTCATTGTGATTGAACACCACCTCGATGTGGTGAAGTCTTCAGACTGGGTCATCGATCTTGGCCCCGAGGGCGGCGAGCGCGGCGGAAACATCCTCGTAGAAGGGACACCGGAAGACATCGCGGCGTGCGAAGCCAGCTTCACAGGCCAGTTTTTGGCTGAAATGCTCTCCTGAATGCTTCCGTATTGTTCAAGGGGCGTAGGCAATGGCAGTCAGTTCGCCCCCGTAGGGGGCGGTGAACCCCATGGCCATAACCCGTGTCGAAGTGACGCCAAAACAAGGACCAGGAATGCGCGATGTGCGCGGGGATGTTGTGCGTCGACAACTTGCTGCCGATCACGGCATCAAGGTCAATAATGTTCGAAGCGTTGTGGGTTTTCTGATTAAAAGCGACGTTCCTGCCGAACAAATCGCCGAGCGCGTCGATGATTTGTTTGCGGATCCTATCATCGAGGACGGCGGAACAAACACGCTTCTTTTGTCAAACCCGACCCATTTCCCAGACGCCCCGTCCAGCGCCATTACAATTGGTTTCAAAGCCGGTGTAACCGACAACCCCGGGACAGCAGCACTCGATGGATTCAAGACGATTTTTCCCGAGGCAGGCGAAGCATCCATTTCGACCTACATCACGTATGTATTCTACGGACTGAACTCAACTGTTGAGGTTGAGTGGCTGGCCAACACCCTCCACAACGGCCTCATCCAGCGAGCGGTTATTGCCGATCAAACTGCGTGCATGAATGGAGAATGGCCCGCAATCGAGTACACTGAAAAACCACCACAGTCGTTTGAAGGAGCACTCCATGTGGATATGGAAATTCCTGATGAAGCTCTGATCGAATTGTCTGAGACAGGGCTTCTCGCCCTTAACCTCGAAGAAATGCAAACAATTCAAGCGCATTACAGGGACGAGAACACGCGCGCGGCAAGGACGGCGGTAGGGATTGTCGCAAATGCCCCAACAGACGTTGAACTTGAGTGCCTAGCACAGACTTGGAGTGAGCATTGTAAGCACAAGATTTTCGCTTCCAAGATTCATCACATCGATACTGAGACAGGTGAAGAATCAACCATTGATTCCATCTTCAAGACGCACATCATGAAACCAACTCACGACATGCAAAAAGAGGTTGACTGGCTTCTTTCCGTGTTCCATGACAACTCCGGAGTCATCGCTTGGGATGATGATTGGAGCGTCTGCATGAAAGCAGAGACACACAATTCACCTTCCGCACTTGACCCGTACGGCGGGGCGATGACCGGCATTGTTGGCGTCAACCGAGACATTCTCGGCACGGGCCTTGGAGCCCGCCCGATTGCGAACACCGATGTCTTTTGTTTTGGCCCACCAAACTGGCAAGGCGACCTTCCAGACAACCTCTTCCACCCTTCACGAGTTCTACGCGGCGTTCATGCCGGGGTGCGCGTTGGTGGAAACGAATCTGGTATCCCTACAGTCAACGGAGCGATTGTCTTCGACGATCGATACATCGGCAAACCACTCGTCTATTGTGGAACAATCGGAATTATGCCGAGGCGACTTCCTGATGGACGAGAAAGCCACATCAAAACCCCAGTTGCAGGCGACATTGTCTACATGGTTGGAGGGCGAGTCGGCTATGATGGAATCCACGGAGCCACATTTTCTTCACTTGAACTCACAGAAGAATCTCCTTCAAGCGCCGTTCAAATCGGCGATCCGATCACACAAAAGAAGATGATTGATATGGTGCTCGAGGCACGTGATTTGGGACTGATCACTTGCATCACAGACAATGGCGCAGGAGGTCTTTCTTCTTCGATTGGTGAAATGGCAGAATACACAAACGGCTGTGAAATCGATCTTGCGAAGGTGCCGCTCAAGCAAGCAGGCCTCTCCGCTTGGGAAATTTTGGTATCGGAGAGCCAAGAACGAATGACGATTGCAGTGAAGGACGAAGATTGTGCAGCCTTTGATGCACTTGCGGCGCTCCATGAAGTCGAAGCGACCCCAGTTGCAACCTTCACCGACACAGGCATTTTCCATGTGAAGTATGATGAGGCGACGGTTGCCTACCTCCCCATTGAATTTCTTCATGACGGCGTGCCACAGCTGCAGCTAGAGTCGGAATGGAAAGCCCCAGTTGTCACCCCATTTACCCCACCAGCCGTCGCCGATCATTCTGAACTCATGCTCAATATGTTGGCCCGCCCCAACATTGCCAGCAAGGAGACTTGGGTGCGCCAATACGACCACGAAGTGATTGCACAAACCGCTATCAAACCCTTTGTCGGCGTGGAACGCGATGGACCTGGTGATGCAGGATTGATTGCACCGATTCACGGCAATCCTCACGGTCTCGTGATTTCATGTGGAATCGCCCCGCGTTATTCCGATATCGACGCAGGAGCCATGGCCGCCGCGTCGATAGACGAAGCGGTTCGAAACGCAGTCTGTGCAGGGGTTGATGTGGACAAAATCGCAGGACTCGATAACTTCTGCTGGCCCGACTCAATCGAGTCGGTGAAGACACCTGATGGGAAATTCAAACTCGCGCAACTGGTTCGCGCCAACCGTGAACTGGAACGAGTCTGCCGAGCGTACCGCCTGCCATGCGTGAGTGGAAAAGATTCGATGAAGAACGACTATGGTACGGGCGAAAAGAAAATCTCAATCCCTCCTACGCTCCTGTTCTCTCTTTTCGGAGATCAGCCGGACGTCAGATTTACTGCGACCAGCGACCTCAAGCGAGCAGGTGACAAATTGTACCTTGTAGGCACCTCGCATGATGAATTAGGAGCATCTGAAATTGCGTTCATGCTCAAAGAAAACGGTGTGGCCGAAGGCATTGGAGGCACCCCCCCTCTTCTTCCTCACCCCGAGCGCAACCTTTCGACTTACCGCGCCCTATCCACAGCAATTCAAAACGGGCTCATTCAAACGGCCCACGACTGCTCTGAAGGTGGCGTTGGAATTGCGGTTGCTGAGATGTGCATTGGAGGGCGACTTGGAGCAACGATTGATCTTGATGGCACAGGCCACGAAAACCTCTGGGCCCGTCTTTGGGGCGAGTCCCTTGGCCGCTTTGTCATCGCGGTAAGCCCTGAGAGGGAAGCTGAATTCATACGATGGATGTCTGGGCACACCATCACGTTCCTTGGCGAGGCCGTCAGTGAAGCAACCCTCACCATCAACGACGGATTTGACCAAGTGGTCTCCACAGATGTCAACGCCATGGTATCATCTTGGCAAGGCGCGCTCGACATGACAGGAGGTGTTGAATGATGACAACACCCCATGTCGCTGTTCTCTTTGGCTTTGGAATTAATTGCGACCACGAAACGGCTGCGGTGTTCGACCTTGTCGGTGGAAAGTCGGAACGCGTTCACGTCAATCACTTCATTTCAGGCAAACGCTCGTTGGACGAGTTCCAAATTTTAGCGGTCCCGGGAGGCTTTTCTTTTGGAGATCACCTCGGCAGTGGCCGTTTAATGGGCAACAGAATGCGGTTCGCCCTTCGCGAGCAACTGCACGAATTCGTCGCCGCTGGAAAACCCATTATTGGGATTTGTAATGGATTCCAAGTGCTTGTCAAAACAGGCCTCTTACCTGGCCCAGACACACCCCTGCCGGACTTCGAACAACGTGCAAGCTTGACGCTCAACGACTCCGGACGATACGAAGATCGATGGGTTACGCTCGAGTTTGATTCTGAAAGCCCTTGTATTTGGACGAAGGGAATGACGCGAATGGACTGCCCCGTCCGCCACGGTGAAGGAAAATTCGTAATGCCATCCACGACAGACTTCGACGCCTTGCATGCGAATCATCAACTCACCGTTCGCTATGTTGACCC
>DAPR01000084.1:18934-33762 GCA_002502605.1 Euryarchaeota archaeon UBA258
CCGAACGGCAGTATGCGTAACATTGCCGGGGTGTGCGACTCAACTGGCTTGGTGTTTGGTTTGATGCCACACCCAGAGGCGGTTTATGCCAAATGGCTTCACCCCGATCATACTCGTAACACCGCCCCGGGGCCAGAACACAGTGATGCCTTGGGCGAATGGGAAGGCGAAGGCCTGCAGATGTTCCGCAATGCTGTTGACTACGCTAAAGCAAACCTGTGAGGGCTGTTTTTGAACAATCGAATCGAACACATCGATTCGATTCGAGCACTTGCAGTTCTCCTCATGGTGATGGTTCATGCCGCCGCTACATGGGGGCCGCCCCCGTCCACCCAACCGTCGTTTTTGGTCTATCTTGTATCGGGCATGGGTGGCCTCGCCGCCCCCTTATTCGTGACTGTCTTCGGCTGGGGTTGCACCCGCACCCAACTTTCACAATCACAGCGAATCAAGCGCGGTGTCTTCTTTATTGCTGCACAAACAGGTGTCAATCTTTCAGCACCCCATCTGTTTGATCCCTTTTCACCCGGCGTCTTAACGCTGTTTGGATTGCTTATTTTGTTGCAACCACTATGGCTCGTTCCAGCCACCAAAAAACCCAATCGCAGCCATTTGCCATTTCTTACAATACTCGGATTTTCACTCTTCCTCACCATTTTTCTTTCTCAATGGCAGGGATCTATTGAATGGAGTGCCAGAAATGAAACATCGAGCGCCTCACAATGGATTCATCACGCCCTGCTTACAGGGACATACCCTGTTTTGCCGTGGGTTGTTTTTGCTTCACTTGGCGCCTGGATTGGATGTCAAGAAGGGAAACAGATAACATTCCCTCAAAACAACACAACCTTGGCTTTTGTTCTGCTAGGCCTTGTGAGCTGCGCATTATCATTCACATACGCATGGTCAACAGATCAACAGTGGGCATTGCCAACGGGCAAGGCGCTTCTGACGTTCTTCCCTGCAAATGCGATGTTCTTGATCGCCGCACTGACGGGCGTCTGCTTGCTTTGGTTGAGCATACAGAACATCCGTCTTAACGGCCTTGCACCATTAGGGCAGCGCTCGTTAAGCGTGTACCTCATTCACTTCATCCCAATTGGGCTGTTGTACCACATCGATGAGGTGAATGCATTCACATTCATCCATTCAATGGGCGTGGTTGTGATTTACACGTTGGTGTGGATACCGATCGCTCATGCGTGGGGCCGTTTGGCCCCACGCATGGACGCCGAGCACGCTTTGCGTTGGCTTACAAAGTGAATTGAATTCACTCAGCAGCAAGAACTTCGGTTGCTTTCTTAGCACCCATCCAAGCAACAACACCGAAACCGATCTTGTTGATGATGTCTGCAATGTTGTAAGCAACAGCCATAATCTCTGCTCCGTTGTCAATCTCAATGAGTGCGACTTCAGGGCTGAAGAGGTAGCCGAGAGGGTAGATGATCCAACCAACGACGATGAACCAGCGGAGTGCGTTTGCGCTCCACATGAGTTCTTCGGAAATCTTGGAGTTGTCGACGCCGAGTCCGTCAGTCCATGGGGTTCCAGTTGCGACAACAATCATTGCCCAACCCATTCCACCAAGCAAGAGAGCTGGGATAGCGGGCATGAGGCCGGCTTCGCCGAGGTATCCGAATCCAATCATGATGAGAGCACCAGTGAAACAGATGCCTGTGAAACCAAGGCCTGCGACTTTCTTGTCAGTGATGGCTTCCTTTCCAACAAGGGAAGGGAACTTGAGGGCCATCAGTGGAACTGTAATGATCCAGTCCATGTACCGGTATTCGATGGAGACGACGCCAAAATCAGCGTAGACTCCTCGCATGTAGTAGTAGTGGAATGCAGCAATACCGACAATGAGCGCCGAGATGGTCATTGTTGTGCGGTATTGTGGTGCAACATTGCTTCGCTCACTCATGAAGAAGACAAAGGCGGCACCCATTGCGATGTAACCCACGAAGAAGAGGAAGAAGGTCAGAAGTTCTAGACTGTCATTTCCGACATCGTCGGAAAGGAAGGAAGGAAGGCCGTCGGCCCCCATTTCTCCAACACCTGCTGCGCTGACCGTGGAGGCCATTGCGAGAGCAAAGGTGGCAATCAAAAGCAGGCTCGTTGTTTTCGAGAATTTATCTGTAATCATGTTTCTCAATACCCCCTGGCCCCAACTTTGCTTATAATACGGTGTAATCATCCACGCGTGCACAACCCCTTTTAGCCACCTTTTGAGTAGAGCCGCGGTCACGAACTTTGGCCTGTTTGAACCGCCCACATTCGAGAATATGCCCCACCCATTTCAACGAGTTTTTCATGTGTGCCGTCTTCCGAAACACCACCGTTTTCCAACACCAATATACGGTCTGCGTTTCGAACGGTTGAAAGCCGATGTGCAATGATCACAGCAGTTCTATTGAGCGTAATTTTGTTGATTGAGCGCTGAAGTGCCGCCTCAGTTTCGTTGTCTACAGCAGAAGTCGCCTCGTCAAGAATCAACAACGGTGCGTCTTTCAAAACAGCCCGTGCAATAGCTAAGCGTTGGCGCTGACCACCTGAGAGGCGATGCCCACCTTCACCAACCAGTGTACCCCATCCGTCTGGAAGCCCATTGACAAATTCAGAAACTTCTGCAAGTTGGGCTGCTTGATGGACTTCATCATCACTCGCATCCGGCCGGCCATATCGGATGTTTTCGAGGATGGTGGTTGGGAAGAGAGTGATGTGTTGGTCGACCAGTGCCATGGAAGAGCGAAGTCGGTTGAGGTTCCATTCAGGAAGCGGTTTCCCCGCCCAATGAATCGAACCGGAGGTTGGCTCTGCAAACCGTAACAACAAGCGAATAAGCGTTGTTTTACCAGACCCGGTTGAACCAACAACTCCCACCGTTTCACCCGCTTTGAGTTCGAGGTTGAGGTTCTTGAAGACAGGATCTCGCCCAGGGTATGAAAAGTTGAGATCCTTCAACACAATCGGGGCCCCACTCACTGTTTCCTCATCGGGTTTGTATTCACCTTCTTCCACTTCAGTGGGCGATGTGAGCACATCAAGCACCCGTGTCGAAGAGGCCATCGCACGTTGGTAAAGATCAAATGTTTCACCAAGACGAGTTAACGGCCAAAGCAGGCGTTGTGTCATGAAGACCAACACAGAATATGCCCCCACGGCCAACTCGTTTTCCAACGTCATCCACCCTCCAAGCAGCAGGGTTGCGGTAAAACCAACCAAAATAGCCATCCGAATCAAAGGCGTGAAGGCAGCAGAAAGACGAATCGCTTGGCGGTTTGACTCCCGGTAGACGTTGCTTAACGCTTCCACCCGCTTGATTTCCCGGTCTTCTGCAGTGAATGATTGAATGGTTGACATTCCAGAAAGATCGTTTTCAAGCAAGGCATTCATTGCGCCTGCGGCCCGGCGCACCTCAGCATAGCGAGGTTCCAAGCTACGCTGGTAACGAAAAGATCCCCACACAATCAGGGGGATTGGGAGGACGGCAAACAAGGCGACTTGCCAGGAGATTGCAATGAAAACTGCACCGACGACCACCACAGTGGTGGACACCTGCAGCAAATCATTTGCACCCTTATCGAGGAAACGTTCGAGCTGATTGATGTCATCATTTAGAATGGCGAGGATATCTCCTTTCTGACGCTCATCAAACCAACCCATGCCTTGCCGCTGCACATGACCAAAGGTGTCGAGCCTCAACTCATGTTGAACCGTTTGGGCTAAGTTTCTCCACAACACCCCGTAGAAGTACTCGAATAACGATTCAAGACCCCAAATGGCAAACGTCAGCACTGAAAGCAGAATTAACTGATGCCACGGATCTAAAACGCCAAGCGATGCCAAGAACGAATCCTCTCGTTCAACCACCACGTCAACGGCCAAACCAATCAGCAGTGGAGGGGCCAAATCCCAAATTTTGTTGGTGATGGAACAGAACGATGCCAATCGAATGGTGCCACGGTGGCTGCCCATGTGCCCGAGCAAACGACGGAACGGACCTGACTCACCCATATCACCGCCACAACGGCGAGGTATGAGTACTCTATGGAATGAACACTCTTCGAGCGGATGATGCGTAAGCCCTATGCTGTGGCCGCAAAACCGCAGAGCGGGATAGCCATGCGTCGCACCGATCAAACCACTCTCGAATACACGGTTAACACAAGCGGCATCACCCGCCACGTCACCCTCATCGACCCAGCAAAACAAGACCCCAACACCGCAGCAAATCGAGCAATGGTCGCTATTGAAGCGGGTTCAGCAATGATTTTTGTCGGTGGTTCAACAGACACCCCAGACAAAGTCGTCCACGCAACCTGCTTGGCAATCCAAGAAGCGTTCGAACTGCGAGCATTTGCTGCTAGCCAAGACCCAGACGGGGATGAAACGATGTGGCACATTCCGGTTGTGTTGTTTCCAGGTGGCGCTCATGCGCTTTCTCCTGCAGCAGATGCAATCACTTTCATGATGCTGATGAATTCCACCGAGCGCAAATTCCTTGTTGGTGAACAAATTCGCGGCGCACCCTACTTGAAAAAATTCGGCGTAGAAGCGCTTCCAACTGGCTACGTTGTTTGCGCACCAGGGGGCCGTGTGGGTGAAGTCGGTGAGGCTGAACTGATTCAACCAGATGATCACGACCTCGTACATGCCTATGCCTTGACCGCACAAATGTACGGGTTCAAGTTGCTCTATTTGGAAGCAGGAAGCGGTGCTTCAACTCAAGTCAACCCAGAACTGATCGAACGCGCTCGAACCGTTGAGGGGCTCACGCTCGTCATCGGCGGCGGCATTCGAACTCCCGAACAAGCCAAGCTGGCCGCCGACGCAGGTGCGGACTGGGTTGTCACGGGAACGCTGACGGAAGACGCTGCGGACCTCGAGGAACTTCGAACCCGAATCAGTGGTGTCGTTCAAGCGCTGTCCTGAAGTTCATGTTGAAACCAAGGTCTGACTCTTGTTGCGCTGTCTACTGATGGCTCGTAAAGCATAGGCGATGCCAACGACGACAAGAACGAGGCACAGCAATGGGGCAAGAATTGCTAACACGGTGATTAAGATGGCCATAAACGCCTCACCGATTGAGACGATTGGATTAGCGAGCCCACCCGTTGTTCCTGTTGAAACGGCGCGTGTCGCGACGGTTCCCGCCTGAACAGTACCAGCGGCGCCCCCGCCCCCAACAGCGGCGATCGACCACTGCACTATGGGGTCAAAATTTGTCTCAGAACCCAGAACGGTACCCATCAATGCAATACCGGCGACGACTGCGGCAGGCGATGCAACCACGTCGAGGAGGTTGTCAACCCATGGAATCAGGTATGAGCCGATTTCCAAAACAACTGCAATCAGAAGAAGAGAAAAAGCCCCCCAGCCATCCAACATAGCAAGATGGCCAGACGGATCCATCAGGCCAAAATTTATTGCTCCGCTAAGCAGCATTGGCGGGAGAAAAACTCTGAATCCACTGGCTGCAGACAGCCCAAGCCCAAGCGATACAGCGACTAGGCCACTGATAGGGTCCAAGGCCACACCTCAATCTTCGTCTTCAAAGAGGACAGGATCGCCAGTTCCACCAGGTGAAGGCGGCCGAGCACCATCGACATCCATACCAGGGGTGATTTCCGACTCTTCGACCGTTAGGTCCACGCGGCCACCCTCGGCCAGTCCGGCCATATCACTTGGATCAGGCGTGGACAATGTTCTCGTCTTGTCTGGTTCGTTGCTGTACGCTTCACGCTTTGCTTCTCGAGCATCGTGGGTTCGGACCAAGGAGAGGGAATCAGCAAACACTCTGCCAACCACTTCACGCGTTCGCTCACCGCGTCGAACGGAGTCCAACTCATGAGTCATTGATTCTCGTTGGCCTTCAAGTTCTCTTAATTCGGCCGTGCGATCTTGCAATGCAGCCTCCATGTCTGTGAGGGTGAGGGTGATTTGTTGAATTCGCTCATCGCGCTCAAACACATCGTTGTGCAGTCTTCGCTCGCGACGTCGTAGCGATTCATATTCCCTGTTTCTTTCAAGCAATCTTCGCTTTAATTCTTCAATTTGCTCCACAAGGTAGTCGTGTTCTGCCGATACAGAACGAGGGCCTTGCATGACCCGCTCAAGTTGTTCCTCTAACTCGCCAAGACGTCCGTCTCTTGCATCAAGTAAGCCCCGCAAGCGGTCAGCAATATCTCGGAGCCTTTGTCGTTCTTCTTCAAGCGCTTTGTTGGCGGCTTGCTCTGCTTCATTTTGCATCAACGCCGCATCAAGTTTTGATTTGAGGCTACGAACTTCATCAGCAGTGACCGATGTAAGACCCGCATCTGCAGCGCGCTCCAACGCCTCAACCATTTGCCCAATTCGACCTTCGAGTTCAGCAATGACCTCGTCCTGTTGAATCGATAAATCCCGCAATTGTGAATTTTCGGTGGCCATCGAATCGCGCTCTTCTTGGGAAATAGAGGATTGTTGAGTCGACAATTCTTCGCGAGCATCGTTCAACAGGCGTTCAAGGTGAATGATCTTGGCTTCGCTCTCTTGAAGCGTGGCCTCTGCTTGATTGAGCCGTGCCACTTCTGGCGCGACCATGTCTTCACGCTCCGCCAAGTCAAGTTCGAGAACACGGAGTCGCTGCTTCACGGAAACCATCTCTTCATTGCGGGCTGCAAGTTCCTGCCATGCAATGAGCACCTCCTCTACAAGTTGCTCAACAGGGTAGCCCTTGAGCATCCCCTCAAGCGCCGCGCGCTCATCCCCAGAGGTGTCATCGAGTCGGCGAATGCCGCTTGTTCCAGTTGAGTCGATGGTCATACAGTTGACTATCCACGCTCAACTGCACTTGAACTTTCCCGGTCTAAACAGCATCACCACGGGTGGTTATGCACCCTTTACTTGTGACCGTGCTCAGTTGATGGCAGTGTACATGTCGTCTGGCATTTCGCCAGCGAGCTGCAAAGCACCGTTTGCAACGGCGTTGATTGGGTCTTCGACGCACCAGACAGTTACATCTCCAATATCGGAAATTTCGTCGGTCATGCGAGCAGCAATTCCGTCGATGAGGGAGCCTCCACCAGACAAGATGATGTTGTTTCGAAGCACTGGTTGGTATTCAGGATCTGCACCAGCGACGATTCGCTTGATTGCATTGCCAATCTTTGGAATAATGAGTTCACATGCTTGTGAAACCAAGTCCCCGATGTCGACAATTTGCTTCTTTCCTTCGACAGATAATTCGACAGTGGCTTCGCGGACTTCGCCTCCAACGTAGGACACTTCTTCCTTCCACTTTCGAACCATGTCTTTTGTGACTTGTGCGCCAGTGAACTTCTTGCGAATAAGGGTCATCAACTCATTATCGAGCCAATCGCCAGCTTCTTGGATGGTCACTTGGTCTTCATCAGTGGGGAATGTTCCGTAGATTCGAGCGATGTCAGTCGTTCCTGCACCGATATCGACAACAATGGAACTTGCAATTTCGCCGATTCCGTATGCGGTAGCGAAGGGCTCGGTCACGACCATAATGGCGTTGACTTGACCTCGAAGGGTAGCAACAAGGTTGCTCTTATCGGTGAACGAAACGTGGCTTGGCGAGCAGATGACACCAAACACTTCGTCGAATTCTTCAGGATCCACGGTTTCAAGCAAGTGGGAAACGAATGCCTTGGCAGCAGCCAAGTTTGCTTCGTCGTCTTGTGCAACACCAGCAGCCATAGGCCGGTAGAGGTTGCATGCAAGTTTGTTCTTCAGAGCGTCGCTTCCAAACAGCACATCACGGCCGAGGAAATTTCGGGCCACGGGGTCTTTCGGTCGTCCAACTACAGTTTCAATCGTGTGGCTTACTCCAGCACTCGAGGCAATCGTCGATTGATAGGTGCCAAGGTCAATTCCAACATACAAGCGGTCACTCATTTTCTTCACCGTCCGCATGGCGGACATGCTGGCGAGGGTGCCACCACCCTTCAAGGTTCACCTTGGTAATAGACGGGGCGAGCCCGACCGATTCGGGGCACTCCTCAGTGTTTTTACTCGTTTTCACTTTGAAGGTCAAACAGAGCATCGGAACCAGTTTTTATGAAGGGATCAACAGCACCATGGCGTCCATTTTGGCTGAGGTTTTTCACACCCACACGGTAGGCGAAAAGGCCAACGAAAACAAGCGTCGCAGCCCCCCAAAACACCGCTCTAAGTTCGGAGGCAGCACCTTGTGAGCGCGCCACATCATCGCCATCAGAACCTGCATCTAAGGGATCATCATAATGCGCCTTAAACACATCACTGGATTGAATGACAATCCGATTTGTATTCCCTTCGGGCGAGGCATTTCGACTTTCAACAAAGACGTCAATGCGGAGCCACGACTCTTCAATGTTCCACACTGGCAGACTGATCATCGAATCCCATTTGCATTCGAATGTGGCGGAAGTGTTGGCATCCATTTCACAATTCGCAATGGCATAACCGCTTTCGTTCAACGGCTGACTGAGGACTGTGATCTGAGCTCCAGTTTGAAAGGCGTCCCCATCCTCGTCTAAAACGGACCAGCGCACTGTGAGGTTTCCGCTCCACAATGTCCCATTTCCTGGCGATTGCGTGATGGTGACAGCAGGGGCATGATCGATCGGCCGACAACCGTTCGTTCCAACGGGCCAAAGTGGGTCCGGGGCCAGAGTGACGCACATGTCAACATCGTCCAGCACACCATCCTCGTCGGTGTCGTCAACGCATCCATTGCCATCATGATCGTACAGTGATGCATCAACCAAGGGGCATTGGTCAAGGCTGTCGACCACGTCATCCCCGTCTGTATCATCAAGACACCCATCGTTGTCCGTATCCCACCCGAAAGCGTTCTCGTTTGGGCAAATGTCTTCTGCATTTGGAACTGAATCCCCGTCCCCATCCAACCAATCTAAGCCATCCCGGTCCACACCTTGGACGGCGAGGGCAAATCCTGTTCTCGAGCCGTCTAAACCAACGCCGTCGGATAAACTCCCCGGGGCGACAAATCGAGCCCGAACTTCAACTTCAATCCAGTCTATTTCAGCAAGTTCAGTTTGATCGATGCGAAGCCCAAGTGTGGTTTCATTGGTCGATGGGAAATGCGTGGTGTTATCCAAATCTGCTCCACTGTAAAACAGAGTGGAATAACCGTCATGGTCGGTAGAAGCTGAGGACACAACCCGTCCATCAGAGAGCCTCGCTACGAGCAAAAGATCGTTGACGGCAGATGGTTCGGGTGAGGCAGCATGAGCCATTCGAACCTCAAGGTCGGCGTTTTCCATAGGGGTAAATCGCTGCGTCCATACCTCTCCAGTTCGTAAAAATGGCCCCGCTGCTCCCGAGCCATTCCAAGGTTGAGCAATCAGATTCTCGAGCGGATCATCAACACCCTGCCGGGTCGCCAACCACTCTTGTGGAGATTGATCCAACAACCGGTAAGAGTCATGAATCCATACATCATTTGCAGGGGAGGCGTGCCCACCTTCTAATTCTTCAATGAGGGCTTCAAAATCGAGCAACACCGAGAGGTTAAGTTGCCCAAACCCATCATGAGGATTCTGAAGATCATATCCTCCTTGCCCATCATCCCGTGCTGTGGAGGGAAGAGGTGTCGTGGACAGTGCGAGCAAAGCCCTCAACATTGGGCCGGAGGGGGTAAATCCTTGGCCGACATTGATGGTGGAGTTCGCTATTGAAGCATCGGACCATGCGGGGGTCATCGTTTCCATTGAAACATTAGATCGCACTTCTTGGCCTGAAACCCAGCCAAGCTCCACCAATTGCTGAATCAATGACGCAACGCCCGCGGCACCGGGGGTTGCCATGCTTGTTCCGGTTGAAGATCTCAAATCTCCATTGTACGAATCATCCATATTATCGGCTCTTGCGGATTGAACGGAAGATCCCACGGCCAATGCGAAAATTCCCATTGTACCGGCCTCTGTGGGTCCTGATGACGATGCTGTCCAACGGGCACTATCTTCGGACTTCATCGAAGCGCCGATTGCGGCAACGTTTCGCCCATTTGCTGGCTCAAGCAGACTACCGCCCGTGTTCCCTGGCGCGATGAAAGCAAGCGACCACGGCATGGCCAGTGCCCATGCATCAAAATCAGCGGTTCTTGCGGTGTAGGCGGTGGTGTCATCTCCCCAAGAATTTGAATGAATAACCCCACCAGCCATTCCCGATTCGACAAGCAATCGATCGACATCCGGGGGGACCCATCCTTCAGAGGAGACAATGTCTTGGAAGACGAGAAGAGAGCCGTGTGATAGTGAAGAGCCATTGGAGGGATAAAGTCCCAACCGATCATCATCAACGTTGAAGCATGCAAGGCTTCCTGCAACATGAGTGCCGTGCCGATAGTCAGAATGCCCGGCAGTATCGCCATCGTCAATGGTGGTGTTGAGGACCAAGACCTTCCGGTGTTCTTCACCAGCGGGGCCAACTAAATCCGTTCCGTTCACGCCTTCGCTTCCAAGGGCTTGAACGCTCGTGGCGTTTCTGAAGCAGGCGTGATCAGCATCGAGGCCGGAATCGGCGGCCCCGACCACAACACCCGTGCCGTTGATGCCCAAGGTCCACGCCGGATGCCCGCTCATCGATCCGTGCTGCATCAATGAGGCTGCCTGGACGTTGCGGCTCTGTGTTTCTAAAACAGGTTCAATCCACAGCAACCCATCCAACAACAAAACATTGGTCAAATCAAGTTCAATTGGCCACTCAACAATGTATGCGGGGGCCAAAGGAGAGGATTGATGTTGATCTGCCAATTCAATTCCCATTAGGGCCAAATCCTCTCTTAAACCCTCGAAGGCAGCGTTTGGAAGCCGTGGCTCAAGAACGATCCGGACCGAGTCACCATGGACAGGACCGGCCCCGTTCAAACCGGACTTCCAAGCCGCAGAAGGAGCGTCTTCGACGATGAACTCCTGTGGAGCAGAGGACTCATGGCCCCACACAAGAAGTTGAGTTGGCGAAACAACCCTCAATGGTGTGAGCCCTTGGTTTTGTAAATCCTTCCACAAGTCATGAGTCCACACTTCGGAAGGATGCTCGAGAAGGAACTCGCCTTCTATTTGTGCCGCCACTGGGGGGATGATCGGTGCGACGTATGCGTTTACCACTGGCAAAAACAACACGAGGACCATCACGAGAGCTCGCCGCATGAACCCCGTTGAGTGCTCAAACTTTGTCAATCTCGCGCTCGAAATGAGTGGATGTGCCGCGCCAGCGCGTTTAAGTTGGGTTTGCGAGTCGCCCATCTCGATGAAGGCCTACCGTGTGACAGGAATCGCTCCCTTCGGCAGCATGCGCCAAGAATTTTCGCTCGACCTCCCTGCTGACAGCAAGGCGGACGCAGAACACCGAACCTACTCAATCATGGGCTCGCGACACAAGGCTAACCGCCGTTCCATCACCATCGACTCGGTGAGCGAAATCGACCCAAGAACCTCAACCGAACCTCGTGTGACTCACCACTTCCGTGACCAAATCGCCGCTGCCGGTGGCGCTGTCACCCCAGTGGCCGAAGAAGAGTGAGGGCAACCGGCTCCGCCGGATTCTTCAATGACCCGCTTCTCAGAGGGATGAGTGTTATGGTCGACCGTTCCGAATTACAACGCATGGCTCGCACCATTGACGCCCATCGAAAACAACTCGACGACTTGCATACGCAAATCGATCGCGTCGCAAAAGTCATCGACGAACATGCCGTGACAACCGGCATCCTCTCTCACCTCCAAAAAGAGGCGGCGAACGGCACCACAAGTGCTCGACTCACCATTGGTTCTGGTGTTACATTGCGTTACACACATGAAGGCGACGAAGAGGGGACTGCCCTCGTGGATCTTGGCAGCGGAGTGTTTGGGGAAAAACCCTGGAGCGAAGCTGAAACAATCACTCAAGAACGTCTTGATGGGATTCAACTGCTCCAAGAAGAATTGACCCAGCAATCAACTGCATTAGAGGAAAAAATCACTGGCTTAGCCGAGGCATTCAATGAGGCCGCTGAGCACCTCACAGCGGCACAAGCACCACCCTCCGAACCAACTCAGGCCGAACAACCAGCTGATGAAGCGCCTACGCCAGAGGAAAATCCAGCACCCAAGCGCCAACCCCGTAGAAAAGGACGGATCGGAAAGGAACTCACACTGGATGACTGAGGTGATTGCATGGGATTGTTCGACCGATTCAGAAAACGCGTCACCGAAGTTGCCGAACAAACCGATGCAGATGCCCTTTCGGCAGACGCCGAATCAGCAGAAGCGCAAGCCGCCCTCGCCGAAGCACAGTCTTACGTCGAACCCACCCCTCACATTCATTCAACCGTGGTTGAACAACCAAGCGAGCCTGAAGAGGAATGGGAAGATCTGGAAGAACCAGCAGCACCAGCCCAAGCAGAGCAAGATGAATGGGACGATTGGGATGAGGAAGAAGAAATCGCTCTTCCACAAGAACTGTCTCGTCGAGAACGCAAATTGCTCGAGAAAGCAAAGAAAGCCGAAACGAAGCGCGAGCGACAACAAAAGAAAGAACTCAAGAAGCGCGGGGCGGTTGAAGTTGCTCGGCCAAAAGGCTCCAAAGTTGACCTCTCAATGATGCGCACAACAACGGGGCGCCAACTCGTCAGCGTCGCAGCAACGCCAAAAGGATCCGTGAAAGTGGCGGAAGTTGAAACCGAAGCGGGGACAAAAGTCGAAGTTGACCTTGGTGGCGGTGTTGTCGAAGAAGGAGGCCGCATCATCAAGTCGGGAGGGGCGCTTGACACCTTGCTCGAAGAACTGGAGTGGGTTTTGCTTGAATCCGACATTTCAAGCGACGCCGTCACGGCAATTATCGCAGCACTACGGGCAAGTTTAGTCGGCTCACGCCTGCGGAAAGGAGCCGATTTAGCAAAAGTCCTTGAAGCAGCTTTGAAACGCGCTCTTCGCTCGCTTCTGGCCGCCGGGTACTGGGACTTTGATGCCTCGGTAGAAGGGTTCATCGAAGCAGGCGATACACCAGTCGTCATCATGCTGGTTGGCGTGAATGGAACAGGAAAAACCACGACTGCAGCAAAAATCGCACACCGGTTGCTTCAGAGCGGCAGAACCGTGATTGCTGCTGCTGGCGATACATTCCGTGCAGGAGCAATCCAACAACTGGAAACTCATTGTGATAACCTCGGGATTCGTTGTGTCTCAAGTCAAAGGGGGGGCGACACAGCAGCAATTGCCCGTGACGCAATCGATTCGGCCCGCGCCAAAGGGGTTGATGTTGTTCTTGTTGACACGGCTGGAAGAATGCAGAACAAGGTCAATTTGATGAATGAATTGAACAAAGTTCGCCGCGTTGCCAACCCCCATCTCACGCTGTTTGTCGGCGATTCGTTGGCTGGAAACGACGCGGTAGAGCAAGCGAGAATGTTCCAAGAAATTATGAAATTTGATGGCGCAGTGCTCACCAAGGTCGACACCGATGCAAAAGGTGGCGCCGGCCTCTCCATTGCGTTTGCAACAGGCCGACCAATTGTCTTCGCCGGCATCGGACAAGGCTATGACGATTTGAAACAGTTCGACCCGGACTGGCTGCTCGAACAAATGTTCGAATGATGAACTCGCAGCGATGAAGCGATAGGCTTGGGCCCCATCGAACAGGGTATGTCGGGCACCTTCAAGGATGAAGAAACGGAACAATTTTTTCAACTTGTTCACATGTTTCAGCGCTCAGCATTGCTTCACATGGGCTTACTTCCAGACAATGAAGGAAAGGTGTTCTTCAACCTTGCAGAGGCGAAGGCGGGGATCGACTTGTTGAGAATGTTGCAAAACAAAACCAAAGGGAACATCACCGATCAAGAGCAACGAATGCTTCGAGGTGTTGTGAGCGAGTTGCAACTGCAATTTTTGAAAGCCCCAAACCGCAAAAGGGAGATGGAAGATTCAGCGGCACAATCAGAAACTGTTCGGGAAACGTTCGCAAACCCTCAATCCGGGCCGGTGGAAGATCTCTCATCATCCCAAGATAGCGAAGAATGACCGTTCCTGTGCGTATGATTGATGTGCAAGGGGAACTTCAGGAGATTGATTCACATGGCGTATGTCACCGAGGCAGACCAAGATTCAGCACCAACAGTGCTCATTGTGGATAACAATCCAATGTCGATGCGTCGACTCTCTGAAGTGTTCAGGATCAAGGATTTCCACATTGAAGTGTGTGAAGATGGCGATAAGGCCGTCGATGAATACATTCGATTGGACCCCGAACTTGTCGTCATCGCCCTGGACATCCCCTCCCTGGATGGCCACCTAGCGGCACTTGAGATGCGAGAGCATGGCGGTGAAGGGCGCATCGTATTTGTCACACCACGACGCCTCGCCGCACTTGCTCGCGATGCATCGCATTCGGCTGGAGCCGTTGCTTGGCTTGAAAAACCAATTTCATCCACGTTAGTCGAAGAGGCCTGGCCTCAAATTCTAGGACCGATCCCAGACGCCCCCGGCCTCGCTGATCTGGACGAACTCTACCCCGAAGACAGAGTAAAGCCACAGCCAGATGAAGGCCTCATGCCCCTCCCGCCGCTACCGGGTATGCCCGCTCTCCCTCTCCCGGGCGAAGCACTTCCCCCACTTGTCGTACCCAATGGTGAATTGATTTTGGAGAGCGAACAAGACGCGACACCCAAGAAAAGAGGACTTGCCAAATGGATTGTTTTGGTCTGTCTGTTGGGCGGAGCCGGATACTACCTTTCTGAATACGGACTACCAGTTTGATACGCGGGTTGTTGTGCAATAGGTGCTGCAACGATTTGTGCATTCTCGGTGTATTGCGTGCCATGTGGCACCGCCATTAAC
>DAPR01000026.1:0-19186 GCA_002502605.1 Euryarchaeota archaeon UBA258
TACTGCCAGAATATTTGTATCATTTTTATTGATTTAATATCAGTAATGAGCACTCAATAATATCAAACAGCAATTTTTGTATCACTCGTGAGGAAGGTCGAAGGAAGCGCAGTGCAGCAGTATTGACGCATTGGTTGTTGTCGACAAAAGGAAAAACGTCAGCATGTTGGAGCCGTTCGCCTGATTTCTTCAATCCATTCAACAGCCTGAAGATGACCATATCCAGACCGGTCATCATGAAGGCCTTCTTCATGCAGAGGGCTTGCAGAATTCATCAAAGCCAATTTCACTGCATCAATGCAATCACCATTGCTTGATTGGGTTGGCTTGTACTCAGGATAGGCTTCCAACAGAAGAGCGAGCCCTGCTGTGACAAAGACGGTCGCATCCGACGTTCCGCTGCTCGAGTACCAGTCATTACCACTCCCAGTGCTTATGATACGGACACCAGGCGCCACGATCTCGGGTTTTTGATGAGGATGTTCTCGATCCATTCCCCCGTTGTACGTCTGTGAACCAGAGGAAGAATTTTCCCAAACGGCCAAGCCTCGCTCCGAAGCACCAACCGTGATCACCCGAGGTATATTGGCTGGGACAGAAACCAGACCATCATCACCAGTGCCGCCATCGTTTCCCGCAGCTGCTACGACAAACACACCAGAATCAACTGCTCGACGGGTCGCTGAGGCCGTAGCCCCCTCCCTCTGAGCGTCGAGGTTCTGTTCACCGCCAAGCGATAAAGAGATAATGTCAGCCTTGAAGAAATCCTGACACCAACGTATGGCTTCCGCAACAGTCGCTTCATCGCCGCTATTCTCACCATCCTCATCAGTTCCTAGAGCAGCAGCAACCCCCAATGTGATGTTTGGAGCAGCACCAATTTGATGATCTTGAGCAATTAAAATCCCAGCCATCAGAGTTCCGTGAGCAATCAATCCATAATCAACAGGAGTCTCAGAGTTACCACGGAAATCCTCAAACGTCACATCAACGCCTTGAAACGCATCATGGGAAAGATCGATTCCGGTGTCGACCATGCACACGCGTACGCCTTCACCAGTAAGGCCCTGTTCTGCAAGCTGGTCCAACTGAGATTGTTCATTCGCCCATTGGGAATCAGGTAAACTGAGTTCAACCCACAAAAGACCAGAATTCCATACAGCAAACATGGCAACGGCGAGGATAGCAAACGTCAGTGTGTTGGTAACGACCGCCTTTCTTCGTCTGCGATTGAGGATTGGAACTGCCTCAAGTGGAGCCCACCCGGTAACATCCGCCCGCCAAGCACCTTGAAACCCTACCGCAGCAGGGTCGATGGCCGATAGGATGCGAGCGTCTTCCGGTTCTGGAAGAAATTCAACATGCTCAAATTCATCCATGGTACCACCTAGGGCTCTCCTTTACCCTTTTGTAGGGGGTTAAGGGTATAATGGGTTGTTATCCATCAGAAGCGCTTGCTTCCACTGCCACTCTTACCGAGTTTGACGCCGCCATAGGCGACAAGAGCAATCAAAGCAAGGATCAGGAAGGTCATCCAAATTGAATCTTCGCTGGTGGTTACGATGTTGTATTCCACTGAAAAGTCACCTGCAGTGATGTTGTCCGCAACAAATTGCGTGTCATCACCAACAACCTCGACACGGTAGTCGAATCGTTGGCTACCTGCATTCATTGCTCCAACATCAAACACTGCGTTGCCGGTGCCTTGGGCAGGGACGCTAATGGTTTGTGCCTCGTATTCAGTACCATCCATGTGCGTCAAGTAGACGATCACGCTTCCGGTCGCATCGAGGAAGCCGAAGTTCTCAATTGGCACGATCACTTGTGCGTTCTCATCGTCTGCGTCATGAGTGCTGGCTTGCTGAACCTTAGAGTCCGTGAGACGGAGGGAAATCATAGCCTGCTTCAATTCGACGTCGAAAGATTCTGTCTCTACGCCATTTTCGCTTGTCACAGTCACGCTCACAGTCTTTTGTGTGCCGTCCCAATCAGAGGCAGCGAACACAGTGAATGCTTGGGAACGGGTATCGTCCTTAGCAATGGTCACCACTGATTCCATTGGGGTTACTTCCCAGCCTTCTGGGATGTTATCTGCCAGAGTGATGGTGAACGAATCGTCACCGTTACCTGTGTTTAGAAGATCGAAGGTGAACTGTCGATTAGAATCGAATGGTACGCCGAGTTCAGTGACCTCATCATTGATCTCCAATCCGAAGGTTTGTGGAACTTGCACGTCAATGGAGATTTCGCTCGAAGCACCAGCAACTGTGCTGATTCGAACCTTCACCATGTGCGCATCTTCGAGATGCCAAGCTTCAGACTGGTTCGCAACATGGACACGCACTGGGATTGTAGCGGTCTGCTCTACAGTCGCATCGCTAGCGTTTGCACCGACACCAAGGTTGATGTCGTAGGATTCGACCCAATCGGTTCCGTTGTAGAATTCCACAGACCATAGACTGCTATCAGGAGCAACACCGATGGATCCACTCACAGTGAAGACATCGTTAATTTCTGTACCCTGATAGTCGACATCCAAGTCGAATTCGATTGTTTCGTAGGCTTCTCCCGAAGGAATCGCCATCAAGTCAGTTGAATCAGCGTCAATCATGGTCGCATTGACAAGTGTTCCAGTCGCCATCGAAAGGGCGCTGTCTGAGTTCGTAGAACGAGTGTAGGAAAGGACGATTGGTGAACGACCTTCACCCACCGATGTTTTTCCACCAGCGATGTATTCCATATCGAGTCCGTCGTCGTGTTGTACGGTCATGAAGGTTGAATCAAAGTCAACATCTTCAGCTGGCATCAAGAGGGTCAGGGTACCATCAGTTCCAATTGGCATGTTCCAAGCAACATCATCGCCAATGGAGACGGTGACATCCACAGTTCCGTTGATCATCGATGCGCCATCGGAATCTGCACCGGCATGGTGGTCAACGAGGGTAAAGTCCGTCCATTCAGTGCTGAGATCAACCCAGCCTCCAAGTGCCATTTCCAGATCCAGCGTTGCTCCGGTTGCAACGGTTGCATCAAGCAAACCAATTGCTACGCCGCCACCGTTCTCATCGGCGTCGGCTTGTGTCACCACAACGATCCACTGCCCTGGAGCGATGTCTGCATTCCATGTGAGCACACCATCGCTGACGGTGCTGGTGAGCGTGACTGGGTCACGCACTGCTGCATCCAATGTTGGGTACAAGACAATTGTTGCCCCATCCAAACGTGAGGCATCGTTGATGTCTGTCACGTTTCCGGAAACAGCCACATTCCCAGCAATGACTTCAATGTCATGCGATTCTGGGTTGTTTTCAACAGGGTAGGCGCTTGAGTTGCTTAGATTGTAGACTTCCGTGGTGAATCCGTCCTTGGTCACAGTCACGGTGTAGTCGTCGTCAACTGGCACAAACAGTGCCCAAACACCGTTAGCATCCGTGGTGACGTTCGTGTCAACGCTTGATGTGTTGCCCATGATTTCCACAAGGAATCCTTCGACACCTTCGCTGATGCCAGGGGTGTCATCTTCGTTAAGGTCCCAGAACACCTTGCCACCAATCTCGACTTCGAGGTCGGCAGTCATCACACCCAAATCGAGGGTTCCGTTGACTGCATCGAATGGTGCATCAAAGGTGTCCATTGACCAGTGACGTTGTGGAGCTGTTTCGTTGAGGAAGAGGCTCCATGCCCCTGGCATCATATGTTCGGTAACGAATCCAGTCTCATTTGACTTGGTGAGTGTGATGTTGCCATAGCCGTCATGGCTTACTGCAGTCACACGAACATCCGTCATGTTGTTTCCGCTGCTTGTTTCCTGTAGTTGGAAGGTCACTTCGACGGTTTCAACGGTGCTCAGAGCCAAGTCAGTGCGCACTAAGGAATCAGAACCAACAGCAAGTGGTGAACGGAGGATCTCCGTGGCGTTCTCGTTGGCGATGAATGGAGCCACAATGGCGACCCAGTCTCCACCGGGAACATATCCGTAGAAGGAACCATTTGCATCACTTTCAATGTTGTACCATAGGTCCTGTTCCGCTTCATAAAGAAGGAATTGCTTCTCAATTGCATCACCAGAGGCGTTGGTCAGTGTACCGGTCACGAGGTAATCGTTTCGTAGCGGCATATCCATAGCGTCTTCAATGGCATCTAGACCGATGATCAGAGGCTGGAGAGCGGTCACGCCACCTAGTGCGTAATCGCTGGCATTTTCCAAATCAGGTGTTGTGTAGTTGAATTGCACCGAATAGGTTCCCGGTTCCAAGGTGAGCGTGATCACACCTGGTGAGGTGTAGTCATCAGCAGTGTAGTTCATTTGAGCCCCATGGTCGTTGAGTGGGACTGCAGAGAATGAAGGTGACACCAAGGTGCCATTCTCAAAGGAAGCATCGTTGCCAGCATCCATGAAGAAATTCAAGGTCACTTCTTGGTGGGCTGGGTTGGCAAAGAGTTCGATTGGAGATGGAGGCTCACCGGACTCGCCGTCAATGTTGAAGTTCTCGACACCATCGATGTTGAGGACAGCATCAATAGCGTTGAAGTCCCATTCACCGTCTTGTAGGTAGAAGGTAAATTCTCCACCCTCTGTGATTTGAGTTCTCCATTCCAAGCCGTCTGCGTTGGTGGCTACAAGGGTCTGAGCAGCCCATCCCGGAACCAAATTGTCCCACAGTGATGTGTTCTCGTAAAGGAACACAAAGCCACTTGTCGAGATTGCAGGTGCTAGATACATGATGCCCATGTCGAGTTCATCCTCGCCGTCTAGAGCGATCAATTGTCCACCAGTGTAGGTGGAGAAGAGGCTGATGGTGGTCATGTGGAAGTCTTGGCCATTCGGCAAGCGCATGCTGTAATTTCCATCAACATCAGTCACGGTTGTGAAACTGAGGTCGCCAGCAATGAAGTCGATGCTCAAGCCGGAAGCAGGATCGCTTTCAAGCAACTTGATTTCATCTGAGTTCTCGAGCCATTGTTGGTAGTTTGAGGCATCGAGGTGAGTGCGGATGGTTCCATTGACCCAAGTGGAGACTGCGTAGGTGCCGTCGAACATCATGTCTTCCGTGTCAAGCTCAAAGTGGCTGAAGAGAATATATTCTCCATCTGCATCGTCTGACATGGTGTAAGCGCCCATTGGCAATTCAATGTAGACAACACCATTTTCATCCGAGGTGGCATTGATTGGCGCCATGAGGGCATCATCATTGGTGAAGGTCACGACACGGCCAGCAACGCTGAGTAACGATGTTTGAGTTTCTACATCAACCGGTGCAACAAGTTGAACCGTGACGTCATGCATTTCTGGAACATCCATGCTTAACGAGAAGTTCTCAGAATCATCACGGACAAACAAAGTGTCATTCAATTCATACCAGCCATCGTTGTCAACGTCGACTCGGTAGAAGTATTCACCCGGTGCCAGTGGGCCATAGGAGAATGTACCGTTTTCATCAGTGATGATGTCCACGGCAAACTCTTCGCCAAGTCCTGTGTCAATCAATTCAATTGTTTCGTTCGCAAAGACTTGGCTGAAGAAGTCTTCTAGGGTGTCTTCAAACAGAGACCCTGGCATCGACATAGCCAAATCATAGGATGGGGTAATACCGACGACCACTGGGTCCGGGAGAAGAACTTCCTTTCCGTTATCAAGTTGGGCAATCATGTTGTACATTCCCGGAACAAGACCGGTGATGTAGAAGGACCCTGGTTGAACCATCGATCCAGCAAAGTCACCTTGACCGATGAACAATCCAGTTCCGTTCACGGTTCCAATTCCTTCGAAGGAACCAGTAGCCTCAAACGTTGCATTCACAACTTCGGTCATCAAAGTGGACACACCTTGAGAAGTCAAGCGTCCATTGGCGATGATTTCACCATCGAGCATGTAGGTGGTCAGTGCTCCATCGGTCGACTCAGCGCAAACCGTTTCGTTGGTTGGCATTGAGTAGGTGCCGTTGTCTTCGATGCAGTCCACGATGTTCTCATTCGAGACCCAACTTGCTTCAAGGCTACCGACACCGTTCCATGTACCGTTGCTGGTGTACGTTCGCTTATCGGCAATCGAGCGGGTAAAGGTACCCGTGAAATCTTGGGCAAAGGCCACGCCTTCGCTCTCGAAGGTACCATTTTCGGTAAAGGTCGCTTGACCGGTTCCTTGGAGAATTCGGCTTTCTTCGGAGGTGAAGGAACCGTTTGTTGTGGTCAGAGTGTAATTTTCTGTCATTGACCAAATGCTACGGAGCACGAACGTTGTGTCCACGAGTGGATCGCCGTTGAACGATTCTGCACCCGACCACGAAACGAGACCGGACACACCGCTGCTTTCCACACCAATATCCATGGCTTCTGTCACATCAGACACACGATCTGCTTGTTCCTCAGTGATGTTGAGTTGAGTTTCGCCCAACCAAGTCATGTTGGCGACTTCTCCGAGAATACCAGTGATTGCGTTCACTTGTCTGTCATCGTTGAATTCTGTGAGAATGTCTGCAAGACCTTCTGCGAATGAACCTGCTCGGATGCTATCACGTGCGTTGGTCGGGTCGTAGTCTCCTGCAAAGGCAGAAACTCGAATGCGACCAGCAGGAGCGTCAAAGCTCCAAGTTCCATCATCAGCAGCATCAACAAATCCAATTGGGACCCAGTATGTATCTGAATCCAAATCTTCAGCGCCGGTGCCGGAGAATGCGTCACGCTCGATCAACAATCGGATTCCAGACAGACCTTCGCCGTTATCGCTCATCGAAACTTGTCCGGAAATTTCTGCTCCGGAGTAGTACTTCATGATCTTGACATAGGTGTTGGTCTGGCCAATGGTCACGTTAGGATCTTCATTGTACCAGTTGCTGATGACGAAGTGGTTGGACATAGCACCCGGAAGAGGAAGGGCTTGACTGAGTGCGCTACCTGGGCTACCTTGCTGTCCAAAGTGCTGTGCTGGTTGCGGGTTTGAGGATCCTGCTTCAATACCAAGCGTCGATGCACCATAACCAACGTAAGTGTTGGCAAGCATGGTGTCAAAGAAGGCAGGGTTGTGATCAACACGCACGTCTTGAACTTGCAAAGGATCGATATCTGCACCTGCTTGTTGGTTGAGGAAATCTTCAGTGATTGCAGCATCGACTTCTTCACGGGTCATTTCATCTTGGAATTCTCCACGGGTGGTTTCGTACACTTCATCCATGAAGGTCCCGATGTCTTGGCCACTGAGGATGGTTGGTGCGCCAAAGATGCCCATTGGTTGACCACGGTTGTAACCTGCATCTGCAGTGTAGCGTCCAGCACGTGGGTAGAGACGGCTATCGATAGCGAAGTAGCGGATTTCATGGTCTCTTTCGACAAGTTCACCTGGTGCGCCGTAGTAGTCTTGTACGGAGTAATACCCTTCCATGTTAATCAGGTCATGATACAGGTCGACAATTTGGCCTTCATCCAATGAATTGGACAACAACTGTACGGTCAAAGCCAAGCGAGCGTTGACACGGTGAATGTTGGTCGAAACGGATCCGAATTCTTCAATCATATCTTCAGTGTACCAGTAATCGTTGATGATGTAATGGGTCGTCTCTGAGGAAGAATCCTGTGCGGAACGGATGTTGTTGGTGAACGTGCGTTCAGCCTCAGAAAGTTCTGTCCAATCATCACCTTGGCATGTTGTCGAAAGCAATTCGGTGCACGGAATTTGCTCACCGTCGTTGTAGATGCGGTAGACCATCTGACTGGTATCGAATGCACCGTCGACTTGATGGTAGCCCTCTGCCATGACAATGTCACGGTTGGACTTGATGACCTTGAAACTGCTTTCGATAACGAGGTTCTCCATCTTCTCCAAATCAGAGTCAGTGTTGATGGTGTCAAAGAGTTCCATTTGCTCAACAGTGAGGTGCTTAGCAACGTTGTTGTAGAAACCAGATGTCAGAGCGTAATTGTCTCCATTTGCGTTGTTGTAGGCAATGTCACCTTGACCAAGTTGCCAAATGAACATCGAGACGAGGTCTTCTTGGGACTGAGCCAAAAGCATGTTACCAGTAGCGGGGATACCGGACTGGAAGTTGTCAGAAACTGAGGGGTGTTCACCTTGGTTAAGCGCTTGGAATCCATAGTCCCACCATGAGACAAACGCTGGCCGTTCCGTGTATGGACTATCTGTATCCTGATCAGCCAACCAATCGTAGGCTGCATTCCAACTGTTATCGTTGAAGCCTGAACCCATTGAACCGAGGTACCAGTTGCCATCGTATGGGCTATCATCCAACAAGGAGAAACCGGCAAATTCGACTCGTAGTGCGTCAGGGATGAGGTTGAAAATCGTTTCATCGAGTTCTTCTTCCGCAGCCACGGTGGATGGAATTGCTGCATCGAGACCGTAGGTTGCTTGTTGTCCAAACAACATGATCATGATCAAAAGGATAGCCGAAAAGTTTGGAGTTCGCCAAACGGCCTTTCGAGCTCCGCGAATTCGATCTTCGGGTGTGCGAATGCCGTACTTCTTCCAAGCACGAACCATTCCGTCCCAGTTTGCCCACTTCCAAAGAGAGACAATGCCCCACGCACCAAGCACAGCGATAGCTGGAGTTGCGTTGAACATGAAACGTGCAGCAGACCAGGCCATGTAGGATGCTGCGAGAATCCAAACACCAAAGATGAGGTTGGTGTGCTTGCGCTCACGCAAGCCGGAGAAGAGGCAGAGAACACCCATGACCAATGCCAAGAGGAAGGTAATCGGTCCAAACTGTGCGAACAATTGTCCACGATCTGTTGCGTTTGCTTCAGCGACTGTTCCGAAAATCTTGGTCTTGGTAAAGTAACCTCCACCAGTGAACAGGACGTCCCACGCATTCGAGAGATCTGCGACCTTCAAAAGGTAAAGAATGCCAAAGAACACGCCACCGCTTGCGGCAAGTACACCAAGCACGAGCAACCACGGCTTGTCTCGGAATCCTGTTGTCACGAAGGCAATAGCAATCGTAAAGATTGAGATGAACAAGAAGGGTTGTAGGCCTGTGCCATCGAGCACCAAGTTGATTTGAGGGTTTCCATAGAATGGAAGTGCCATCAGGAAGTTCACTGCAAGCATCGACAAGAACAGCACACTGAGGGTGGTTGAATCCCTGCGTCGGAACATGTTGAGCGCAACTTGAAGCGCATAAGCAAGGAACAAAATCGCCGGTCCGACAATGAATCCCTTCCAACCAAGCGAAACGACACCGAAAGACACACCGGCAAGCACCGCATAGGAAAGCGCAGCTTGGCGTTCATTGGCAACTGCAGAGAAGGACTTCAAGAAAGTCGACATCGAAGGCGATGTTTCTCGCAACAGGCGATCTGATCCTGCATACTTTGCTGCCTTGAGCCAGAACATGAAGCCCATCGTCAAGAACAGCATGATGAATGCGTCGTGGTCAGCGAGAGCGAAGGTGGTGTGTGAAACGTGAGCTGGCATGAAGGCGATGAGCCATGCTGCGACAACTCCAGCCTTTTCGTTAACATGTTCACGGGCAATGGCTGCGACTGGAAGAATGGTAAAAGCACCATAGATTGCAGGGAGGACGAGAATTGACCACCAAACTGCATCTTCTGCCCCAACAAAGGGTTGCAACAATCCTGCAAGGATTGCGATTGACCATGTGAACAACGGCGGACGAGGGTTGATGCCACCAACAGGGTAGTGTCGGTCAGCATCGAAGATCATGTGAGCGTTGTTTGCCAGGATGTAATCGACGACTCGCTTCATGTACCAAGGGTCTGAACCACCGGTCATGTCCCACGTGTTTGTCCCTAGGGAATTCATAGAGGGCAAGACATACCATTGTGTTCGAATCACGAGGCCGAAGAAGAATGCCAAGCCAATCATGATGTTAGCCCAGTGGGCGTTCCAGAATTTTCGTGCACCGGAGGGCTCGAATTCGCTTCGGTTTGACCAGCCACCCCATTGGTCGCCAGTGGCGATTACGTAGATAACAGCGCAAATGAAGAAGGTAAAGGCAAGCCAAATCAAAGCTCCAGAATTATCGGCAACCAGAGGACTGTCAACGTCTCCAAGAAGGCCCGTTTCATACCAAGATGAAACCAAGTAAAGAGCCCACATCGAACCAAGGAACATGGAACGGGTGTACCATCGCTCTGAGACCATACCGGCGATGATTAAAGCGACCATACCGGTGAAGAAAGCGCTCCAGAATCCGAAGTATCCGTGGTAGGCGGCGAGTTCGGGGTATGCGTTCACAACAGGATCACTAAACGGTCCAAAGAGATTGAACATCAGTTGTTCATCGTTCATCAAGGTGTGGAAATGCCAAAGGCTTGCAATGTGCGCAAGCGCCCATACACCCAACCCGATTTGGAGTGGGAGCGTGGAGCGGTTCCATGCGCCATCACCGTCGGTGATGTGAGAGAACCAGCCCTTCGATGAAGAAGGCGAAAGGACGCCACGGGCGAGAACTGCCGCAAAAATCCCAAGGATTGTAAACAGCATAGCGTAGCTGAAGAATTGGTATCCAATTGCCGCACGGTATGCGTCCAAGACGCCGATGGACTCACCGGTGGACATGGCGAGGCTGCTGGAGAGCGTGTTTGCGACGTGACCGGATGCAAGGAGACCAAGTTCAACACCAACGGCGGCAAACATGAGCACATTTGCCCATTCGAATGCTCCGCTCATCACCAAAAGGTGAACGCCGAACATCACGATGAAGAACATCAATGCGGTAAGAGCACCAAGTTCAGCCATGTAGACAAGTTCTGCACCGACCAGAGCAACAACCAGAGAAACGAGGGAAAGGGTTGACTTGGAAAGTGAGACTGTGCCAGTGACTTGGACCATTCGTGGCGTGAGACCGAGCGATGCCGCCACAAGGACGACAAGCATTGGGGTCAGGTTGTCTAGGTTGAGATCGAAGGTCATACCAACAATCTGTGTCGCTGCGAGCGCAAGAAGCACTGCAAGGGGGGCAATAAGCCACCCGAGCATAGGTGCAGGCGCTGGGCGCATTTCGGGGTTTTTCGTTTCCATTTTTTTCCCTCAGGGTGTTTGATTGACAGCAGCAAGGCTGGCAAGCAACTTCGCCACTTTGGGTCCTCTTTTAATATTGACTCCTCGAGGATAACGCCTGAATGCTACGGAGTACCCTGTTTGTTTGGTAAAATAAAATTACTTTTTGGAGGTTTTTGCGGAAGCCAAAATCATACCACAGTTACAACGCACGATGGCCTATGTCCGTCCGGTAATGGCTGCCTTCGAGATCGATCTTTGCTAGAAGGTCGTAGGCGCGTTGAGCTGCCTCATCAAGCGTGTCCCCTGTGGCCGTGCAAGCAAGAACCCTACCTCCGGTGGAGACAACATCTCCAGCATCGTTGCGGCCGGTTCCAGCATGGTTAATCCAAGCCGTTTCAGTTGGTGCTTGGAGGCCTTTGATTCGACGACCCTTAACGGGTGAAGCAGGGTAGCCCTCCGCAGCAAGCACAACGGTGAGTGCGTGCTGACGATGGAACTCAACGTTCACTTCAGACAGACGATCCGTGGCTGCGGCGAACAGCAGTTCATGAAGGTCTGATGCAATGAGAGGCAGGGTGATTTGGCACTCGGGGTCACCAAATCGAACATTGAATTCAACCACACTTGGCAGCCCTTCAGAAGTGATCATCAGCCCGACGTAGAGAACACCCCGATAGGGTGTTGGTTGGGACGAAAGGTAGGCATGCATGGGTTCGACAATGTCACGAACGGAGCGGGAGAGGACATCCGGCGTGGCAACTGGAGCGGGGCAGTACGCCCCCATTCCACCGGTGTTGGGGCCAAGATCGCCATCGTAGGCTCTTTTGTGATCTTGACTCGGTGGCAGACAGACAAAACCAGAGCCATCCATCACCACGAGCATGCTCGCTTCCTCACCTTCTAAAAATGCCTCAAGGAGCACTTTTCCATCGGTAGCAATTGACGCTTCAATGAACGCTTTTGCCTCGCTTCGATTCGCTGTGACAACAACACCCTTGCCACCAGCGAGTACGTCGCGTTTCACCACCCAAGGCTGACCCTCGAACCGGTCCAATGCCAACTCAATATCTGATTCTGACGTCAAAACTTGGTACTCTGCAGTTGGCACACCTGCAATGCTCATGACTTCCTTTGCATGTAATTTTGAGCCCTCCAAAACTGCGAGTGCTTGAACTGGACCGAAGCATGGGATACCTACCGCTGTGAGTTGATCTGCAAGAAAATCACACAGTGGTGCTTCGGGACCGACAACAACCAACGTTGCTTGGAGGTGCTGTGCGAGGGCCACTAAGCCTTCGACATCAGAAGCGGAAACTGAATGGTTGGTCGCCACCTCAAGGGTACCAGCGTTGCCAGGGGCACAATGCACCGAATTGACTTGCTTAGAGGAGGCTAAAGCCATGCACAAAGCATGTTCTCGCCCACCGCCACCAACGACCAAAACTGAGCCTTTCGCCATGACTCGTATGGACCGCACCCACTCCATAATGTCATCGCGGCTCCATGCACAAGCAAAACTTCACGTTCGTCAACGGGGCAGTGTTCAAAGGCCCTCGTTGGTCATCGGCCTTTATGACAACCAACTATACGGGGGGCCTCTGATGAATTTCTTCATGCTCTTTCTCCTGTGCTTGTGGCTGTACTTGCCAGGTTTTTTGGCGAATTCTTTCGCCATGATGTGGGGTAAATGGCTGCCAAAAACGGGGTATGGTCCTTGGCCCATTGACGGTGGACGAACCCTCAAAGATGGAAATCGAATTCTAGGTGACGGAAAAACTTGGAACGGCCTCATTGGGGGATCGCTCACTTCAGGGCTATTGTGCATGTTGATGGTTCTGGCGACCAATGACGGCAGTGCAGCCGGAACGATTCAAGACAACACTGTCTTGTTCTCATCACCGCTAGCAGGTTCCGCAGGGACTTGGTTTTCTGTCGAGAGCACCATGCTCTCAGCCTTCATTCTCGGTACCTTTCTCGGTTTCATGTGCCTGGTTGGTGACAGCACAGGCTCTTTTTTCAAGCGACGCAGAGGGCTTAAGCGAGAAGGTGAAATTTCGTCAAAGGCCCCAATCCTTGACACGCTGCCCTTCGCCATTTCCGTCTTTTTGGCCGGTCAACTCTTTCTCGGCACATCGTGGCTGGCTGCTGAAGAATTGAGAATTCCAATGATTGCCCTTGTGTTGTTCACCCCAGTCCTTCACCGAACCTTCAACCTTATCGGTTACAAGCTAGGATGGAAGGATGTTCCGTATTGACGGAGCGAAGATTATAACGCTCCCACCGTTAGAAACCACCATGCGAACTGCGTTTTCTTTGGTGGCACTTCTCCTCATATCAACGACTTTGGCTACAATGGCTGTATCTGCTGAAGTGGTCAGTGATGGTTCGAACATCACGGTTTCAGGCAGCGAAACTTGGAATGAATCATCCATCGATACCGACCTAACCGTTCTTGAAGGTGCCTCCCTCCTCATCGAAAACACAACAAGCATTGCTCAAGATGTGACCATCACCGTGAATGAGGGTGCAACCCTGACGGTCTCGGGAGACCTGGTTGGCACGGAATTGGACGCTGGATTGCTGGTTTTTGATGACACTTTGCTGCATCTTAACTTTGGCGACATTGCTGAAACAGGCCAAGTCAGAATTAATTTCGATCATGTCATTCCTGAAAGTGCCATGTTCAATGTGACCATTGGAAATGAAACTCAAAATGCCGTTGGGTCTGACTTTGTCGACATACCTGCGTCACTGAACGGTACTTCGTTGACCGTCGAGTTTGACATTTACTATTTCTTTTCCACTCAGATCACAAGCGTACAAGCCCTGCACTCTGGAGCAAGCGGCACCGTATTGGTGAACGCTGAAGAACTCAATCACACAGCTGGGAGTTTGAAGTGGAATGCAGCAGCGTTTGAACTTCAGGTCTTTGGCACGCTCACCGTCAACGATGCAGATGTTTCTGGCGCATCCATTGTCTGTTCAGGTGCATGTTCCGTCACCGATGCAACACTCACGGGAAGCGCACCAATTCATGTCGAAGATGGAGGAAGCCTCGTGGTCGAATCTTCAGTTCTTGTGGGTTCGAGAACCGATGAGGACATCATCGTCCATGACACTGCGAACATCCAATACACAAACAACACGGGTACTGGCGGCCTAACCGATGCGTGGATTCGCCTGCTCTCACAGCGCACACTGCACACCAATGCTGGAAACATTACTGTTCACGCGACAGGTTTGGGCTATTATGGGAGCACCATTGACAACGTCACAGACCAAAATGGACATGTCGGGATCGCTTTGGGAGAGCAGGCACGTATTGTCGAATGGGTCGATGGCGAAGGACAATACCATGAAGAAAACGCTGAAATTGTATTGACTCTAAGTTCAAGTTGGGGAAATTTCGCCACAACGGTTCCCGCGCCAAAAACACCAATCAGTGAGGTTTCGGTTCCACTCCCATACATTGATGTTGTTTCAATCGACCTTGAAGACAACAAAGCCTACATCGGCAAGAAGATCAGTGGCGACATAGTGGTCAAGAACACTGGTGATGTGGCCGTTACAGGGGTCAACTTCTGGTGCTATGTTGGGGATGAACTGCAAGACACCACTCAATTGGTCGTCTCGTTGGAAGCAGGTGAAAGCAAGACCATGTACGTCTCATGGTATGGCAACACCAATGGAAGTCTTGCTTTGGAGTGCCGAGCAATGCTTCCAACCGTCTTGAATTCAATTGCCTCGGATGTATCGAACCCAAGCGGTTCTGCCTCAGGAGAAATCGCATGGACCAATGCCGAGGAACGAGAAGATCAACCCTTGATGATTTACGCTATGCTTGTCCTGATCATCCTTGCAGGGACCTTCATCGTATCTCATCAAGCATCAAAGAAGGTGATTCAATCTCAGCAAAGCAAAATCGAAGAGGAAGAAGCCGCAAAGGAATACCTCGAAGATGAGGAGGCCTTGGAAGAGGCATCTTCACTTGAAGATCAAGCATAAATGTATTCGGTGAAGAACTGCCCTCATAGCGGGGCGGTCATGGTCCATTCTGTCAAGGGCTTGTGCCAATCTCGTACTTGATCGGTTTCTAGGCGCAATTGAAGCCCCTCACCTGGTTCAAATTCCAATGCAGTGAATTCAAAGGTCACCGTGAGTTCATTGGTTCGAAATGTATCATCGAAAAGCACTTCTTGATCCATCACGGCACCATCCATTGTTCGTTCCACATACACCCTGACGTGGCATTCTTGAAGCGGATTTCGAAGAGAGCAGGATTCGCTGCTTCCGTCGTGCTCAACCGTCACGAATCCCTCATAATCGATTAGACCCTGCTTCGGTACAAGATTCACGACGGTGTCTTTGGCCGTTGGGGCGCACACGCATTCCATGTTATCAGACTCGACGGTTCCGCTTTGATCAACAGTGAGTTCGAGGCTTGATTGCTCAATGCTGTCAACGGTCACAGCGGTTGCCGTCACTGTGTAGTGGCCCGCATCTGCGAATGTGTGAACGACCGAGAACCCGGTTGCCGTGCTACCATCACCAAAGTCCCAAGTAACAACGCCGTCCACTTCCGAAGCAGTCAACTGGAACTCATGAAGGCGTTCTGTGATTACATTTTCCTCATCATTGTCGCCTTCATCGACTTCAAGGAGCGTATACTCATTCATCCCAAACGCTTGATCAACATCGATTTCGAAGGTGGAATTGCTTGATGAGGAGGACGCTGTAAGACTTGTGAGAACCGAGCCAGCGGTAGCGCTTAGAATCAGCAAGAAAACCAATGTTGCAACCGATAGTGTGTACTTCATAGCCAAAGGGACTTTTCAATTGGCTTATCAACATCTGTTTGAAAGGACACAAACAACACTGAAAAATCAAACACGAGTTCTCACTGGTTTTTGAGGTAGTCTTCACCGTACCAAGCCCATTGTTCCAGAGTCCAACCTGCGGGCAATCCACTGTCAGGAATCGGGGGGCCACTTGGTGTGGTTTGTTCAATGAAAGGTGCCACAAGAGCAGGATTGATTGCGTCTAAACCGACATCATGTTGTCGCTTTCGCCGTACGAACAAGAGACCCAGAACCAGAGCAGAAAGCAGAGCCACACCAACCATCACAAGGAGATTGGAGGTCAGAGCAGATGAGGCATAGCGGGTTGAATCATTGGGATATTCATCCGAGGCATCCGACCAACCGTCGCCATCAGCGTCCGGGCAGCCAAACCGATCGAGGTATGAGTCACCAGGGGTTTCGATGCAACTGTCCATCTTTGTGGCGCCCTGCTGGTCAGGATACTGATCTCCGTCCACATCAGACCACACGAGATTGTTATTTGCGTCAAAATCGATCTCATCTGCCCAACCATCACCATCGCTGTCTGTGCAACCGAACGGAATCTGAGTCGATTCACCAGCTTCGTTTGGACACGCATCAGGTTCAGAGCCAAGCGGGTTATCGCCGTAGCCATCACCGTCAACATCGCGATGCTGCGTAGGTTCGAGTGGAAGATCATCACCCTCATCGGACCAGCCATCGTTATCGCTGTCAACGCAGCCAAAGCGGTCCTCGAATGAGGCACCAGGGGTGTCGATGCACTCATCTGCCTCGAACCCTAGAGGCGAATCACCGTATCCGTCTCCATCTTGGTCCAAGTGTTGAGAGGCTTCATTCGGGAAAGCATCCGCACCTGAAGCCACAAGCCATGTTGAATCTGCGTTCGACCACCCGTCATTGTCGGAGTCAACGCAACCAAGTCTGTCTTCAGTTGATGTGCCAAAGGCTGCTGGACAAGCGTCCCCGTTCAATCCATTTGTGACGTCTCCATACCCATCCTCGTCGAGGTCAGACCATTGAGTTGGCTCAGATGGAAATTCATCAATGGTGTTCGCGTAGCCATCGCCATCGGCATCAGGACAGCCAAACAGTCGGCCTTTGTCGCTCAGTCCGTATTCATTTGGGCAATCGTCATACTTGTCAATCAAAGCATCGTTGTCATCGTCTTCATCCTCGGTTCGATCCTCACAACCATCTTGATCGGCATCTGTTGAAGGCATTGAAGTGAATGAAAGGGAACTTGTTGGACAGACATCAGTGCCTACGCTTGATGCAACACACAATCCCGTGATGTTCAGCCCACCATCACAGATACCATCATCATCGTCATCTTGGTCCTCACCCATATCTTGGCACCCATCTTGGTCATAATCCGTGCCAGATGTTGAAAGCCAGTCTAAGTCACCAGTTGGGCAATCATCTCGAATGTCGATGACATCATCATCATCATCATCGAAATCTTCACTGGAATCTCGGCAGCCATCCATATCATGATCTGACATGGTGTTTGCAATCCAGTTGGTTAAGCCCTGAGGGCAAGCGTCATTTTCATCTAGATAGCCATCGTTGTCGTCGTCATCGTCACACACATCACCGAGTGAATCGCCGTCGTGGTTCAATTGAGCAACATTGGCAATGAGGGGGCAGTTGTCATCGACGTCCACCACGCCATCACCATCTCCATCGGTGTAAGGGTCAATGCGAACAACTTCGTCTTGGACGTTATCAACATAGTACAGGTTTCCATTAGGACCAATTTCCAAACCCATGATGGATGATGCTGTCGTTTGAATCGACCCTGCCTCAACCGCACTCTTTCCGTTGGTGCTTAGGTCGTACGCTACGATCGTTCCATCACCGTTTTGGGAGACAAAGAGTTGGTCACCAGTGAGTGCAATTCCAGATGGGCGGTTCAATCCGGTATCGAGTACCCCCCATTCGACTCCAGCAATACGAGAGTATTCTTGCAACGGCTCTAAGCGAGTTGCACTGTCCATGATGTCGGTTGAGGTTGTGGTTGTATCGTCGGTATTCACCCACAACACCCGGTTGGCTCCCGGGTCTGAAATGTAGAGGATTCCTGAATCTTTGTCAAGGACCATGTGGCCTGGCACACCGAGCACGTGGCTCAGTTGAACTTCTGAGTAACGGCGAACAATCGCATCGGAGTGATCGTCGTATCCCGTGTCATGATCGAGTTGAAAATCGTAGTACACCAGTTCACCGTAGTAACCGTCATTGTACCAGTAGATGTTGGCCGAGTCGTGAGCCATACCTACTCCAAAGGGAGACTCGTGGTTCATGTCAATGTGGCTCCCTAGCAACTCATCGTTTTGATGTTCAACGGCATAGTGAGACATCGAAGAGGGCCAAAGGGTTGGGCCCATGAAATTGTTTGGGGAGCCTTGACCGCAGTAGGTATTGTCTGTTTCTTGGGCTGAACCCCATTGCCAGTCAAATTCTGGGTGATAAGCACCAAAAGCGATCGCACTCACTTCTTCGAGGAAGTGGTTGCTGTACGCATCTTTTCGGTTTTGAGAGGTCTGATTGTCTAAGCCTGTGTTCTCCACGATGGTCATGCTGTCCGTAGCGCGGTTGGCTACCCAAAGTTCGTTTGCCCTCCCGGGGTGGAATTCGAGATCACGTGGTTCATTTATCGCGTCTGAAGAATCAGCAATCACGACTTCCTCAAACGCATGACCGAACTGCTCAACTGGAGGGGAACTCTCATTTCCCACAGCGCTCAATGGGAGGTAAAAGAGCAGAACCATGAGGATGATGAGGGTCACGCGACGGTTTGCCATGTGGCTTGGTCGGCCCTTTCACCTTTGATACCTTGCTTGAGAGGTGCAATACATTTGTCGGAATCAGACCGTGCGCTGATGCCGAGAATATCCAATCGGTATCATGAGCATGCTGTCATTTCCCCTTCGGTGTTGGAGAAATCCAATTCCCAAGCGCTCGAACTCACCTGGGTGGACGAATCCCCTGTGAAATATTGATTCACAACAATCACTTGGAACGTATAGCATCCAGAACCGTCGTAGAAGTCATCTTCTTTGAGAATTTCAATCATGCCAGTGTCGACGTCGTAGCCAGTTCCCGCAATGCCCATCCACCGGTCAGAACTTCCGGACTTTGATCCCGAAACTGCGCTCTCCCAAGTGGTATCAGTTCCATCAGCAGTAATCAGAGGGGATTGCCACTTCTGGCTGCCCCCTTTCATGACCTTGAGTTGGATGGTATAGTCTGAAAAGACAGGGAGATAGTTGCTTACAGTGCTCATCGAGTGTTCGCCACCATCTTCTGCCTCTTCGGAAGGATCAAAGAGACCTACAATCGATTCGACAATGAGCCCGTCAAC
>DAPR01000026.1:19260-54494 GCA_002502605.1 Euryarchaeota archaeon UBA258
ACTTCACGGTTGAGAAGACTCGGGGTAATGGTTCGAGTTTGAGTTTGTCCATCGTCAGCTTCTACGTTGATTTCATAGACCTTGATTGAATCACCCATGTTGTTCTGAGCGTTGCCCTCAAAGAATTCACTGATGGGTACTCTGAATTTTGCAAAATCATTGCTTAATGACTCGGAACCAGCCCAAAGTTCAGTCCCTTCTGAAGTGATTGTGACAGATGATGAATCAAAACTTCCCCGGACATAAAACGTGAGTTCATCGCTGTCCTGATCCACTTCGATTTGAGTCAGGGCCATGGACGAATCTGCAGGAATAATCGCCAGGGCCGCATAGGGACCCAGTGCGATAATGAACGCTAAAACGACCGAAACACCAATCTTCACAGTGGAAAGTTCAGGTTTCATTCGTTCGAACTGAACCAGGCACAAGACACCAATAAGGGCGACCACTGACACAACGGCCAATCCAAGTTCGCCGCCACGGAGGGAGAGTATACCAGCGAGAACAATGATTCCCCAACCTGCTTGTTGGAGGTAATCCATTGGAGACCCGTCAGAAGTTGCTGGAGTCGAAGCGGCCATCAAACCCTTCGACGCTTCTTTGGATTTTCTTGGCACAGGTGCAGGTTCAACCTTGACGGCTTCGACTGGTTCTGCTTCTTTTACAGCGCTTGCTTTGTCCAGTAATCCACTCATAGAAATCCCTGTTAGAGGTACCTTGGGCACTGGGGATTATCAAACCAACCCCTGTAAGGGTCATGTGCAACCCTATTGCAAGGGGCATGGCAACAAGCCGTCACAGACCGGGAGCGGCTTCACGCCATTCCCCTTCTTCGTCTTCGCTACCGGTCATACGGCGACCGACAACTGCAGCTGCAAGAGCGAGCATGGAAAGAGCAGGAATAACTTCGAAACCTGGGAGATAGACACCACGGACATAGATGGTGATCATCTGTGACTCACGGATACAGCCGCCGTTGTTACAGGCGAATTCCGATTCAGCATAGAAGTCAAGCACGTGGTAAGCATCGCTCCAGCCTTGAGTTTTTGGCGTTCGTGCCATCACTCGGACGTTTGTTGCTGTTGGGATGGCGTCGATTTGGACCTTCACAGCTGGCAAGTTGATGGTGAATCCAGCCTGCTCGAGGTCATCTCGGCTTGAATCAGTCACACCGACCTTCATGAAGTCAATTTGATTACCAAGGTTATACACCTTGAATTCGAAGTTCTTGTCTTTCTTTGGCATGAGTTGGACGAATGGCTCAACTGCTTCGACCTGAACCAGAGAATACTGCATGATGTTGACGATCATGTTGTTTTGGGAGGAAGCCGTGTTGACTGGTGGTAAACTGTTGATTTCCTGGACGGTTGCAGAAACGGACAATGTTCGGCTTTGCATGGTCAAGTAGGGTGTAGCCCGAACAGAAATTTGGAAGTCCACTTCCTGATTTCCTCCGATGTACATGTCACCGGGTGATGCGGTGGCAAGGCCATCGCTCGTCACCAGGATGCTGATTTTTTCTTGGTAGGTGGTTGGGTTGCTTGCGGTGCAAGTGGTGAATCCTGAGTAGGTGGAACCAGGCTTCACTTCCACGTTAATGGAGATTGGAGCACAGGATAATGAAATCGCCGCAGTAGGGGCTTGTGCTGCTGCTGGCACTGCGACCAACATCAAGGAACCGACATAAAGGGCAAGAATGAACACGGCACGCTTCATCATACTAACTTCACCTAACAGACAACGCCACTGATGCGACACTCATAACCGTTGTGATAAAATGGGAAAGAAATCCCTTTGAAAAGAGCAATTATTTTTCTCTGATGTTCAAGATAAAAACTGAGCATAGGCCACAAAGACATCCAATTTTAAGGTGGGCCCGAAGGGAGTTGAACCCCTGACCTCCCGGTTATGAGCCGGGCGCTCTAACCGACTAAGCTACAGGCCCCTGTGTTGCTGGACTTGGTCAAACTCATCAAGTTATCCGCTTCATTCGAAATGAACAAGCGATGATTGGGAGGGTTTAATCCACTCACGAACGCGTTGTTCAAGTCCATCTCGTATGGCGTCTGGAACAAAAATCAAGGCGCGTTCATTTGGTTGAGTGAGCGAACGAATGAGGGGAGAATGTTCGGAGGCATCTCCGCCATCCTCAATTCGAATGCCTTGGGCGTATGGCTTGTACCCCTTCTTAGAAATCCGTGCATAAATCACCTCAGAAGCAGGATCGTAACCGGCCTCCGCCACCTCCGCCTCGATTCGATCTCTGACAACGCCCACCATTTCCGTGGTGAGACCTTCAATGCGAAGGGACTTGTGGAAACCTCGCCTCGACATCATCTTCATGGCATAATTTGAGAGAATTTCGTCTTCATGTTCGGCCCATTCTGGAATGGCGACACGTATGTGTGCATCATTCAGGCTCGCATAGCCCCGAGCATCCAAGTTTTTGTCCAACAACATTTTTTGCAGGGCAACAGAAAGAGTGAGTTGCCCTTTTTCAGCCAAGGCACGGGCCCTCGAGAGCATCTTTACAAGGTAATTCTGGGTCAACATATTGACTTTGTGAAAGTACACTTGGTGATACATGTGGTATCGCGTCACCAAATAAGCTTCAATGGCGGGAAGACCCCACGATTTGACGAAGAAATGCCCATCATCGCCCACACGAAGGGCACGCAGAACTCGAGCGATGTCAAAACCACCAATTTGTGCGCCTGTGTTGGCTTGATCTCGGACCATGTAATCCATCCGATCAACGTCCAGTTGGCTCGATACAATTTCTTTCATGAACGGGGGAATTGCTTCACCTGCATGATCCGACGCACCGTCCATAAGGGCAAAGAGTCGTTCAGTTCGAGCCTCGCCGAGCACATTGGTTACTGCTGCGCCGACCTCTGTCTCACTTGATTCCAACAACACACGGCCCCAGTGTTCGTGCGAATGGTATGTTGCGTACACATCCGGCGTTTCCAAAACGTGGGAGAAAGGTGGGTGGCCAATGTCATGGAGCAAGGCTGCTAATTGAACCAGTTCAGCGTCTTCATCGCTGAGAATCCCCGGTTGAACCTCTTGGAGAGAAGCCGTGAGTTGCCCCGCCAAATGGTAGGCACCTAACGAATGAGCGAAGCGGTTGTGGTTTGCAGCAGGAAAAACATATTCACACGTTGAAAGTTGCTGAATGTTTCGGAGGCGTTGAAATTCCTTGGTGTCAATGATGGTTGCGTGGCGGGCAGGCACCAAGATATCTTTGTGAATTTCATCACGAATCACGCGGTCCCTCATCGCCATCCCCAACCACCCCCTCGGCCCACGCATTAAAAAAGTGGACCCCGCTAAAACGGCTCAATTTCCGAGAATGTCACGATGCTCGCTCGTGCAAACGGCTATGGCTGGAGTTGGGTTGAGCGCATCATGGCCGATGCTCTCAAGGACATCATGCTCAAAATTACTGATGATGATCCAGCGACCCGTGGTCAGAAACTTTGGGTGATGTTCGCACTTGCTGTTTTCTTGGTGGCATCGCTCAACTGGTACGCCATGGTCAGGGAACCACAAGTGGTTTTGGTTGAAGATTTGGTCAACCACAACCGCGAGACTGTTCTGGTCGAAGGTACCGTCATTTCATGGATTGAGGACCGGTATGGCAGCGGTGAAGACCGAGTTGACTTGGTTGTTGAGGACGACACTGGAGTCATCAGCGTTCGCTGGTATTCAACTGGAGAGAAACCCCCCATAGGGACCAATGTCACCGTGATGGGGGCTGTGGTCGATTACAACGGACGATTCTACCTTCAATCAACCGGGGCTGGCGCCATTTGGTGGGATTCATCAGGTTTACCAGAAGTGCAACGCCTCACTCTGAGCGATTTAGCCGTTGAGCCAGAAATCTATTCGGGAGAGATCGTCACCATTACGGGATTCATCAGCGAAGCGATCAATAAGGATGCAATTTACACCTCCGCCTACATCACCGACCACCCAGGAAACGCTGCGCATCAACTTCAGTTGCTCATCCAATCAGCACCTGGCGTGTGGATTGAAGCCGATTCCAAAGTCGAAGTGACCGGGATGCTCAGTTACCAAGAAACCAATCTCCGATGGGCGTTTTTGACCCAGGGACCAGAAATTATTCTTGTCGATGGTTACACACCCCAACCCAACCAACTTGAATGGGCTGGTGAATCGACATGGAGTTACGAATCTGGAAGCATGGTCTCAATGGCAGGAACAGTTCTGATCAACAACGACCAGTGGACCCTCTTTGGACCAAACGGCAACATGATCTGCATCCTACCAACGGATGAAGACATTTCTAACGCTGAAACCAACGGATACAATGGCTCTGCATACGAAGCCACAGGACGGTTGATGTGGAACGATGACCGCAGCATGTGGTGCATCGATGCAAACAACGGCAATGGTACCAACCTCATCGACCCCATGACTGCAATGTCCATGCAAGCCATGCTCTCGGCGAACCCAGCCTCTATGCTTGAGACGCCAAACAAAGTCTACACACTTAGCACCTTCATGCAGTACGCCTTCGAACCTTTGGACACCGATGGGTATTTTGTCGACAGCCAGACCTACACTTTTGGCCAAACGCGAGTTGCCATGTCGTTCCCATCGACGCGCACCAACTGGATTGAATCCGGGCAAGGACTCATTGCCAACGTCACCGTTTCATGGGACGATGAAAAGATGATGATGCGCCTCATGGTTCAAAATTACCAACTTGTGGGTGAACCACCTGCCCCTCAAAGCCTGCTTTGGGACGACGGGGCCACTCAGTGGGGGTACGCCAAAAACACCCATGTTTTGATCAACGGAAAAGCCGTACAAGAAGACGACGGTTGGTTCCTCTACAGGGATGGATCTTCACAATCGCTCCGACTTAACCTCGACTTGAATCCAATTGGTACCGATGACCTTCACTCAAACATCTCAATGACATGGTCAGGGCGATTGCGCCAGATCGAGCATCCGAACGAAGTGTCCCTCGTCTACACCCTTGACGGTGCTGACGCATTGGACAGCGATGGCGATCGGGTGGCGGACTCTCTTGAAAGCGCCAACGGCATGAACGTCAACAACCCAGACACCGACGGGGATGGCGAAGACGATCGCTCGGAATTGGAGCAAGACAGCAACCCCAACTCGTGAGGTGGAACAATGTTAGACGCTTATTTTTACGAACTTGGGTGGATGCTCTTCGCTCTGTTCTTTGGAGTGTTCATGGGCTCCTTAACGGGCATCATTCCCGGATTCCACGTCAACAATGTGGCGTTGATCCTGTTGGCATTGTCACCAAGTTTGTTGGCATTAGGCATCCCACTTTCAGCGGTTGCTGGAATCATTGTATCGACAGGAACAGTGCACACGTTCCTCAATTACATCCCATCAGCGCTCATGGGGGCACCGGATGCGGACCAAGCGCTGTCGTTATTGCCGGGCCACCGCATGCTGCTCTCAGGCAACGCTGCTCGCGGGGTCGCGTGGTCAGCTCGCGGCTCCCAACTCGGCCTGTTCCTCTCCTTGCCGTTGATTGTTCTCGCTCGAATCGCCTTTGGCCCTGAATTGGGCTGGTATGATTCACTTCGAACCATGCTGCCCTTCATTCTCTTGGTGATCTCCGCCTTGCTGCTGGCCACTGAAACCACCCGGCTTGATTGGCCAATGTGGTTGCAAACTTTGACAGGTGGAATGTTCGGTACTGATTCACGGTTTGCTGGGTTTTTCACAGCAACTGCCTTTTTCCTTCTTGCGGGCTTATTTGGATGGACCATTATTGGCCCGACCGCTCTCCCTGCAAGTTCACCGATCAACATGCCCGGGGCCAGTCTGTTGCTACCAGGCCTCGCTGGACTGTTTGGCATCGCGAATTTACTCGACATTTACGCCACAACATCCCACCTACCCCCGCAAAAGGAAAACTGGGATTTACCGCCTGCAAAGCCACTCCTGGTTCCTTGCTTTTGGTCCGGTGTTGCAGGTGCATCCATGGGCGTGCTTCCCGGAATGACTGCATCCCAAGCCACCGTATTGGTGATGGGTGGGCGAAACGTTGTTGCGAAAGTGCAAGGAAAAGCCGGCTATGGAATGGATTGGGAAACTCGCCGACTGACCGAAATGACCGATGATGAACTGCTCGAGATTGCAAAAGCAGAATCCGAGGACGGTGTTGAAGGGCCTCAGACCAAACAGGATTTGGAAATTATTGCTATTCTTTCTGCGGTTAACACTGCTGTCACCGTCTGCGTCCTAGGTTTCTTGTACATCATTAGCCGCTCTCGTTCAGGTGCAACTCTGGCGCTCAAAGCGATGTACCCTGTGGACACATGGAGCAACCTCGAACCGACTGCTGACTTCATCCGCCTTCTGGCGATCACCCTTGCAGCCGGTCTTATGGCCATGCCAATCATGCGCTATGTTGGCCAGGGAATGCTCCGGCTCCACGCAGCAATCCCCCTCCAGCAGATGATCATGAGCGTTATTTTGTTCGTTGGAGCTTTGGTCTTCGTCAGCACCGGTTTCATTGGCTTGTCAGTCTTGATTGTTGGAACAATGATTGGACTGTTACCCCCTCGCCTTGGCATTCGACGAAGTCACGCCATGGGCGTCATTCTCGTCCCGATTATGATTTTGATGTTCAAGAACCTCGTTGACAACGCAGGATTCTTGTGAACCGCTGACAAAATCCACCATTGCTCGCAGGCACAAGCCCTATGCCCTTTGACCATCACGTCGGGGCATAGGTGAGTCTATGATCTCTAAACTCCGCCCCGTCCTGCTCGCGCTTCTGCTGGTTTTTTCCACGGTTGGAACCGTTGTAACCATTGACCTCAATGACCAAACGCCGGTGATGACATCGGCTCGTTCAACAGCCTGCTCAGGCGACATCTGCCTCAACGAAGCCTTGCCAAACCCCAACGGATATGACGATGCAGCATGGCCGGGTGGCGAGTGGTTTGAAGTGTACAACAGCGGGAACACAACCGTTGATGTGCTCGGTTGGTACGCCACAAATAAAGCATCAAAAACGCTCTACTTCAACTCCACCACAATTGTTGATTATGATGCCAACAATTCCGCTTCATGGGAACTTTCCCCCGGTGAATACATGGTCATCTCACGCAACGGACTGTCCAACAGCATGTTTTATCTTGCCAACACCAATGACATCCTGACATTGCACACCGCATCTGGAGTCAGCATTGACCAAGCAACATGGACCTTCTCCAGCAGTGGAGCACCGTCGGGTGTAAGCCTCGAAGAGGATGCCGCCAGTGCGACCAATGATTGGGTTTCGACGAACAACCCCACACCCGGTGGAATCAACACGGGGAGCGGCACTGGAGGGCCCACGATTGTTCCATCCGACCTCCACATCAACGAAGTAATGGCAGATGCGTGGCCAAGTTTTGACGGTGACATGTGGCCCGGTGGCGAATGGGTCGAAGTGATCAACACTGGCTCATCCGACATAGACCTCACCGGTTGGAGCATTCAAGACCAAGCTGGCAAGGTGCTGTTGTTCAATGAATCACACCTCATCGACGCAACAAGCACTGGCTACATGATTGCCCCCGGCACCACCCGTATCATTGCAGTCAACGGCTCAGGATCAAGCATGCTCAATAATGGAGTTGAAGCACTCGACCTCAAATGGCCCAATGGTAGCATCTCAGAACAGGTCGCATGGACCGATAACGAACCAGGGTTCTCACTGGTGAACGACCAAACTTCGACCTACATGGTCTACGCCGCATACCCAACGCCAAACGCACCGAACCCGCCCTCACTCGACCAAATTGTGACGGCCACTTCGCCTCTAAAGATGACGGAATTGCTTTCAAACAGTTCCGAAGATGGAACACCATTTCCCGATGGAGAATGGTTAGAACTGTTCAATGACGGTTCAACTGACATCGATTTGACTGGCTGGTCCGTCATCGACGGCATGGGCAATGTAACCCTATTGGACCCAGCAACACTCGTCAGCAATGACACTCAAGCAGGCTCCATCATTGAAGCAGATGGCCGAAGACTTGTTCAATTTACCACAGGGACAGAACTATGGAATTTTTACAATCACCTCATGCTCGCAGATGCCACAGGAAACATCGTTGACGCCGCTTGGTACGCCACTGATTATGGAGAAAATGTGTCGCTTATTCCAGCAGAAGATCCAACCGATCCGTGGGTGCCATCTCCGTGGATGACCCCCGGTCAACCCGAACCCGGCGCTATGGACAACACCGGTAATGTGTTCTTTTCAGAAGTCATGCCAGATGGCATCGGCAGCGATTCTCAACCTTGGCCTCTTGGCGAATGGTTGGAACTCAAAAATGAAGGCGACCAAGCCATCGATGTTGGAGGCTGGAAACTTCAGGCTGCAAGCAGAACATTAACCCTGCACCAGTATAACATGCCACTTCAATCGACATCCGTGATTCAACCCGGTGGGGTCGCTTTGATCGCCCTCAACGGAACCAGCAGTTTCTACCTCAAGCACACCACACCCGACTCGATTGGATTAGTGGACGCCACTGGTGCGGTGATGGACACAATCGGCTGGTCGTCTACCGTAGAAGGTGAATCCCTCATCGCACCAAACAGCACCCATGCTGGCGCTGGCCCTAACGGGACAAGCGCAGGAACTGGTGCAGAGTGGTTGCTTTCGGCTTGGGTCAGTCCCGGGAAAATCAATCCAGTTTGGCCCGTCTACACCGAATCAGAAAACGTCATTGTCACTGAAGTTCTTGCCTCTTGCGATGATGATTCAATTGAACCGCTTGAAGACTGGATTGAATTCAAAAACACGGGCAATGATGTGCTCAACCTTAGCCGCTGGCGAATTGATACCATCGACCAAGATCGACGGTTCATCCGAGCCGATTCAATGTGGAACGCGACTGAAGGGTGGAACGCTACACTTGTCCAGCCTGGAGCACGCGCTGTGTTCTTGATGGACAAATCCATGCTGACTGGCCTCGGAGATTCGTTCACTCTTTCCAACCCTGATGGAGTCCCGATTGAAACAGTGCAGTGGAGCATTGTCAGCGATTGTCAAACCATGATGCCAGGTGCGGACGCTGCGGCTTCTTGGGTGCACACAATGTGGCCAAGTCCGGGAGCAGAAGAGCCAAATGCTTCGCAATTCGCACAAATTAATGACATCAAGTTTACCCGCTTAATGAGCGAAGGCAAAACCAGTATTTCCTCGAACACAGAATTCTTCGAACTGAGCAACATGGGCGAGAACACCGCTTATCTTGACGGGTGGACGTTTAGCGTCGTTACATCAGGTGGCACTGATGATTTCACCTTCGCAGACATCACTATACCTGCTGGAAGTGCAGTTATTTTTGCCGCTGATCCAAACGGCCTCAGCGTCTACGAGGATGGCATGATCCAAGGCTTCGCATCGGCCTTCGCAGACCCACCAACGCTTCCGAATGATGGAGCAGCACTCCATGTGATGGGCCCATCTGGTGCCCTTGCCGACACCATCGTGTACGGCAACGGTCCGGTCGATGTCGAGGGTTGGAGTGGCATCAGTTTGGTCGAGCCTACAACTGGCATTGACCTCATCATTTATCATCGCGGTGATGGATGCGGATTGCTCGATGACACCGACCAAGTTGTTGACTGGCACGAACGCTGGGGGCGCCTTGGTGGAAGCACCTTCTGTGAAGACCAAGATTTCTCTGGTGAATCAATTGTCACGCCTTTGATTGGCCCAACCGATGGTCTGCTTGACGTTCTCGATTGGATTGAAGGGGCAACAACAAGCCTCAATGTCCACGTGTACCAACTCTCAGAACCGCGGTTAGCTCAAGCATTGATTGACGCACAGAACCGTGGCGTCGATGTCACCGTGGTGCTCGATGCTGGCTCTCAAGGCTTCTGGTCAGACTTTGACATGATCAACCAATACGGCATCGCAAGTGAACTTGTCAAGGCTGGTGTCACCACATACTGGTTCGGTGACGGGGGCGACGAGCCTTACGCTTACATTCACAGTAAGGTAGCCGTTCGCGACGGAACCAGCGTTTGGATTTCTTCAGGAAATTGGAAAGGCTCCTCCATGCCAGCACCAGGAGTCCGTGGAAACATGGACTGGGGTGCGTTAATTGAAAACGTCGATCTTGCAACCATCGTCCTTCAACAAATGGCTTTCGATGAGGAACCATTGCGACAGCACATCACACCCGCATCCGCTTCAGATGAGCCAAATGGTTGGAACATGCCGGCGGCAACCCCGGTTGACGGCGACCGTGCGTCCACCATAACCGCAACCGTGAATGGAGAACTCCTCACCTGCCCGGACAACTGCATCGAGGGCTTGGTTGAATTGATTGGAAGCGCAGAGGATGAATTGCTCTTATCCTTACAGTACCTTGACATGGATTGGTCGTGGGGCTGGGGAGACAACCCAATATTCACAGCTCTTCGTCAATCGGCCGAAGATGGCGTATCTGTTCGCTTGATCATCAATGGAGCTTACTTGGACCAAGATGTGCAAGATGTTGTGGACACGTTCAACGAAGTATGGAACTCAAGCGATGGTCTTGATGTCGCAGCGGTCGTCATGGGTGAAGATGATGATGTGTCTAAGCTGCATAACAAAGGCCTCATCATCGACCAGGAAACCGTCCTGATTTCATCAATCAACTGGGGCAACTCTGCGGTCAACCGCAACCGAGAGATGGGCGTAGTGCTCACCTCTGCAGAAGTTGCTGCACCGTTCCGAATGGCATGGTTCGATGATTGGAACCGCCTCGACAATGTCACAGACACCGATCAAGACGGATTGCCCGATATATGGGAAGTGGCAAACGGCCTCAACCGAACCACAAGAACACTCCCTGGACCAAACATGATGGAAGGCTTGTACGATGCTGATGGCGACGGACTCTCGAATGAATTGGAATACGACCTTGGCAGCCACCCAACCAACGCAGATACCGACGGAGATTGTATCCCTGATGGCACTGAAGTCGCATGGGCTCAATCGACAGCGCTCGATCCGACCATAGACGATGTCTACCCCGGTGATGCCTTGTTGCTTTCGGATGCCGACAACGATGGCGTCAATGAATCAGAAGTTCTTGGCTGCGACCTCGGGGGCATCGATGACACGAGTGGCACAACCACTCCAGTGGATAATGGCTCTCTAGATGATGACGCTGATGGTGTCATCAACGCTGTTGACACATGTCCAGACACGGAAGCGAATCTGGCGGTAAACCCTGAAGGATGTTCTACAGAACAACGGCTCGCACAATCAACACCAAGTGCCAGCGATGAAACGAATCTGGGCTCAAAATTGATGCTCATGCTCATGCTTGCTGGTGTGATCCTTGCGTTTGGTGCCTTCAAAATCCTTCGTTCAATCGAACAGGAAGCTGAAGAAACAAAGGATTTGATCACTCTAAACGCGGCTCAGCACGACGCCCTCGCTGCTGAACCAGTTTCGACAGACGGATGGCAAACTCCAGTCCTCGACGGCAGCGGCTCGGCAGATGATGCACCTGCAGTTGAAGTCACTAAAGCCGATCTCGCAAGAGTTCCTGGCTGGGACGAGGCAATGGTTCGCACCTACCTTGATCAAGGATGGTCGATGGACCAGTTGCAAGTGTACTACCAAGAACAAGTCAATGCACATGCTGAAACGTCACAAGATTGACAAAGGACCTCTTGGCATTTCACGCCATGCGAGCAGTCACTTCGACGAGCAACCCAGTCTTGTCCAACAATTTTTGGAGCAACATCCCCGGCTACGAAACCATGTCCTATGAAGGGACAATGCAGAAGATTGGCGTTTTGTTCGGCATCACAATCCTCACTGCCCTTGTGACCGTTTCTTTGGGCGCATCTGGAAACCTTGGGGCAATGGTCCTTCTCACGGGAATTGGATTCTTGGGTGGCCTCATCACCTTACTGGTGATGGTATTTACGAGGCCAAAAAATCCAGCACCGGGAGCGATCTGTTACGCCTTGTTTGAAGGTATGCTCATTGGTGGAGTCTCCTTTGTGTACGAAGGAGCATACTCCGGAATTGTTTTGCAAGCTGGATTAGGCACAGTCTGTATTATCGGCGTCATGTATTTCCTTTGGTCAACTAAAATCATCAAAGCGACACCTGCATTCCAAGCCGTCGTCATCACCCTCACACTAGGCGTATTCGCTTTGTACATGGTGTCGATTGTTTTGTCGCTGTTCACAAATGTTGGCGTACCCTTCCTCCATTCTTCTGGACCTGTTGGAATTTTGGTGACATTGTTCATTCTGGGTATTGCATCACTCAATTTGATCCTCGACTTTCACTTTATTGAGCGCGGCATCAGCAACAACTCACCAAAATCTGGTGAATGGTGGGCTGCATTCGGTTTGTTAATCACCGTTATTTGGGTCTACTTCGAAATGCTAAGACTCCTCTCCAAGATCAGGAATCAGTGATGAATGTGAGCCGCCGAATACCAACGGTTGATTTTGCCGACATGCTTGGCGATGAGCGTCAACAAGAACGCTTCGTTCAAGCCGTTGGAGATTCACTGAAGGACATCGGTTTCTTTGCTCTCAAAAATCACGGCGTTGATTTGGACTTGATTGAACGATCCTATGAGCAAAGTGATGTCTTTTTCTCGTTACCAAAGACCACCAAACAACGGTATTTACAGCCAGAAATTTCGCATCAACGCGGCTACACCGCCTTCGGGGTGGAACACGCAAAAGACAACGATGCACCTGATCTGAAAGAATTCTGGCAAAATGGAAGAACGCACACTGGTAAAGGACCCCAACCAACCTACCCAGCCAATGTATGGCCCGAAGCAGATGCACCCGAATTCAAAGGTGTGATTGATGACTTATTCAATCGAATGGAGGGACTCGCCCAACAAATTCTTGGAGCATGCAGCCTTTACTTAGGTCAGCAAGAACATTGGCTGGGGGAAATGAGCCAAGAAGGAAACACCATCATGCGAATCATACACTATCCACCGGTCGGGGAACACGCACCTGCAGGCGCAGTTCGTTCAGCCGCCCACGAAGACATCAATCTGATCACCTTGCTCGTCACGGCAACAGCCGATGGCCTTCAGGTCATGGACCATGATGGAAGTTGGATTGAAGTGGAGGGTGATGCACGATACATCATCGTTGATTCTGGCGACATGCTGCAAAACATCACGAATGGTCTGTTCCAGTCAACGACCCACCGAGTTGTGAATCCCAAAGACACGACCAGCCGGAGATTCTCGATGCCGATGTTTGTGCATCCTCGCAATGACATTGATTTGACGCCTCGCTCAGAATTCATCGCCCAAACAGGAGGCAAACCCCTCTATCCATCCATAACTGCGGGTGCCTACTTGCATCAACGCTTGGTCGAGATTGGCCTGGCAGAACCAGAGGATGAAGCATGAGCGATCTTGTATCCCGTTTGTGCAACGCCGTTGACAATGGGCGAGAAATGGACTCAAAAGACCTCGCAGAATTCATCGATGCTGTCGCTCAACGAAAACTGCCTGTGGACACCATCACTCTCTGGCTCAAAGCCGTACACAAGCATGGTATTTCAGTCAAAGAAACGGTGGCACTCACCAAGGGCATGATGCACTCAGGTGCTGTGCTGACGTGGGACAAAAGCCGACCTATTGCTGACAAACACAGCACTGGCGGCGTTGGGGACAAAATGTCGCTGATGCTAGCGCCCGCCCTTGCGGCATGTGGTGTGGAAGTGCCCATGTTAGCCGGCCGTGGGCTTGGCCATACCGGCGGAACCATTGACAAATTGGAATCCATCCCCGGATTTAATTGTGAACTTACCCCCTCGGAAATGAGGGGCTGCGTGGATGAAATCGGATGTTGCATAGCAGCGCAAAATGATGCCATCGCGCCTGCTGACGGCCTTTTGTACGCCATCCGAGACGTCAGCAACACCGTCGATAGCGTTCCTTTAATCACCGCATCAATCGTATCGAAAAAGGCGGCTGAAGGACTTAAGGCCCTGGTGCTTGATGTCAAATGCGGCAAAGCTGCATTCATGAAAACCGAAGAACAGGCAACAGAATTGGCTCGTTCAATGGTCAACACCGCAAATGGCTTGGGCATCAACACCATTGCACAGATCACCGAGATGGACGAACCGATTGGCAGCCATGTTGGCAATGCGCTCGAGGTGTTGGAAAGCATCGAGGTGTTGAATGGACGAGGGACAAAGGACACACACGATCTTGTAGCCTTGCAAGGTGGAGCCATCCTGAAGCTCCTTGGCTTAGCGTCCACTCAATTGGAAGGTGAGCAACGCATCAGTCAGTCGCTTAGTGATGGCACCGCTGCTAAACGGTTTGAGCGCATGTGCATCGCACAAGGTGTGGCTCCCAAAACGGCAGCAGAATTGTTGGAAGATCCAAAATCTGTGCTTGATTCTACACGTCATGTCACTGTATTCAAATCAAAAAATGATGGTTGGGTTGAATCCATTGATTCAATGCTGATTGCAGAGGTGCTTCGTGAGCATGGTGCTGGGCGTTTCAACATTGAAGATACCATTGATTCTGCGGTAGGTTGTGTCCTTCTTACCGCAAAGGGCGGAGAACTTCAAACTGGGAGTGCTTGGTGTGAGCTTCATCACAATCAGCCCCTTTCGCCTTCACAGAAGAGCGCCCTTGACCATGCCCTCAACCTCTCTTTGACAAAAATTGAGGCGAACCAACGGCTCATCAAGGTCGTCGAATGAGAGTGAACGCCCCGAAGCCGTCATAAAGGGGAGGCGATTGGCCAAGGTTGCCGATTTAGCTTAGCTGGTGGAGCGTGGGACTGTTAATCCCAAGGTCGTGGGTTCGAGCCCCACAATCGGCGTAATTTGAACTCTTCCGAGTTTATTCCCACTCGATTGTGCCAGGTGGCTTGTGAGTGATGTCATAGACCACACGATTGACTGCACCCTTTACGGTGTTTGTGATTCGAGTGCTGATCTTTTGCAGGATGCTATGAGGAATCTCTGAGTATCGAGCGGACATACCGTCCATGGATTGTACGGCACGTACGACAATGGTTTCACCATAGGCACGAACATCGCCGTGAACACCAACGCTGCGAACTGGAAGCAAGGCTGCAAAGTATTGCCATGGTATCTCCATGTCCCCGGCGGCTGCGGCTGCCTCGAATTCTTCTTCAACAATGGCGCATGCTTCTCGCACAACGGCCACTCGCTCAGGTGTGAGTTCGCCAAGCGTACGAACGGCAAGTCCAGGCCCTGGGAAAGGCTGGCGTTCTGCCACATTGATCTCAAGTGCTCGGGCTAAATCACGAACTTCGTCTTTGTACAAGTCGCGCAAAGGTTCGACGACTGTAAGCGTCATGTCTTCGGGAAGACCACCAACGTTGTGATGGGACTTGATGGTGTCACGAACACCACCACCAGACTCAATCCAATCTGGTGCAATGGTGCCTTGAACGAGGTATTTGGCTCCAACCTTTTCCTGCTCATCCTCAAAAATCCGGATGAATAATTCACCAATCACCTTTCGCTTTTGTTCGGGTTCTGTGACGCCTTGGAGGGCCTCAAAGTAGCGATCTGCTGCCTTAACGGTCACGAGATTCTTGATGCCTTGAGCGGCGAGTAATGCTTCAATTTCCTCAGTTTCACCCTTTCGCATGAAACCTGTATCAACGTAGACACAATGCAGCATTTCACCAACGGCTTGGTTGGCAATGACCGCAGCAACGGTAGAATCAACACCGCCGGAGCATGCAATAATGGCAATATCGTCAATCGTTTCCCGGAGTGTAGCAATGGATTCCTCGATAAATTCCGAGGTATCGAACATTCACTGTCCCCCGTTGACTTCTGCATCTTGAGCCTTGACTCGAGCGACTTGATCGAGTTTGTTTTGCTTGAGAGCTGCAGCATAGTCTGGGTTCTTGAGGGCCAAGATTTGCGTGGCAAGGTAACCAGCGTTGTCCCCTCGGTCAACACCAACAGTTGCTGCTGGAACGCCCGGTGGAAGTTGAACAATCGAAAGGAGTGAGTCAAATGGCACACGGCCCCCGCACGGCACACCGATGACTGGCTTGGTGGTCAGTGCGGCAACTGCACCAGGAAGTGCAGCAGCAAGACCAGCCATTGCGATGAAGACTTGACAGCCATCTGCTTCGGCTTGATTGATAATTTCTTCAACGAACACAGGAGAGCGGTGAGCGCTTGCAACACGAAGTTGGTAGGTCACGCTAAAGTGGTCGAGTATTTTCGTACATTTTTCGGCTATCGGTAGGTCAGAAGACGAGCCCAAGAGTATGGTAACATCCATGGGTCGATGCCGGCGCGGGTGGTTCATCAAGATGCCTCTTGATTTTCTTGCCTTAAAGCGACGAAAACCTCATTCTTCGGCATCGCTCATGGCTTCATCGAATCCATCGAGATCAATGGTGAACTTCAACGATTCAAACTCATTTTTATCGATGCAGCCAAGCACATCAAAGCACAGGTATGGCTCATTGTTGACCATACGACCGTAAATCGTTACAAATTGATTGGAGCCAAACCGCTTAACAGCCATCGATTGTTGATTGAACCGTGTCGTTTTGATATCCCATCCCAACAGTGAATCAACAGGCAGCCGCACCTTAGGGTTCCATGGGCGCTCAAACACATATCCACCGTCTTTGAACACGACATCCAAGCCTTTGACCAAGGCGATGACGGCAGCAGAAGAAAACACAAGCCCACCAACGGTAGGAAACGTACCTTGGCTGACAAGCGCCCAAGCAACAATGGAAAACGTCACGCAAAACAAGCCAATGCCGACCCTTGTCGCTCCAAGGGAACCCATGCGGGAGGAAAGACCCGCCAGGCCACCCATCAAAACGAGTAACATTCCTGCCACACCGAGGTATGGGACCCAATCCACATTGGTTCCAGTGAACCACATAAGCCACCCGAAAGCGATGGGCAGAAGGCCCCATGCGATTGGGAACAAAGCGACGGAGGCTCTTGATTCCAACTTGACGCGTGTCCAACCTCTTTTGGAGAAGTCACGCAGTTCCATACCCCGCCCAACCTGCTGGCGTATTTACGGCATTCGCTCCGAGTTTCAGTCTTCGTCGTACGGGTGGCGCAGGCACAAATTACGTGCAGCATAGACTTCGTCGACGCGGCGAACGGGTGTTGTGATCGGTGCTGCATGTAACGTTTCAGCATCGACTTGAAGCACCTTAGCAAAATCTTCTGCGAAGGTATCGAGCGTTTCCTTGCTTTCCGTTTCAGTTGGTTCAATCATCATGCATTCGGGGACGACGAGAGGGAAATAGACGGTCGGTGCCATGTAACCCATGTCGAGCAAGCCCTTGGCGATGTCCATTGCCGAGATGCCGTGGCTTTCCTTTGCTGGACCGAGGGAAATTGTGAATTCGTGTTTCGCGACATCGGTTTCAGCCCCGTCCACGATCATATCAGAAACACCGGCTTTTTCGGCTTCTCGATGGAGGGCATGGCGCAGGTAATTTGCATTGAGAACAGCATGCTCAGACATGGTTTTGAGTCCGTTTCCGTATCGACGGTAATAGGCCCAACACCGAATCACTGCACCTGCGTTTCCGTGCCACTGCTGAACTTTACCAATGCTGTGAGTTGGTTCATACCAACCGAACCACATGTCCTCAATGGCGTGCTTTGCCTCATCACCCATGATGGGGCGCTTCTTGACAATTGGACCTGGTAAGAAATCTGCCAAATGGGCTTTGACTCCAATTGGACCCGAACCCGGCCCGCCACCGCCATGCGGTTGACTGAAGGTCTTGTGCAGGTTGAAGTGCACGGCATCGAAGCCCATCAGTCCGGGTGAAGTAATACCCAGAATGGCGTTGAAGTTCGCACCGTCATAGTACATCTGCCCACCAACATCATGGACAATGGCTGAGGCTTCAAGGATGTCAGCTTCAAACAGACCGAGGGTGTTTGGATTGGTGATCATCATCACTGCAGTGGTCTCGTCCGCTACAGCCCGCAAGGCATCGAGGTCAATGCGCCCGTCCTTTCGACTTGGAATTTCAACGATCTCAAAACCGCACATTGCAGCGCTTGCGGGATTGGTTCCGTGTGCCGAATCCGGGACGATCACTTTGGTTCGTTGGTCTTCGCCACGCAGGCGGAAGTATTCCTGAATGCAGCGAACAGCGGTGAATTCACCTTGAGCACCAGCAACGGGTTGAAGGGTCACTTGGTCCATTCCAGCACAAATCTCGAGCATGTGCTGCATCTCGTGATAGATCGACAACAAGCCCTGAAGGTGATGTTCAGGTTGATGCGGGTGGATATCAGCGATGCCTGGAAGTTGGGCAATGACTTCATTCACTCTTGGATTGTGTTTCATGGTGCACGAACCAAGTGGGTAGAATCCAGTGTCAATACCAAAGTTTCGCTTGGACAGCCATGTGTAATGGCGGACCATTTCAGGCTCGGAAATTCGTGGCCACCTTGCTGCTTGCTTCCGAACAAGCGAGGAAGGAACGCTGATTTCTGAGGCAGGAAGAACCGGAGCTGGTTGGGAATAACCCTTGCCTGGAGCGCCGTGGTGATCGAACAAGTGACTCATGCACTCACCCCCTGGCTTGCTGCCCATGCTTCCATGTGTGCTGCAAGCAATTCAATTTCATTGGAACGGGTTTGGTCAGTAAAGGACACGAGCAACCAGTTTGGTCGGTTTGCATACCAGCGAGCCAAGTCAAAGCCACCGACAATTCCAACGCTGTCAAGGTACGCCAGGCAGTCGCTGGCTTGACCGGGCAACTCTACGACAAATTCTTGGAAATGGTGACTTGATTGATGGGGCAGGCTAACACCGTCAATAGCCGCTAACTTCTGCTTGCCGAGGGTGCAGGCTGCCATGTTCCGGACAGCCAAATCATGCAGGCCTTCAGGTCCGAGCAACGACATGTGCATTGCACCCATGAGAGCAATTAGTGTTTCATTCGTGCAGATGTTTGATGTTGCCCTATGACGTCGAATGTGCTGTTCACGCGTGGAGAGGGTTAGGCAGTACGCTTCTTTGCCGTCAACATCGATGCTTCGGCCAACAATGCGTCCTGGCATCAGTCGAAGGTAGGGTTTGCTGCATGCGAAAATCCCGTAGATCGGCCCGCCGCCGGTAATTGGGCTACCAAGAGGCTGCCCCTCACCGACAACGATGTCTGCACCGTAGGCACCGGGTGCTTCGACAATCCCAAGGGAGATGGGTTGGACACCAACAATGAGCGCCGTGTGCTCACCGATGATTTCCTTAAGCAGCGGCAAGCCGCCATCAAGAACGCCGATTGGATTTGGCTGTTCGACGTACACACCGCACGATCCTGCTGCTTCTGTGGCAGAGGACAAATTCACGGTCCCGTCTGGGTTATGACGCAACATTTCAATTTTGATTTCTGCACCTTGGCAGTAGTTCTCCATCACCGACATTCGATCTGGTGGTGTGAGTTCTGAGACATAGACGGTGTTCTTTTGAGTTGCTTTTCGACCGTGAACGCGTACACTGCAGGTGATGGCTTCAGCGGCTGCTGTCGACCCGTCATAGAGGGAAAGGTTTGCGATTGGGAGACCAACGAGTTCAGAGATGAGGGTTTGAAATTCCCACATGGCCTGAAGCATGCCTTGGCTGACTTCAGGTTGGTATGGCGTGTAGGAGGTAAGGAACTCGCCTCTGGTGATCAATTGGAACACCGCCGCTGGGACATAATTCCGATACAAACCAGCACCCAAAAAGGAGACTCTCTCCCCTAAAGCGACGTTCGAGCCCAGCAATCTTCGGGCATCTGCAATGATTTCTTCTTCCGACTGAGCGTCAGGGAGAGGTAACGTCCCGCGCATGCGGACTTCTTCGGGAACATCAGAGAATAAGTCTTCCATTGAGGACATCCCCATGGTGGCAAGCATTTCGGCCTCGCGGCCCAGATTTGGGAGTTGGTCAACCATAGCAATCGAACCTCGGACTTGGGTGTAGTATAAACTGAGCGCGGAACGGCCATAATAATCGCCCTTTGGGGCTCAGCCGAACAAACGCCGAATACCTCATGTTCTTGCGCAGGTTGGATGCTTCATGGCGAGCGTTGCAATGGTGGTCAGCAACGCCTGTTCACCCGACCCTAGGGTGATGCGAAGCGCTCGACTTTTGGCATCGAGTGGCCACCAAGTCACCGTTCATGCGTTTGACCGACAACAAGGCTCACCGATGAGCGAAATCATAGATGGAGTCAGGGTGATGCGTTACCACATCGGCACGCACACCTATGGATCACAAATAAGCACCCTGCTTGGCCTTCGTGCGTTTGCAAAAACGGTGAAGAAAACACTCTTGACAAATCCACCAGACTGCGTGTATTGCCATGATGCCGACACCCTCAGCATTGGCGTGGAACTCAAGAAAAAAGTTGGACTCCCTTTGGTCTTTGACATGCATGATCTGCAACACACATGGTTGGTTATGGGCCATCCCGGATCAATCCTCCGGGCGTTTCTAGCACGCCGGGTGGAGAAAAGAAACCTGAAGAACATTCGAAAGGCCGACCTCGTGGTGACCAGCTCTGGTGCAATCGACAATGGCGTGCATGCTGGTTTTCGCGAGTATCTACAACCACACGGCATCGAAGCGATGGTCGTTGAGAACCGTCCCAATCGGTGCGATGATCACCAAAAGCAAAACGAAACCAAAGAAGACTGGACGGTCGGATACCTTGGTAGAGTTCGTGAGATAGAACCGTTCCAACTGCTGACTCAAGCCATTGAACATCTTCCTGTGGAGAGCAGACCATCGATTAAAATCGCAGGCGATGGGACATCAGTGGATGCCGTCCACGAACATCTGTTGAGCGAAGCCCCTCGTCTTGGCGTGGATCTCAACATGAGCCTCGCCTTTGACACGGATGGATTTTCAGAATTGATCAACGACGTCGATGTGATGTACGCAATGTACAATCCGAACAGAGGCAACATCCGGCAAGGCGCCTTACCGGTGAAAATGTTCGATGCTGCTTCCTTTGGAGTCCCCACCCTGGTCAATTCCGACTGCTTGATGGGCGAGGTATGCAAAAATGAGCACCTTGGGGGTGTCGCACAGTGGGGGAATGTGGAATCAATCGCCTCTGAACTTTTGGCGCAGCGTGAGAAAACGGTGACGCTTCTCAACTTCGGCACAAAGCAGCAAGAAACTTTTATCGAAGCCTTCGAGCACCTTCTGTGATCAAAGGAATGGTGGACGAACAACGACGGCTTTCACCGATTTTCTTGGGCTTGCAACAATCAAAACTTCGTCGCCTTCTTTGACCGAGGTCATGTAACCAATTCCAACCCCGACATTGTCTAAACTTGGAGCAGGGGCGCCAGAGGTGAGGGCACCAATTGGAGTGCCATCAAGGAGGGTCACGGCTTTTCCAGGGCGTGGCAGTGGTCCTTTCTCGGTGTAGCGGATGCCCCACCAGCGTGCATCAGACTCATCGTGAGAGACCACGCGGTGCTTTCCGACGAACTCGTGCTCTAAGTCCAAACCAAACGGCACATTGGTTTCCCACGAATCCCTTGCAAGGAACGATGCATCATCGCCTTGGGCAAGTGGTGGCCAACAGAAGTCAACTCCTGAAAGAAGGAATCCTTTCTCGAGGCGTAAGGTGTCGCGCGCTCCAAGTCCGACCGGGACTGCTCCGGCGTCGATCAACGCCCGCCAGAGAAGAGGCGCGTCCTCGTTTGGCACAAAAATCTCGTAGCCTGCTTCGCCCGTGTAGCCGGTTCCTTGAAGCCAACCTGTAATGGAAAGAGAATTGTCACCAATAGCTTGCCATTTGAATCGTCCAACATGGTTTGACCCGCCCAAGACATCGCTGAGAATCGATTTCGCGTTTGGACCTTGAAGGGCCATAATGGAGGTGGCCTCCGAGAGGTTCTCAAGTTGAATTGAACCGTCCTCAGGAAGGTGGCTGGTGAACCATGTCCACATGACATCAATCATCGAAGCGTTTGGCACACCAAGGATTTCCGTATCAGAGACAACGGCAAAAATCATGTCATCAATTAACACACCATCATCATCAAGAAAATGAGTGTATGCACATCGTGGAGCTGCAATCGCCGTCACGCGTTGAGTGGCTAGACCTTCTAACCAACCCTTGACTTCTGCACCAGTAAATCGGAATGAACCCATGTGAGACACATCAAACAATCCAGCCGTTGCACGGGTTGCAAGGTGTTCTTCCTTAATGCTGGAGTACCAGATTGGCAATTCGAACCCATGAAAATCCACAAGGTTTGCCTCGAGGGTCACGTGTTCGTCATAGAGGGCTGTGCGTACAGGGGCTCCATCGCTCATGTTTGTTGGAAGGCAAGGCGCTCTTTAAACTCAATCAACACTCATTCATGGGATGGTTCACAGCACCCCTTCAAAAGTTTCACAATACGCAAATTTCTTCTCCGTATGAAGAGCGTCTTTGTAGACCATGAGTGGCAACACTGGCGTACCATCTGACCATTCACCCATCGAGCGCAGCAAATCGCTGTCTACAAGATGGTTGTAGGCCCAGTTTTCGGTAATGTGGTCCCCTTGAGTGCGGGCAAAGACCCAGTCTGCTTGAGCATCGATCCTACGGTACACCCCGTAATCAGCGAGTCGATCGTGAACGGAGTCAGTGGGTAGATAATGCGAACCTACCAGTCTGGGAAAGCCATACAAATCGCTTTGTAATTCTATGTACAAGACGTGATCATCTTCTAAATCGCTGAACACTTGTTGATGATGTACGCTGTAACAGGCGTCAACGGTCATGTCATCAACGCCACGAGCGATGTGGACCATCGCATCAGCCGGCATCCGTGACAGGTTTGGTTGGAGCGCAACTTGGTTCGGCCGCGTCCAACCCGATTCGATATCGATGAACAATGTGGAATTGCCCCAACCCCGCTCCATCGCTTCATACAACTGAACGAAAGAATACGCCCCGCCAAGGCTATGCCCTCCAATCCAAAGGTGGCTAGGATTGATGGTGACGTTGCCGATTGCGGCATCAACGCTCGGGTGTCTGTCTTCACCCAAAGCCAAATCACTGACGGTATCGAGTGCTGCAGCAATGGCCATTGCACGGTATTCATGGTGCGGATAATTCGATGCGCCCTCCACATCAATGCCTTCCAAACCATCTGGAATGGGTGGATCGATATGTGAAGGGTATTGGACAAAGGCGACCGCCATTCCACGCGCTGAAAGGTGGGCAATCCAGTCCGTGTATTCCTCATACACTGGGTAGCCCCAACCGTGACTCAACAAAGCAAGAGGGATTTCATCCAACGGAATCACTTCCGAAATTTCCGGAAGGGTGAGATAGACTGAAAATTCGATGTCCTGCTCATCCTCAAGAACGACATCAGCAACGAGTTCTGGCATTGTGTAAGGATGCACCGTCATCGTTGTGTCAAATGGGCCAGGCTCTGCACCATAACCAATGCGAGGGGGGTCAGGAGGAGAAGGTGCAATGCCGATCATCGCCGGGACACCTGGCATGACCAACCAAGCGGCAAAGAAAATGGCACAAAGATGCGCTCCGCTGGAAAAAAACGCTGCCCTTGACGCTCCGTCTGGCAACCTCGGCAGTCCACCAACGGCGAGCAATGTGCTGAGTAAGATCATGCCGTATAAGGTAGGAAGAAGAAGAAAAGCCCCACGAAGATAGAAGATGTCCAAAAGGAAGTACAAGGCTGTTAAACCGGAAAACAGACCAAGAATGAACAAAAGAGAACGACGTAGATTCTGATTCAATGCTTGACCCTTTAGTTGGGATTTTACAGTGATGAGCGAGGTAAAGAAGAGCATGAGGGCAAGGAAGAACAGGAGGGTGATGTTCTCCCGCAAGAACATCGTTGCTTGTAGGGCTCTGTAGGCATGCGGCCATATAGCATCGTTGACATCTTTTCCGGAAAGCAGGAGGAGGATTGGTTGTAAAACTGAGGCGAGGGCGCCCAAGGCGAGGAAGGGAGTGTCCCTAGAGAAACGGAGTTTTTTCGACTCCAAAACCTTGGCGTTCGCCTCTTCCATACATCGATTTCTACCCGCCACACTCAAAAAAGGTCGTATATCAGCGCACCTTAGATGTTCATCCTCAACCGAGCCACAGGTGGTCGTTGTTTACGAATCAGTGGCTGTGGTAATTCGCTCAAGATCCTTGGGCGTGATAACGCCTTCACCTCGCAGCAATATCGTGTTTGCACTGCGGTGAATGACAAACCAGTGAATTGAGGCGTCGGTCTCTATGTCAAGGGAAGTCATGAATTCTTTTTTGTCCAGATAAACGGTAATGGTCCGGTTGCGAATTCGGTGGTCTCGAATTGCAGCTCTCATGAGGGCATCCAGCCGGATTTGCCGGAACCTTGTGGCCTTCTGAATCACTGGAATTTCGATGATCTCAAACTGTTCACCAAAGGCGTTTTTCTCGAGAAGTTCAATGGTTTGGTCAACATTTCGTTGGTGCCATTGCTGGAAGGCGACAATGGCGATGAGGTGCTGTGTGGTGAAATCATCAGGAACGGTCTTCGACACTTTGTTGAGGTTTTTACCTTGAACTGACGGAAAGACAACAGGCATACCCTTGCCAGCAGGGGTGGCTGCATTAACAAACCGTTCCTCAACCATGCCGATTCAGTACATCGACTCACGAGGTAAACCGTTCTCCACATCAGTTCCTATGCGCACAACTTCTGCAAGGAATTCATCCAAAGTTTGTTCCGTAATCCCAGGATTGGAAATGACCGAGCGAAGAACCACTGCCTCGCCGATGTTTGAACGGCTCACCATGAAATCAGCGTTCTGCATAAGGCGCAACCGAAGTTCTGAATTCAATTCGTTAAGGTCGATTCCGGCTTTCGTAGGCGTGTACCTAAAACAAACATTGGTCCATTGACGCGATGACATCATTTCGAGGTTGGGGTGCTTTTTCACATTGCTTTCGAGGTGTTGGGCAAGTTCGACGTAGCGTTCGACTAATGTCGCCCAACCTGCATCACCACATTCTCTCCAAGCAAGCCACAATTTCAGTGCGTCATTTCGGCGTCCGCACTGGAGGGAATACCGTCCGAGGTCGTGGTCTTTGCTGCTTTCATGGAACAGGTAATGGGCAACATTACCATGAGCGCAGACTTTGGCAAGCACATCAGCTTGCTTCACCAAAAAGGCGCTGCAAATAAGAGGGAGGCCCATCATTTTGTGAGCATCCCAACAGACACTGTCGGCAAACTCTACGCCCGCCATCAGATTCGATAGTGAGGCTGAGAACATTGCTGAACCACCCCAAGCCGCATCGACGTGATGCCACATCCCCTCGTTGTGAGCAATTTCGCCGATCGCTTTCAAGGGATCAAATGCACCCCGGACCGTCGTCCCTGAGGTTGAAACAACACAGAACGGGGTCAATCCAGATTTGCGTGCACGGTTTATTTCTTCCTGAAGCGATGCTGGGTTCATTCGTCCGTCTTCGTCACACTGGATCTTGAACAAATTTTGATGTCCAATTCCAATCACATTTGCAGACATTAGAACTGAGTAATGAGATTCTGCAGACACAAAGGCAGCCATTTTTGTCCCGTCGATCCCTCGATGGGTCGAAGAGGGGAAGGCGACTTCACGGGCACAAAGCATGCCGAGCATGTTGCCATTCGAACCCCCTGTTGCCAAGGTACCTGCGCCACCGGAAAATCCGACCAACTCCCCCATTCGCTTGAGAATTGCCTGCTCGATGAGGGTGGCAAAGGGAGCCAGTTCGTATGTGTACATCGAAGTGTTGGTGAGGGCTGCAATCACTTCACCTGCAAATCCAGTGGTGCTCAAGCCACCCCACAATGGATTCATGAATTCTGCACGGTTTGTCTTGACACAAAGACGGAGAAATTCATCGATGTCATCAAAGACAGCGTCTGCGCCACGTCCTTCAAGCGGAAGATGCACATCGGTGGTTTTGGAAAGCGATTCAGCCGGAGCATAATCCACAACTTTACCAGGTTTGTCTGCAGCGTTCAGGTAGCCGAGGACCCGTTCGCATAATTGATTGACAAACACATCTAGTTCCATCAATGGTATCCTCCTGTGTTATTGGCATCGCGGGGGCACTTAGAAGGCTGTGGTAGAAAAGACATGGAGCGCATCTGAAAACTACATCACACATTGTGTCGTCGCGAGAACATGGTTCGGTATGAGGCAAAACTCCCTCGCCCGGGTGATCCGTCCTGCCATACCATTTTCATCGGCCACAACCCTTCAATGGCCACATGGACCTCTGGTCATTACTTTGCTAATCCCTCAAATCGCTTCTGGGCCCTCTTGCATACGGCCGGGCTCTGTGGGTATCCAGAAGCGAATCAAGACGACCATTTGGTGCAAACCCGTGGTTTTGGGTTTTGTGATGTACTGGAATCACCTGGAAGCGACGCACAACAAGTTTCACGGGAGCTTATGCGCCATAACACCCCGGCATTCATGAAACGGATAGAAAAATATGCAACCAGCATGAACGGCACACTCAAGCGTGTATGCTTCATCGGAAAGCGTCAATGGAAGCATCTTTTTGACCGTCAACTGCCCCGTTGCAGCCATGGCCTTCAACCAACGGATTTGCGTCCGGAACAGTGGCCTGTGATCCTTGATGGAGTTGAGGTGTGGGTGATGCCGTCTCCATCGGGCCGCGCTGTCCTTTCAAAGGAAGAAAGGCAGGCGACATACAACGATTTGGGCAGCGTCATCAACGGATAGGTTCGTAATTCACGGGGCATTTGATGCCTTATTCAAAATTCATGCATAATGCATAATCTGTGAGGAACATTGAATAAGTGAGGCCATAAGGAGCAAGCATGCTTGGAATTATTGGCGATAAGTGGCTTGAACGCCTACAGCAGCACGTGGCTAAGGACTTGAGAACGAAAGGTTGGTCGCAAACGGAAATAGCAGGAATTCTTGGGTCCACACAAAGCACCATTTCTCGACAAATGCAAAAATCACCGCGTGGCCTTGGGGCGACGGCAGATGAAGCCACAATTGACAGCTGGGGCAACGAACTTTCACAGGCTCTTTCATCAATGGGTCCCAACATCAATGTCCTGCGTCAGCGCCTGATTGTTGAACTGCAATTTACCGGCAACCACACGCTCCGATTTGACAAGACATTGACTGGAACTGATCTTGATGCTGGTCAAGAACAACGTGCATTGCTCCGTAGGCTCGAATGGGCTGCGAGCCGATTAGATGTAAAGCGAATTCGTAACGTCATCCCGGCCGTTGGACTCAACATCGCCGCATGCATCCATGGAGCATTCGCAACCGATGAGGTGGCGGCCTTCCCAGGTCGAATCACATTGGTTGATGGTGTGTTGCGCCATCATGAGACACCATCATTTGGGACATCAAAGCACCTCGCTGAATTGCTCCTCGAAGTCCATTCCCAGGATGAAGGGAAAGTCTCAGCCTTAAACATCAAACCACCATTGACGAACGTTGGTGTTGATGTGGAGCGAATAAAAAACGCATGTGAACAACTTGGCTATACTTTTGGAATGGCTCCAAAGGGTAAGGTCGAAGGACGCAGTTCAAAGCACGATGTTCTCCTCGACGAAGGTGCTTTTGGTTGGGAGCCTTCGTTGTATATTTTCGCACACAACCCACTTGAACTCATTGACAGAACGCACCAAATTGCAGCCTTGATCACGGGTGAGGATCGATGAAGACCGCATTTTGGTTGGTGCTGATCGTTCTGATGGGGGCACCATTGGCTGGTTGCCTAGAACAAACGAGTGCCTCTGAAGAGTGCGTTGTTCTTCCCGCCGGGCACGCAGATGATGGCGTGCTGCGCATTTTGACCTACGACATTACCGCCCTTTCCGATGCCCTCACCGATGAATTTACCAACAATACAGGAATCGAGGTCGAGATGATCAAGGTCGATGATGCTGGAGGGATCCTCGATCAGATGATGCTGACAAAAGAAGCACAGCAAGCTGATTTAATGATCGGTTTAGACAACACCTACCTGCCAACTGCGATCGCAAACTGTTTGCTTCAAGCCCACGATGCATCAGCGGAGAACATTTCCGATTCGGCCTTAGATTTCTATGACGGCCCACTTGCCCTTCCTTTTGACCAAGGAGACGTATGCCTCAATTTCGATGAAGACGCTTTGAGTGAAGCCAACATTTCCGCTCCAACAAGTCTGGAGCAGTTGACTGGAGAAGAATGGAAAGGCAAGGTTGCGTTCCCATCTCCTGTGACCTCGTCCCCTGGTCGGGCTTTCTTAGTCGCATCAGTGGAATACTTCGACCAACAGGGCGATGGGGATCCAATGGCGTGGTGGGAGGACATGGTGGACAATGAGGCCATCATCACCACCGGTTGGACTGAAGCCTACGAAACCCACTACACGGGGGGCTACGGGGAGTACACTGAGGGCTACATTGGTGATGCTTGGATGACAGTGTCGTACTGCCACTCACCAGGGGTAGAGGCATTCTATGCAGAGAATTACACGCATTCGACATCTTTAGTCTTGGATCATGCAAGTTTCCACCAGATCGAATATGCAGGCATCATCAACGGTGCGGCTCAGATTGACGGTGCCAATCAGTTCATGGAATTCCTCCTCTCGAGTGAGGTCAACATCAACATGCCTGAAAATAACCTCATGTATTCAGTGATTGAAGGTGCAGACCTTCCAGAAACGAACGGGTACCGCTACCATGCAGACCTGCCAAGTGCTGTGACGACCATGACCTATGAGGAAATCGAGGCCAACATGGACATCTGGCTGGACGCTTGGAAATCTGCAACAAAGCAAGCTTGAGGAGGGATCCTCGACCATGTTTCGAACCTCCGTATGGATGTTGAGAGCCAGCGTTGTGAGTGCTTACCTCATTTTGGCAAGTTTGCCGTTCATCTACGCCTTGAGAAGATTGGCCTATGTGACTGGCCATTCACCCTTCGAGGCATTGATGCGCTTCGATGAGGTCTACGGTGGAGCCGAAGCCCTCACCTATACGCTATTGGAAGCATCCGTTTCAGCGCTATTGACTGTTCTCATAGGATTGCCTATTGCATGGTGTTTAGGGCGGTATGAATGGAAAAACGCTCGCATTCTGAGGGCTCTTTTTTCGGTCCCCTTTGTCATGCCCGCAATTGTTGCTGCAATGGGGTTTTTACTGCTCACCAACAGTGAAAGCGGCTTGTTCCAAATAGGAATTGATTTACGGACTGAAACAGGTGTCATCGGAGATCTTGCACGCCTGACCGGATGGGATCATCCCGGGCATTTCATCGCCCTTGTGTTTGCCCATGCTTGGTTCAACCTCTCCCTAATGATTCGATTTGTTGAACCAACACTGGCTCGTCTAAATCCTGCATGGGAAGAGCAATTGTCTCTGCTCGGCCAAGGCAAAAACCGATTTGACCGGCTACGACACCTATGGTGGCCGGTGTTGGGGCCCGCAGTCCTGTGTGCTGCGTCACTGAGTTTCCTGTTTTCATTCACTTCATTTGCACTCGTAAAATGGCTCTCACCGTTCAACAACACCTTGGAATCACTCATGGCAACCTATGGGGGATCCGCGGGCATTGAGGACTATCGAGTGGACACCAGCGAAATTGTGATGTCAGCATCGATGGTTCAATTTTTGATCTTGCTTTTCGCACTTTACATGACTTCGACCATGCAACAACGACACTCCACCCGTTTCTCTTTGGTGTCGGAAGGTAACGCTAAATCACAACGAGGCCCTCCTAGAATGGGCGCCAAAATCATCGTGTATGCGGGCGTTGTCTTTGCCATGGCACCGCTGTTTACAGCATTGTTCGCATCATTCAAAGTTCGCAAAGGGAATTTCAGTTCGGGATTCGCCTATGATTGGAGCCTCGACGGTTGGAGAGCTGCTTGGAGCGGGGACTTGGCCACGATGGGCATTGGTGACGCACTCGCTAATTCTCTGCTCTATGCTTTGTGTACGCTGTGTGTTGCTTTACCAACCGGCTGGTTTTTGGCGTCTACGATTCATGCTCTTGAAGTGGAAAAGAGGTTCAAAACCGCCAAAGCCCTGGATGTTCTCACGCTGTTACCATTAGCGGTGTCAGCAGTAATGGTTGGCTTGGGGGTTCTTCTTGGTGTCCTCAGGTTGATGCCTGAACTCTTCCAATGGAGTTACCTTCCCGTGGTGCCCCACGTGATCCTCACCACCCCTTTTGTGGTCAGAGTGATGCTTCCAGCTATGCGTTCTGTTGAACCAAAATGGATTGAACAGGCCCAGGTGTTGAACCTCAATCGATACCAAACATGGTACCATGGTCACTTTTCCTTTGTGCGTGGACCTGCAGTCGTTGCCTCCTCGCTTACCCTCGCCTTTTCCCTGGGGGAATTTGGGGCATCATGGTTGCTTGTTCGAGCGGGTTCTTGGGACACCTTGTCTGTTGTCGTCGATCAGTTGATGTCGCGGCCAAAATTCGATCCGCTCGTCCAGCCTGCAGCCATGGCTGCAGCAACGGTGCTTATGGCAATCACATTCCTTTTGTTTTTCGTGGCTGAGCGATTCAGGCATGAAGGTGAAGGAGGGGGCTTTTGAATGAACAAAGATTTCGTGCTTAAAATTGAACATAGTTCCAAGCATTTTGATGCAGTCAAGGTCTTTGAAGGATTATCGCTCCGACTTAACGCCAACGAGATTGTTGCTATATTGGGACCGAGTGGCTGTGGAAAATCCACGCTTCTCAGATGCATTGTAGGTTTAGAGAAAGCTGACAGTGGGACAATTCTAATCGCTCATCAGCGTGGCACTGAATCGATTGGTTACTTGTTTCAAAACCCGATTCTGTATCCACACCTCAACACAGCCGGGAACATCGCCCTTGGTTTTAGTGAACGACTCACCAAGCAGGAAAAAAAGAATCGAATTGAACAGGAATTGATTTCCGTGGAGTTAGGGGGTTTCGAAACGCGAGCGGTTGAATCCCTTTCCGGAGGAGAGGCACAACGCGTTGCCTTGGTTCGGGCGTTGTTAGGTGATCCAAAGGTCCTCTTGCTGGATGAGCCTTTTTCTGCTTTGGATTTGGAAACTCGACGATCATTAGCGGTTCAGACGCGACAATGGCTCAAACAACGTTCCATCGCATCAATACATGTGACTCATGATCCGGAAGAAGCTGAACTCATTGCGGATCGGGTCATCACATGGGACTCCATGATTGCTGTAAATGAAGAGGAATGAGTGGGACCCCTGAGGTGCCCAAGCCTTTGCATCATATACTTGCTCAACAGAGTACAATATGGTATTGAACATGGTCGTCACTCCGATTGATGCACTCCCTTATCTTCGAGGATTACAGGCAGTCTTAGCAGGATACGAGGGGTATACAAAAGGAAAACGCAGGGCGGCGGACAAGGCGGTTAGGAATGAACTGATCCGCGCTGCTCGGCGAACTCGCAACCACATGACAAACCTCCATGACGCTGCTGCCACGGCTTCTCGGATTGAATTGGCAATCGCCGCTAAACGATGCTGCTCCACCCTCGATGTGTTCATTGAAGATGTATCCAAAGCCTCGTCTGGTCTTTCCCGTTCCTTCTTCTCAGGTCAACGGATTCTAAGGAACAGCGATCTCAAGCGTTTAATCCATCACGACCATCAAGTGATTACAATGGTGACCAAAGCGACCAACATAGCCAATGCAGCCGAACGCGAGTACGCTCATCAAGGTCAATCCGACGAGGTCAAGAGTCTGATTCTACGCTGCCAACAGATGGTAACGAGCTCTGGTGGTCTTTTCTCAGAACGGACCATGATTCTCGACGGACTAAAACAAAAAAAGAGGAGGAAATAGAAATGGCCCACGCATACAAATGGAGAACATCGCCCGAAATTTTAGCACGACTGATCGATGGTAATGGCATCAAAACTTGGCGGTCTCGACGGGTTACTCTGAAACCAAATGAAGCGTGTACGTTCATCGTCAATGGCCAGTTGAGTCCAATATTCTCCGACCAAAGCATCGCACAACTTGGAGGAGGGTTTCCTCGCTACCTCGCCTCGCTGATGAAGGCAACAGCAGCCGAACGCCATGCCCTGTTCGGAATGACAGGTCCTTTTGACCTGGCAGTGCCGTATCAGGTGATGAACGAAGAGGGAGAAGAATTTCGTGGCCATGTCCGTCTTCGGCTACAGTTGCACAAAGAAGATCTGCCAAAAATGTTGAATTATTTCGCGAATCACGCACCCACCATCACGCGTAAGGATTTGGCTCATCTTCTCCAAGAGCACCTCAATCACCGTCTCATCGCAGCAGCATACGCCATCAGCAATGACAATGAATCCTTACGAGATGAGGCATTTCAATCAACATTCGCAATGAAGGCCGAGGTTCTTTTGCGCCCCCACCTCGCAGCCTTAGGGCTGACATTCCACAACGCATACCTCGTCACTGAGGTGACTTCGTCCGAACGCCTCGCAGCCCATCACCATGTCACAAAGCAAAACCTCAGCTATGAGCGAATGAACGCTGAAGCATCCCAAGAAGTGATTGAAATGCGCCAAGCGAACGCTCTGCGAACAATTGAATGTGAAATTGAGGTGGCACGCGCTAAGATTCGAGGCGATCAAACCCTTGAGGCAGAGGCTGAATTGAAGCAGTTGCGAACCCTTGAGGCATTGTGGCGAAGTGAGGATGAACGGTCTCAACGCCTGGCAATGGAAAGCGAACGGCAAAAACAAGTGCGAATGGAACAAGCCATTGAGATGTTCAAGTCCGTTCAAGCTGCAAAACGACAACGAGAAACCGCAAATGGATTTGATTAAACGGCGCTATCTTTACACCACAAAGCAAATCACAAGAGTCCATGAAAGCCCTTGGCAGTGAACCATGGTGGTTTTGGAAACACCACTGGGCCAAGCGTTCTACGTGGGGAAAGCGGAGACTCACAATCCTAATCATTCTGATGATGGGCGTGTTCAACGCGATACCCTACACGTCAATCAACCACCTCTCCAATTTTTTGCAGAGGACTGCCTTTGACCCAGAGATCGCATTTGACACAAATTTAGCGTTCATTCCATGGATGTTCATCCCTTACATCACGCTCTACTTTTACTATCCAGCCGCTGCTTTCCTTGGCAACAAAGATGACAATATGTGGCGCCAAAACATCATTTTTCATCAAATGATGACCATCAGTTGCTGGTTTGTCTTTGCTGTGTTCCTCCTGTTCCCGGTGGAAATCGACTTGCGAGGTCCAATTCAAGATCAACTTCAAGATGGGGATTTTTGGCATCCATTCTATGCCTTTATGCACTCGATTGATACCCCTTGGAATTCATGGCCTTCACTCCATGTTGTCCAAAGCACACAAGTTGTGCTCATTCTCCGCTATTGGTACCCCTCTGATACTCCGAAAGTCAAAATGGCCCAAGGCATTCTTCTCTTCGCTTGGGCTATGCTGATTTTGTCGACCATGTTCACCAAGCAACACTACCTATGGGATGTGGTGACAGGCTTGCTCTATGCGTACCTCATGTGGAAGTTCTGGATGAAGCCAGTGCTCGAAAGGGTTGCAACGGATGAGTATGCGGCTCACTTCGATGCTGAAATGGAAAGCTAATCAACCGAAGATTAGGGTGACAATAGGAGAATTGGTGAGGTACAAGGTGAGGCTAATACCTGCCATAATCATCATCCAAGACCCGACCATTTTGATCATGCCTGTCGAGCGGCGAAGGAAATTAATCATCACTTGGCGCCCCATACCTACCGTGACGGTGACGAAAATCATGAGCACCAACAAGCCAAGCATCAAGCCGCCAATTCCAACGCCAATCGCTGAGCGACCAAGCGTGCTCAGGTAGAGAACGAAAGGCAGGACTGCTGCCGCAGTACAATCGATGGATGCCGCAGCGTATCCAAATCCATAGAGGTACATGTTTCGCCGTGGAGTGAAGGTTTCGTCGGCTTCTGTTGTGCTGTATTTGCGAACGAAACGATCAACAAAGCCCATCAGTTTGGACGTGATTCCAATCAACATCATGCACCCCAAAACGACCAAGAGCACAGCAATGAAGATTGCAATCCAATGAATCAATCCTGAGGCAGCAAAGGCTTCACCCATGACAATGGCAATGATCCCGATAATACCGAAGAAAGTCCACATGCCAACACCTGAAAGCAGACCGATGACCCATGAAGATGGCATCTTTGTTTTCAATTTCCCCTCAGCAATCAGTTCATCTTCTCGCGCTCCTAATGAGAGGTAATATGAAATGAAGCCAGGCAAGACTGGAAAGGCACAAGGAGAGAAGTACACGAGAATGGAAAGCACCATGCCGAGCACGAAGACTGCCACATAGGATGTCCCTGGTTCTTCCCAAGCAATGCGTGAATCCATGGTGTCTTCGACGGTTCCAGTGAGCGCCTTTTCGAGTGCACCGTCAAATTTCGACCATTTGTCTTTAGGGGTGCCTGTGGCTTCTTTCGCGATGATATAGCCCTCAGAATCAAGCACCATTACAATTGGAATTTGTCCCGTGCCCCCGGTGGTAAAGAGGCGCACTGGGTCAGTTGTTGAATTGTTTGCGATTTGTGCGGCGTTGGTGCTGCCCAAACCGGTTGGATAGGCTGGAACGTGATAGCCTCCCGATGTTTCGTTCAGGTACTCAAGCGATTCATCGTACCACGCACCATAACCAAAGATCTTGAGGGATTTTCCTGATCTGTTGGCCGTTTCCATCCAATCATCCATGTTCTCCTCAATGTGGTCTTGCACCTTGTGGCAGTTGCTGCAATCGTGAGCCATGAAATCAAGAATAATGATGTCACCTCGGTGGTCGTTAAGATTGAACCAACCGGTTTCGTTCGTCACATTTGACTCAATCCCGGTTCGATTCAGGGATTCGAACACCAAGTTGGGGATTGGAATCGGATCTGCATCAGAGGCAAACACTTCATCCATGCTGTCAAACATGGAGATTGCTGCAAACGAAATGGAGACAAACATCAAGGCTGCGATTCCAAAAGCCTTCCAAGTCTCAGCCTGCTTGAAAACAGAGAAATCTGCTTGGTCCAAGAGGCCCATGTTCCAATGAAAGGCTGTGTTCTATTGAAGATGATGGATAAATGTCATGAAATATCATCCCCGGCCACAAAATAACAATTTCAAGAAGAATTTCAATCTACACCGATGTGCCTGTGTCA
>DAPR01000024.1 GCA_002502605.1 Euryarchaeota archaeon UBA258
ACATCACAAGGGACTGCACTGTCAACAGCACAAGCGTATGATGTGTTTTCGTGATAGGTGATCTCACCGGACGTTGAGTTGTGATCCAACATGTGGCGATCTGAAGTGATGGTGTAGGTGACCGGTCCGATTTCCTCGTACACCGGGGCATCACCCATCATCACATCACCTAGGTTGGTGAGGTTCCAGGCATAGAAGTCCCGGTCGGTGGAGGATGAAAGCCAATCCGCTTCAAATTCTGTGCAGTCGTCGTTTGAACAAATATCGTCTTTTGGCGCTTCTGCAGTTGCTTCTGCGACAGCGTCGGGCACTGCGCCCGTAGCGATTGGGGCAAGTACGGCTAGGTTCAAAATAAGGAACATGAGACCTGCTCCAAGCATTGCTTTATCCGATTTTAATATGGACATATCCTATTGTGGCGCATGGTTCGTGTATAAGCGTTGGTGTGTTTTTCAACACCAAGTGCGCCATATCACGGCAGGTGTAACGTCGCGGAAAGGGAATCGGTGCGGTCATCAATGAGCAGTTCCACGCCCCATCATGGCGGACCCAAACACCCACGAGGATGTCCCGCTAGGTTGGCCGGGCCAATTGTGGCTCGAGGGGCGCACCCTTGTCCATCTTCAACAGGAGCAAGAACGCCCAAGCCACATGCCCAGAGGACCTGCAAAACGCACCGGGGTCGGCTTTCTCAATCCTGCAATGGCGCCAGCCCGAACTCGAAGCGTGCTCCTCCTTGCTGATGCTTTGGAGCACGGCTGGCTTGTCAAACCAGGCCGCCCCATTCGTGCGCTTGATGCATTGTGCGCCACAGGTGTACGCATTCGACGCTGGCGCAATGAGATTCCTAGCGACCTCCAGCATCGACTCCGAATCACAGGAAATGACTTGGATGAATTTGCATTGTCGTGGGCCAAAACTTCGCACCACTGCCACCCACCAAAGCGAGACGTCGTGCACGAGCCTGAAGACGACAGGCACGGACAACCATCGGATGCCGTGTTCACTAATGGGCTGCATTTTCAGCGGCTCGATGCACGCATGGCAATGGTCGATGCCGCCTATCAATGGGTGGACCTCGATCCGTTCGGCTCCCCGATTCAATTCCTTGATGCAGCCTTGCAAAGCCTATCGAGAACCGGTGTGCTCGAGGTGACGGCGACAGACACCGCTGCATTAACCGGTTCTTCGCCTTCCAGCCAGGCTCGGCGATACCAAGCCAAGGGGCTTGTTGACGAATACGCACACGATGACGCTGTTCGTCTGTTATTGGGAACTGTCGCAACCACCGCCGCCCGACTTGACAAAGTTGTAACGCCGCTTCTCGCCTTGTTTGATGGGCACCATGTCCGCATCTCGTTGTTGGTCAAAACCAGTAAATCAGAGGCAACAAAGATTCGCGATTCAATTGGTTGGAGGGTGCGGTGTGAAGATGTGCCCTACCGATTTGTGCATCACCCCGCACCGGATCAGCTGAAGGCAGCCAGTGGGCCAATGTGGATTGGGCCAATGTGGCACCACGGTATTGCATCTCGGATGACCGAGGAGCGGGCTTTGGATTTGTGCCACCCAACCGAGGATGAAATTCAATCTCACAGAACTCAAGGCTTGCAATGGAGCGATGAAGACACCAACCATTCGGCTAGAGAACTACGAAGAAGCGTTCGATACATCGCCGATGCGGCAGAATTGATGAGCAGAGAGCACCTCTTGCTGAACCTCGACACACTGCCACGGCTTGCAAAAGTCGGAGGCGCACCAAAGATGGAAAAACTGCTGAGTGCACTCGTGGAAGCAGGTTATGCTGCTGCACGTTATCCTGATTTAGAGCCAATGCTTGTCACTGATGCGCCGTTTGAATCGGTGATTGAAGTTGTGAGAATGTGTCACGCATCAACCGACTGAGGGGTCGAGTGAAGGATCGTCTCCCACATCAATTTCTGGACCAGGCAGCATTGTCCTTGAGTTTTCGATGACTTCTTGGACGCTTGATTCGATGGTTTGAGCGTTCTCAAGCAACTCGCTGAGAGGAATTTCAAGACCTGTCAAATCACCAATGGCTTCAACGGCGAGCGCTGCTGCACGCGCATCCGGATACAGCGAACTGGCTTCGGCTAAGAGCGCCGTCACATCGATGCCCAGTCGGTCGCCTTCGCCGAGCAAAAACCCCGTGATTCCTGCAACGATGCCTTGCTGAATTGGTTCAATGCCTGCATCCCTCAACCGCCGCCTTGCAGATTCTGAGGAGCCGACACCGAACAATTGCCCTGAAGCGACATTGCCCGTATCGACCAATCCATCGATGATGATCAGGCGATCGAATCCACCCTTGGTGAACCATTCCAAAACAGTGGATGCAAACATAATGTCTTGTTCATTCTTGAATTGTATTTCTGAAGTAAAGACGCCGACTCCATCCCCCTGATAGACACGAACAGGATGCTTTGGCACCTCATTGTGGATCAGCGCTACTGCCGGGAATTCGGCGTTCAAAACAGTGCCTAGTTGCCTCATTTTCAACATCTTGATGATGTGAGATGCGGCGATGACACCGACCATGCCAGCGGTGGTGAATCCCGCGATTGCAACCCCACCGGTACGAGGGTCTGCGCCCTCTTGAAGGACCAATGCGTAACCCTTGAACTCATGCTCCATGAAACGGCCTCCGTGATGTGGGTGACAATGGCTCTATGAAAAGACCTACGATGGGGTTATTCTTCCCATACCGCCCAATCTTCCCAGCCTTCTTCGCGGTACCACCAGACGCCTTCTTCATCTTCCCACCACTCTGTGCCGTTTTCATCGACGCTGATGCCGTCGTCTTCTTCCTCGGACTCCATCGTTTCTTCCTCGGTGGTCAAGGCTGCTTCGACATCATACGATTCGATTTCGCCTTGGTCTTCGTTATCAAACTCGTCAAAGAGGCTTGGTCGCCGTTCTTCGGGGGCATCGACATCGTCGATTGAATGGCCTTCCGATTTGAGTTGGTCGAGGGATTTGCTGGTTGGTTTGGTGGGCTTCTCAACAACTTTCGGTTCAGGTGCCTCTTCTTCATCTTCGAGGTACCAATCATCATCTTCGTCTTCTGAATTTCTCAGCAACACGACGCCTGCTCCAGCACCAATGAGGACCAACAGACCGATGATACCACCAACGATGAGGGTTGCTGAACCTTTGTTTTCTGTTGGTGTTGTGTCAACTGGTTGTTGTACCTCAGGTTGTTCACCCAGCGTCCATTGCAATTCACCTTCAGTGCTTGCGGTTGAGGTGGTCATGGAGTCGCACGGATTGGCTCCGCCGAACTCCGAGCAGGTGATGTAAACGACGTACTCCACTCCCTGGATGCCAGGGAACAAACCGTCAGATGGCCCATTACGAACCGGTTGGAATTCAACTTGAGTCGAGCCCTCTGCAGAAATGGTGAGGCTCGGCCCGCTCCCCGTCAAGGAAGACGACTCGAAGGTGAACGGTGGAGGCGTGATCGGGTCAGTGATCCAGGAAAACCCGACGAACACATCAAACGGATTCGGATTGGTAATGGTGCACGTAATCGCTTCATCCGTCCCATTGTCCTCCCAAGAATACTCCGCAGTTCCACATTCAAGGACCCCGGGAAGGGTCACTTCAGGGAAGGTTGGTTCTTCTGTTTCATTTGTTTCGTTGGTTTCGTTGCTGCCTGTTGTTTGATTTGTGTTCGAATCTGGACCGCCTGTGAATGTGAACATGAGCGGGTCGATTGAAGGAACAATCCAGGACGATGACGAATCAGAGGTGAAGATCAGCGTGTCGGTGGAGTTCGCCGTACCGGAGAGAACAATTTGGCCCCCTTTGATTTCGACTGTACCCGTGCTGGTGGTGTTTCCGGTGGCGTTCATCTGCGTCCAGGTGTAAGCAAGGCCCTCAAGATACGTGTTTTGGGTGGGCAGTTCAGCAGAGAAGTCAATTTCAAGATTGAACACGCCTGCTGCATCGAGTTCGAGTTCATACGCGTCTGCAGTCACTGCAGCTCGAAGCAAACCTGCACCCTCAATCTCAAGCGAAGTCGCCCCTACAGGTTGCATGGTGGCATCTCCAGCGTTTCCAAGGTAGTCGATGGTGATGCTTGCTTCGTCGAAGAACGTGGTAAATGTCGCTCCAAGTTCGGTGAGGTCCTCAACCGCAATTGCCTGCCAGACACCGTTTGCATCAGTGGTACCAGAAAGGGTAAGGCTGGCTGTTGCGGCTTCAATCGTCAGTTCGAGCGATTCGCCGGCCAAGAGCGATTCGCCGCTGGCAAGGGTGATGTTGAGGTAGACTGAATCCAAAGCGCTCAGTCCAAACCCATCGTTTTCGTTCGAACCTGTTGTGGTTAGATCGTAGGTGAGTTCTGCTGAGCGCAGCGAATTATTGAGGGATACGACTGGCCCGACCATGCTAAACTCGGTTGTTGCGTTGCCATAACTGTCGAACGCTACAACCGCCACGTAGGTCCCTTCGTTATCGATGGTTGTGATGCCAAGGGGCGTGGTGTTCAACATCATTGTAGGGGCTGTGGTGGTATGAGGAATGGTCGTAAGAGCGGTGAGATTCTCGATTGAATCAATGCTTTCTGATTCGATGTAGACTTGGTATTCAACGGCTCCATCGATGGAAATATCCCATGAAATGTCCAACGAACCACCTGTGTCATTTGGTGTGTCAACCACAGTGAGGTTGGCCACTGCTGCAGGCGGGGAAGGGTAAGGGATGGTCAGTGTTGTCGGCGTCGACATGTTGCTGGTCACACCGAATGAGTGCAAGGAACGCACAGCATATTGGTATGTGTTACCGTGGACTATTTCCTCGTCAACAAACATGTTGGCCCCTTCAATCGAATAGGGTGAGGTCAGATCAAACGTACCGCCTTCAAGGGTTCGGAACACTTCGAATTCAATGAGATCATCACCGAAGTCCATCATTTCCTGCCACTCGATTTGAACCCGCTCCGAGGTTAATTCCATGACCGACAAGACCGGCGTTGGCGGCAAAGCGAGATTGGGGGCTCCGGGAGTATACTGGGCAATGAGGCCAGATACGGCAAACGTACCGCTCATCGTGGAATTGATCGGAAGAGGTACGACGAAGCTGCCTGTCCCTGCAGTCTGTTGTTGGTTGATGATGTTGGTGAGGTTGCCTGCCGAAGAGGGATTGTCCTCAACGATGAAATCTGCATCGTATCCAATGTCCATTCCCGAGAGGTTGAATGTGCCGTCTCCAATGTTTGAGAACGAAAAACTAATGCTCGAAAGACGGACATTGAATCCATCTGCAGTGTAAGGTAGGCCGTTCATCAACGGAGCCAGAGTCGAGGAGATATTTCCCATCGGATCTTGAATGTAAAGTGGGGTCATGCCGTACGTTGCATGACCTGCATAGCCTGTTGCTTGGAGATCGTCTTGACCATCGTTATTGATGTCCATACCAATTTGATTCCAAGCACCGATAAACAGACCAAGACTGGTATCTCCAGCAGAAATGATGTGTTCAGGCAGTCCATCACCGTTCATGTCGACGGCTTTTGCATCGGTTGGGATTGACCAGGGTTGCACCACCGAAGTGACGTTCCCTATCTCGGTTGAATTCACTGAAAAGACGGTCAAATTACCATCGATAGTTTGCGAATTACCATCGCTTGCACCCGGGTTGGGCACAATGAGGGATGTTGCTCCGTCGCCATCATGATCGAAGATTGAGGCATTCGTGAGCGCAACCGCAGAGAGAACATTCGTCGTGTTCCATTGCGAACCAGTGTTGAGGGCAATTGTGTAGCCTTGTTGATTTGTACCAATGAAGTCGAGGTCCCCGTCACCATCGACATCGCCAACAATTGGTTGTGATTCAATCCCGTCGAAATGATTCGGGTTTTCTGTGATTCCGGCGCCATTGACCCAATAGAGAGGGGTGCTGTGGCCAAGGAAATCCGTGACAACTGCACTAAACAGAGTGGAATTGTTCCCAAACACACCGGTTGTCAGCATGGTGAGTGCCGCAGCTGAAGTTGACCCATTCATGTTGACAGTGTGCGTCTGGTTATTTCCAAAAACGCTGGTTTTGTCATTGTAGGCTCGCAAAGAAAAGATACCGTTCGAGTGAATCGATACGACGTCAGAATACCCATCGGAGTTGAAGTCTCCAACCGCACCGGCAATGCTACCAGAGGACAACGACAATGCTTGAGCTGCTCCCAAGGCACCGCTCGTTGGGTTGGTAAAGTGAACGCAAGCAAGGTCAGAACCGTAGTCAAAAGCGACGATGTCTGCATACCCGTCATCATTGAAATCCCCTGTATCAACCTCTGTTGCGCCGGCACATGTTTGAGTCCAATTCGAAGTTTGGAGTCCTGTTGTTGGCATCCAATCGACAGACAGCACTCCTGCGTTGAATCCAGTGGTTGTGAAATCTGTTGACAGCACGACGATTTCTGGGCGGGTATCATTGTCAAGATCATCGGATACATAGTCGGCCACTGCACCGATTGAAAGCAAGCCTCCATTGACATCTGGTGAGAATGAGGTGTTGATTTGGGCGGTGGCGATGGATGCCGCGAACGGAAGGAAGAGCGGTGGTGAGAGGGCTGTACCGTTGGAAGGGATTTCAGCCGATAAGTTCCCGTTAAAGAACGAGTTTTGATGGCCAAGATTGCCATAGCCTTGACCTTCGAAGGCCCATTCCTTGACGCCGTCTTGGCCGATGTCGATGTAGACTTGTCCCGGCGAGGCGACCTCATCCTTTGCGTTGACAAGGAAGGAAGCGGATTCGAACGTCACATTGCGTGGAACCTCGATTCCTAGCCCCGTGTTGGTCTGACCCGCCGTGAGGGTGATGCTCGGAGTTGCTTGACCTCCATCGAAGGTATTGACAATCCCCCCTGTCGGGTTTGCGGTCACTGAAATGACTGCAAATGATTGCATAAGAAGCAAGGTGACAAGGAGGAGAGAAGCGGTTCTGGGGGCGCCGTTCATGGTCTTCACTGCTCCGCTGTGGTCACAAGCCCTTCAAGTCCCTTACGGAGAAAATGACCTTAATGAACGCAAATACGCAAGAATTTGTTCTAAACATAAGCTCTTTTTTGAAGAACGCGAACGATAAAGGATTATACCCTAATGGCCTGCAAATTCAAGTTGAGGGCACGGGATGGAAGCAAACAGCAAGGTCTCTGTCATCGCCGGTGACATTGAAATTGACCTTGAAGGCGCAGCAATGGAAGTGGAGGAGCAGTTGATTCTTCATCGCCAAGATGACACATGGACCATCATGCTTGATCGCCTTGCTCAGGCTCGTAAGGATGCCCTAGAGGCGGCAGTTTCTGCTGCTAAGGAAAAGGGCCTGCCTGAGCGCGGATCAGCGTTCCGAGTTCTTCTTGAGACCTGTTCATTGGAGCGAAAACCCGACCAGGTGCTCGGGGCAATTCATTATCTACGGAGCGTCGAAGGCATCCAAGACAGCCCACCTAGAGTCATCAACCAATTGTTCAGTGATGCTAAAATTGATCCACCCGGTAACCTCTCACTCTACCTTAATCGGTTGCGAGAGCGAAAATTCTTGGTCATCCCACCCGGAAAAGAAGACAAAAATAGATTTGCACACTTGACTGAAGAAGGTCGTGCTCACCTTGATAAACGCTCCACTGCATGAGGCTGCATCATGGTAATGTCTGGTGGTGGGGGCGATGACCCTCGAGAATCAACTGGCGAGCAAGAATCCGTTGTGCTTGACTGGTCGTTCCAGAATCACGCAGCGCAGGTTTTGAGAAAAGGGAGGCATGCTGGATCCAATTTCCGACGGTCAATCCTCGATGGGGCAGATTTGACGGAAGGCGATTTTTCAAACTGTGACTTCCGACGCGCCTCGATGTATGAAGTTGATCTGATGAAGTCAGCCTTTGACGGTGCGGATTTCCGCGGTGCTGACCTTCGTAAAGCAAGATTGAATCTCTCCAATTTCCGGAACTGCAAATTCGCAGGGGCCGACTTGCGTGGTATCCGCGGCAAATACGCTATATGGCAGGGCAGCGACTGGTGGAATGCAACATTGGATGAAGGGCTTGAAAAGGCGCTCACCAAAAAATGGCCAAGACCGGCAGATGAATGAGATTCACTCATCCTCAATGACCAACGTCACCTTATCGTTTGGATAGAGCGCAAGCCGGGCACGTGCGTTCAACAAAGGAAGGCCTGCAACGCTGAGGCAAGTGATCATGCACACGCCGCAAAAGTACGTCAGAATCTCGTAGGTGAGCAACAGAGGGCCGGTCAGGTTCTCTGCTGCAGCGCCGCCAAGAAGCCAACTGCCAATCACGCCTGAGAACAGGCCAATGATCGCCGCAGAGACGTTCAACCAAGCCCCTACTGGCTTCAGGCCAAACAACAACCCGCTTCCTACAAACATCAGGGCTGCAGCAATTCCAAGACCTACTGCACGAATCAAATAGCCGCCGGATTCTCGGGCCGCATCGTGGAATTCTTGGTATTGTTCGGGCGTAACGTCGTCCGCATCGCTGGCCTGACTGTTTGGAGTGGTCAGAAGAGCGTTGACTTCTTCATCTGAAAGATCGGTCGCGGAATGGAGTTGATAATCGCCGTAGGCTTGGAATGCAAGCAACAAAGCGCCCAGCATGATCAGCACTGCTACCGATTTTGGACCCTTGGTATCGGGTCGAATGGCAAACATATCGATGGGAGGCGTTGGGACAGAATCTTCATCCTCCATCCTCATTGAAAATCCCAAATCCATATCACTCACTCTGTCACCACCCGGAGATGTTCGAGCAAACCTTGGCGAAGGTCGTCTGGGATGGTCATCGGCTTGAGCGAGTCCATGCTCACGCACACGGTCACTTGTGTGCTTCGCCACAGTGCCGCCCCGTGTTGGTTGTGGAATTCATAGTACCATGTGCAAGAGGTGGTTCCGACTTTTTCGATGGAAAGGGTTGCGTGCACTGTGTCCCCATAACGCAGGGGTGCCTCAAAATCAGTTTCGACATGGACGACCGGGAATCCGATGTTCCGCTCATTGATCATCGTAGGGTAAGAAACGCCGCACATTGGCTCCCACGCCTCTTCGAAAAAACGATGTGCGAGGTCAAAAATTCGAGGAAAGTACGCGATGTTTGCTCCGTCCAACATCGGGTAATCGACCCGACGAGCAAGTTCTACGGCCATGATGCTCCCAAGCGGCAGGGCGTGATGAAGCCTTGCTTGTTGCTCTGTTTTACAACAAGAAAACGCAACCCGTTGCGCTTATATCCAAGCGGTCGGTGGACCGACCACCAAGGCCCTATAGTGTAGCTTGGATATCACGCCGGCTTGCGGAGCCAGCAACCCGTGTTCGAATCGCGGTGGGGCCGCTCTTTCTCACAGAATGCGTATGCGTTGCGCAATCAAACTCGCCATTCGTGCATGGGCCAGCCCTGTTCTTCGGCCAGACGGCGAAGGGGTCCCTCGGGGTTGATGGCCACTGGATTTCCAGTGATCCGCATGAACCACGAATCTGCGTGTGTGTTCCCATAGCCGTAGCATTCACTCAGCGCATGGCCGTTTTCGGCAGCATCCGCTTCAACAACCGGTACCTTCCCTTTTCTTCTCGGGACCGACCAGGTTCGTTCCGAACCACTAAGCATCCCAGTTCGATGTTCTGGGCCGCACCCATAGACCGCATCCATGCCGAGGACGTCAGCCATCGCTTCAGCCATTGGCGCAATCGTAGCGGTAACCAAAACCAGTCGATGGCCTTGTGAACGGTGCCAGGCGAGTTTTTCCTTTGCCTCTGAAGACACATGTAAAGCGAGTTTTTCCTTCGCAAGCCTCGAGGAATACGCCTCAAGAACACTCCAAGAAGCGAATGAGAAATGCCCTCTGTTTCGTGCTGCGTCGTAAAAGGCGCGACCTCTGAGAAGATTGCCGACAAGGCCGAGCGACCAACTGACTGCTCCGATTGGAATTCGCCAGGGTCGGCGTTTTCCAAGTTCAATCGTCAGCGTTTTTTCACTTGATGCGTCCAAGAGGGTCCCATCGAGGTCGAAATACGCTGCAACCGTACCCGTCATGCGCTGCGGGTGACGCCCGACATACATGAGTGCGCCCCTGTTGAATGGCAATAAATCAGGATTTGCGAGGGGCTTGTGGACAACCCAATTCACCGTACACTCGGCGACCTGCGCGATGGTCCTGCCACCACTCAAGGCAATCACCAAGGTGCCTTGGAATGAAGAAGCCAACCTTGCGGGGTGTAAGGCCGTGATTGCGCATTGAGCGATCATTTGACAAGCTCGCTACAATCGATTGTGCGGAGCAACCGGGGTTTGACCCGACAAACCGTAATATTTCATTTTTTAATCGCTCGAACCGAGCCTTTTTTTGGGAACCCTTTCCCTCTCTGCGTGGTGGCATAGACGGAAAATCGATTTGAACCAATATGAAAGACACGGTGGTTATCCCACCTGGAAAAGACGCTCTAAATCACTCAAAAGTGACTTTTTGCGTGGTTTTCCAGTTTGCAGTGGCCAACTTTTTTGCTTTTCCATCTGCGATGATTGGGTGAATTGTTTTGAGTTCGCCGTGCATTCCACGGACGTGGAATTTAACACGGAGTTCAGCAGCTTGGTCGCGCACAACGGCCTCCATTTGATCTTCATCAAGTTCAATCGAAGCCAACGAAGCACCGTCGGTGAGGCTCGAGATGGTGAAGGTGCTTCCAGAAACTGAAAGAGCGGGTCGGAAATCCATATCGTTTGGATCGTTCATCCAAACCGAGACGTCCAAAGACAACGAATCACGGATGTTGACGCGGCTGATTTCGATGCTCTCGACCATTGCAATCAAGGCAGACGACGGGCAGGTGGTTGATACGCCTTTCCATTGACCAAAGTGGTCACTCGTAAGCAATCTCAACCAATTTTGGCACATGCAATTTGACGAGCACAACAAGCGACCAATCGTTTCCTGGGTCTGGGTCGGGTGAGCCCTCGAAGAGCGGGTCGGGGTCTGCTTGCTGAGCGACGACACTCCATGTCCAGTCACCTTGGCCTGCTCGTGCTGAAGCATCCATAAGGAGCAGTTCAAGCAACTCTTGCTCCGAATCAGAATCAAAGATTCCATCTTCACCAAACGGATTCAGTTCTTGACCGGAAACAGTTGCAGTAGCGGATTCATTTGAGGTCAAGTTCTCGCCAGAAGTTTGGTCAGACCGCTTGTAGCCATCATCAACGATAAACACGCTGAGGCTGAAGTTGTCCTGTGGAGCGAACAAATCTTGGTCGAGGGTGAGGATTCCCTCAAAGTCGAGCACGCGTCCTTGAAGACCGGGCGTAATGTTGCCTTGCCATTCCTCTCCCTGATCCAGATAGTCATCCCAAGAGTACTCCAGTTCGATGGTTTCCCAACTGACTTCGTAGCGACGGGTAAGAACGTCGAGCGTGAACACCTGTTCGGCTTTTGCTCCGGCCCCGTCATCGAGGTGCAGGCTTCCAGTGATGGTTCCTGAACGGTTGGTTGGAATGAGAACCGTATCTGTGGTGGCGTCGATATCGTTGCGTGGGTCACCGTCTTTGTCGCTGTCCTCGCTCCAATCCAAATCCCAAGCGAAATCGAGATCTTTGCCTTCTGGATCGAAACTGCCGCTTGCATCAAGCAAAGCTGAGTCGCCGGAACGAATCACTTCTGGGAATGTCAGATTCAACTGAGGCGCCCCGTTCACAATCACTGTTGCAGTGATGTCGTCGGTGCCACCTTGATCGTTGGTGATGGTGAGTTGTGCGGTGAAAATGCCGTAACTCGAGTATGTGTGTGAGGTGAAGCCAGAGATTGTCTCAGAAGAAAGCCCGTCTCCAAAGGACCACGTGTAGGAGGTGATGACGCCTTCAACAGCCTCTGAATCACGCGCATCGAAGGTGACAGTTTCTCCTTCTTGAATCTGAAGAGGATAGGCATTGAGCGAAGCCCGAGGGTCCACTGTGGTGTCCAGAACACCCGTGCAGCCTGCAAGTGAAGTGGTGGCCATGACGAGGCTCATGAGCACGACAAAACTGACCCGCCGGGCTTGTTGAGTGCTCCACATCAAGGCTGTCGAGCCGGCTGCCCTTTCTAACGCTTGGGGGCTGAATCATCAACCAACGCACAATTCCCGTTGTTGAGATTTGTGGGTCAATGGATCTTCCAACGCTGAGCAGTGCCATAGGTGAGTGTACGCCATAACCACTCGGCGGGACCGAACGCAAATCTGTTGAGCCACCACGGGCTAAGGAACAATTGCAGGGACCAAATGCCGATCACAATTGCATACAATGCCCACCGTTCCAACACCCCTACAAGACCGAAGCCAACCCCTGTAAAGAGCACCAAGCAGATGACTGAGTGAAGCAAATAATTGCTCAATGCTGTCCGTCCAACGGCCGCCAGTCGAGCACGAAGGTGAGACCAGGCTTGGCTTTGGCACAACAGCATGACAGCACCGAGCCACCCAGCCGCCATACCAATGCGGCCCAGTTGGTATGTGCTCTGGAAGTAACCTGTGATGACAATTGGATCGTAATCGGTTTGAACGGCGCGAAGCAGTTCAAACCCGTTGACTGCCAATCCGATTGTGAAACCACCAACCATCATCCGTGCATAAAACGAGGATGAACGGGCAGCAGAAAGGATTCCAAGCCGGTACATGGCCATACCCAAAATCATCATTCCCATTGCATCCCAGAGCATGAACACTGGAGTGAAGAAGAGCAGTTTTTCATTGACGTTTTTAGCGGTGTAACTCGCCACCTCGCCATAGGATCCACGCCGAATCTCAAGTTCTTCATTGACCGCTGTTTCATTGTACTCAAAGGTGTTTTTTGATTCATCCCATAACGCCGCC
>DAPR01000073.1:0-3937 GCA_002502605.1 Euryarchaeota archaeon UBA258
GCTCCACCAATGGAAGCACCTGCAGATCCCCTCATGGCACCACCAATGCCACCAATGGCTGATGATCCGCTCGCTCCACCAATGGAAGCACCTGCAGATCCCCTCATGGCACCACTCACGCCACCAATGGCTGAAGATCCCCTCGCTCCACCAATGGATGCACCGGTTGACCCCCTCATGGCGCCTCTAGGCGATGTCGACCCGTTGTCACCTCCTGCTGAAGACCCACTTGCTGCACCAATGGACTTGACCGGCGAACAAGCTGGAGCGACCATTCGAAGCAGCGCTGAAGTTGATGGAATCATCGGAGACAAGCTCGAAGGAACCCTCCATGAAATCGAAAAATCAACCCTCACCTCAGACGGTGAAATCGTCAAGCAAGCCGTCAAGGGTACGCTCACTGTCAACAACCCGTCTGCTGAAGACCGCATCTACGACATCGATGTGCTCCTTGATCATGCTGATGCTACAGACATCGGCGGAGATCACGTGTCCGTTGACGAACTTGAGGCTGGAAAGAATTACAGCATGAAGTACAAGGTTGATGGAAAGCGCATGCTCGTTTTGCGAGAGCGCTTAGACACCAACCCTGCACGAACATCTGCACGGTCCCTCTCTGTTGCATGCAATGATGAAGGCGGCCCAATTGCCCTTGAACTGGAAGTTGAAAACGTCGCTTCAGTGGCCATTCATGAAGTGGTCGTTGTTCGCCCACTGCCAGAAGAGATGTCCTTTTCACACGCACCCGGTGCAGAAATCGAAAACAACAACCTAACGTGGAATGTCGGCGCCCTCGGTGCTGGCGAAAAGCGCAGCTTGATGATTGAAGGTACGATTATGGTCACTGGAACCGACAAGATTGATGCTGGCGCTGCAACCGCAAGTTACACTGCCGACTCGACCCTATCGAGCCTTAACTTCCGTGAACTTGATGCGTTCTGCCGTGGTTTCTCATACATGCGTGTTCGCGAAGACGAGCGCCCAGATAACTGGTTGTGCAAGACCACATTCGAAAACCGATCTTCGTTCGCCGTTGACCTGGTCAAACTTCAGGTTCGCATGAAGGGCAGCGAGGACCTGTTGTTTGACATCAAGGATGTCAAGGAAGATGTGCCACCCCACGGAAAGTGGGAATCGGAAGAACGTACGGTCATGGCTCAATCAAAGCCAGACTTCGCTACGGATTTGTCCTACACCATCCTACCGCGTGCCTCGAGAAGCACAGAAGGAAGTTTGACCTTGCAGTCAAGCACCCTCGAAGTTGTTGAAGCATCCTTGGAAAAGAGTTACTCCACTGGATCTCTGCGTTCATACCGCCCGCAAAAATTGACGGCTTGCCTGACGTTCACCAACAACGGTTCCGCCAACATCAATGTCGTTCGATTTACCGATGATGTCCCTGGACTGTTTGAAGCACCAGATTTGGAATCCTTCACCGTCAAGGTTGACGGAAAGGACATCGCAGACAACCAATTCAAATCCGAAATCACCGAGGGCATCACCCTCGAGAAGGAAAACCGTTCACCTGACGGCCTTGGTTACACCATGACCACAATGGTTGGTATCGTCGCACCAATCGGCCTCAAGCCAGGAAAGTCGTTGACCATTGAATACGACCTCTCTGCACCAGACCCTACGCCAGAAAACAACGCAGTCCGTGCACCAGCACACTGTGAATTCAGCGCTGAAAAGGCTGGACCACGCTGTGGCCGAGACGCTCTTGATGCACCAACAATCAGCGTTGTCCACAACCGACGTGACTTCTCAGCAGGAAAGCAAACTCTACCGGTTGGTGGAAAGGGACGATACGAAGTCCTCATTCTGTTCGAGAACAACGGTGACACAGCTCTCCAAGACGTGTACATCAACGATGTCATGCCAGCAAACTTCGAAATTACCGATTGGCACATTCGTGGTGCTGGCGGCGACAAGCGAACCGATTGCAAGATGAGCACCGAAGAAGGCGAAGGTGGAACCCACATCAGTTGGATGGTCCCACTCGTTGGAAAGGGTGAGCGACTTGATGTCTTCATGGAAATCAAGGGATCCGGTCAAATTGATGCAGAAGCACTCAACCGATTCCACGGCGTTCACTTTGGTGACGAAGTTGAATCCGAAGACCTACCAGCAACTCCCGAGCCTGAAGCAGAAACAGAAGAAGAAGCCGAAGAAAACACAGAAGTTGAGGCTGATGAAGCTGAGTCAGAGGCAGATGCAACTGAAGATTCAGAGGACACACCAAAGGTCACCTGGCGAGAAGATGTGTTGCTACGAGTCATGGAGGCATCGGGGATCGATGTCGCTGAACGTGATGCTTTTGTTGAGCATGCAGCAAACTTCGATTTGGACGAAAACGGATACCTCAAAAAGGCTGAACTTGAAGCAGCAGCAGAAGCATGGTCCACTGAATCATCAGAGGACGAAGCCGAAGAGGCAGAAGACGAAACGACTGCTGAAGAAGCACCGGCCGAAGAAGCACCGGCTGAAGAAGAGGCTGCTGAAGAAGAGGAATCCATTGATGACAAGATGTGCCCAATTTGCATGACAATGAACGCACATGACGCAACAGAGTGCAGTTCGTGCAAGTACGATTTCACATCGTGAGCCGGTTCGTTGAGGCTCTCAGCGTGAGGGCTGCGGATGCTTGTTCACTCTGGAAGAACCCATTGAGGCCAATCTTCGTGATCGGATGAACGACTGACAAGGATGAGAACTGGACGTCCAAGTCTTCCAAGCACAGCATCAAGGGGATTGGATGTGGAGGGTGGAATCACCCCGTCACGCAAATCCACAGCCAACCACGCATCAGGGTACTGACCTTTCCAAGCATCGAGTTCTGCTTCAATGCCTTCAGGTGGAACGCCCTGGCGAACGCTGGCGACAAAACCCCAGCCTGGTAAACAGCGCCGTTCAGCATCCGTCCACAAAAACATCCGAGGCGGATGGGGCAGACGGGCCAATTGAGCGATGGCTTCTTCTTCAGTTACGCACACTGGCCTATTGGGCATTGGTACAGGGACTGAGTGTTGCCATGTCCGGTCGATGTCCAACGGCTCTCTGCGACGCATGGTTTAGCCACGCCAGCGCTCCCGTTTGAAACCCTCGCCAATTTCACCGCAAAATGCACCGCTACCGGAGAGAAAACAAACCCAACCTTCATGCCCTCCGTGCGTTGCCCACTCACCATGGCAAACGGCAACGCACCGCCTCCACCCCAACCCCCCGGCGGTTCAATGCTGATGATGTTGGGTGTCATGGTCATGATGACCTTGCTCATCATGAATCCAGGAATCCGGAATTCGCTCGGCTCAATTGCGGACCCAATCCTCGCTCCAATCCTTCCTGAAGAATCCTATTTCGTGTTCACGGTGCTGATCTTAGGTACCTTTTCCATGACCATGAACACCGTGTTGAGAAATGTCTTCACCGACCCCATGGCTCAAGCGCACATTGGCCACCGACAACGCCAAGTCCGCATGATGATGAATGACGCTCGAGTGAGCCGTGACCCAATCTTGCAAGAAAAGGCAACAACGCTTCAACAACAAATGATGCCAGAACAACTCAAGGTGCAAATGGGTGCCATGAAACCGATGATGTTCACCATGGTGTTTATCATCGCAATCTTTGCCTGGTTGACCACAACCGTTGAGAATTTCCGTGTCGACTATGTGTCCCTCCCATGGAACACAGAATGGAACCTTCTTGAAGACAAATTTCTCTTTTTCCCAGCATGGATTTGCACCTACATTTGCATGAGTGCACCGCTTGGTCGAGTTGTTGACCGTCACATCAAATTGTTCCGATACCGATCCCATCCAATGGTGAAGTCAGGTGAAACCATCAAGGAACCACTTTTGCACTTGGTCGCTGGTCAAAACAAGACCAAAAGCGCCGATGCCCGCAGACGGCAGCAACGAAGTCAGCGTCAAAACTC
>DAPR01000073.1:4039-33377 GCA_002502605.1 Euryarchaeota archaeon UBA258
GAATGTGGGATGGACATGATTTCAACCTTAGGGCCACGCACCAAACGTTGCGATGTCTGCCGCCACGAATGGGTGTAAGCATGGTCAAGATCACGGTCTCTGGCCATCCAGGAAGCGGAACGAGCACCCTCGTAAACGGCCTTATGGACCATTTTGGTTGGACCTCGCTCAATGGCGGTGAAGTGTTTCGTCAAGAGGCGAAGCGACGTGGTCTGAGCCTTGCGGAGTTTGGAGAATTATGCAAGAGCGATTTAGATGTTGATCGCCAACTCGATGCCCTTTTGCAGGAACGTATGTCACTGAACGATGCGGAGGACATTGTGGAATCTCGCCTTTCGGGATGGTGGGCCTACAAGCTTGATCTTGATTGCGTCCGCCTCTGGCTCGAGGTCGACGACCAAGAACGAGCCAACCGAGTCGTGGCACGGGAGCAATGCACTCTGGAAGAGGCCCTGCACGCCAATGAAATGCGAACTGCGGTCGACGCAGAGCGATTCATGGAGTTGTACGGTCTCTTGCCTGAACAGCGCGAACCCTATACCATAGTACTCGATGCAACAACTCTCAGCAGGGAACAAGTGCTCTCTGCAGTGATTCAAAAATTGGAGGCTTCTCTATGACACATCATCTTCTCGACAACAGCGCAACCACGAATGAAGCAGTTGGAATTCACCCCGACGCAAGGGATGTCGAGCAACGCTTAGCCGCCGGTTTTATTCTGCTCGACAAGCCAGCAGGCCCTACGTCTCACCAAGTCGCAGCATGGGCAAGGGATTTGTTTGGTCTTGAGCGAATGGGCCATGGAGGGACACTGGATCCTTTTGCCACAGGTGTGCTCCCCCTCATGGCTGGAAAAGCAATGAAGGTCACCAAGAAAATCCTCAACCACAAGAAGTCATACATCTGTGTGTTTCGGTTTGCTGAAGAAGTCGATCCTAAAGCGCTCAGTGAAGCAATGGCGAGGTTGACCGGAAGGGTCTACAACGTTCCACCAGAAGTTTCAGCGGTCAAGGTTCAGGTGCGAACCAGAAAAATCTTCCAGTTTGAACCTCTTGATTCCTCCGGCAAGGATATGATCGCCCGAGTCCATTGTGAGGCAGGAACCTACATTCGTACCATGGCAAGAGACCTTGGTCTCCTTCTCAACATGAAAGTTCAACTCAAAGAACTGCGCCGTGATTCCTCTGGAGTGTTTGCCCTCGAAGATTGCGTGACTTTGCAAGAACTGGCTGATGCAGTCTGGCTTTGGAAAGAGTGCGATGCTCCTGAAGCCTTGCTCAAAATCATTCATCCAATCGAAAAGTTGCTGTTGGATTTGCCGTCTGCTACCGTGAAAGACAGCGCAGCTGCAGCACTTGCCCACGGAGCACCTTTGCTGCGCCCGGGCCTCGTCAACATCGCATCTGGCGTTGCGTCAGGCAAGGAGATCTACGTTCAAACCCTCAAAAATGAGGCGGTCGGCGTCGTGACCCTTACGACGAACACGGACGAAATCCCATCGATGAAAGAAGGCGAAATCGCACGCCCGAGCATGGTGCTCATGGATGGCGATCTCTACCCTCGACGTTGGAAGTCACCTGAGTGACACCAACTTTGCGTGATTGACATCACGCTTCGATGTATTCTTCGTAAATGTACTCCTCGGTTTCTATTCTTATTTTCAATACTGACATGATTCCCACATCCGCCTTGTCAACCGAAGTTGAACGGTCCCCACGACCTCAAAGCAAATTTTTGTGAGACGGTCCCATTATCAAGTTTGAGGCCACTTTTCGCGTTATCCGTCATCAGAGCGGTTGTTTGGACCGTTCATTCGAGTTTCTTAATCTTGGCAGGAGACAAGAAAGCAAATGCGCCAACAATGGCTAGAAGGCCAAGAATGGTCAGGCCATAGAAGGCACCGTCGCTGATGTTGATTGACGACGAAGAAGAGTCACCGTTCGTGGATGGACTGGCTTCGATCTCAACTGCAATCGCTGCCTCGTTGTTGGTTTCATCACCTTCATCAATTTCCAAGCCACGGTCCACAACCGCACGGATCTGCACCACGCCCGTTTGTTCCGGCACGCCCCAGTCGCATGTCACCGAGCCAAGTTCGCCGGGTCGTAGAATTGGTAATGTGCCAATCGAAATCAGTTCTGAATTCATTTCACAGCGAACGGAGATCATGGATGCATCGGCTTGTCCGTTGTTGCGGACGAAGACACGTACTTCGGCTACATCGCCTGCAACAATGGCATCATCACCAGCATCAATCGCTTCAATGACGAGGTCGGGGAGGGCCATCACTTCCAAATCCATCGCGCGTTCAGTGCAGGTTGTTTGGTCACAAATCGAAACGAGCACAGAGTGGAACCCAGGCGATGGTGCGTTCACAGTGATCGTTCTGGCCGCCATATCGACGGAAGCCCAACTTCGATTGGTGCTTGAGGTCAACTCGTTCGAATCGATGTCGCTGTAGGTAAAGTCAAGCGTTGTTGGCACCGACAATTGGACAGGAATAATCGACTGGAATTCGGTAAGGGTCGGAGCGTCATCAACCGAACTCACGGTGATCATGAACACCTCTGACCAAGCGTTTCCTGCTTCGTCGAGGACGGTTGTCGTCACGGTTGCAAAGCCGGACACCTCTGGCATCAAGCGAACGCGAACATCACCTTGGGAAAGGTCAACGAGGACGAGGTTCGGGTTTGTGTTGGTGAATGAAACAACGAGGTTTTCATTGACTGTACGGTCGTCTTCGCACCGATGAAGGAAGGGTAGAATTCGACCTCCACCGTCTTCAATCATGGTTTGATCGCCAACGGCAACACAGGTCGGATCCTCATCCCATGTGATGTTGTAGCCACCAGTGATGGTCATTGAAGTCACTTCAAACGCTGTTGTGCTTTCTCCACCTTGTGAATCCCAAGTAAACCATGTTTTCAGTTCCACAAGAAGCGGGGCGGTAGGGTTGTGAATGTGCGCACCAACTGGGAAAGAAAGCGAGAGTGAGGAAGAGAGTTCGACCGGTTGATTGGTGACCAGTTCATCGTTGACAAACAACAGCCAGCGGGAATAATTTGAATCCAGCCCGTCCAAATCGCCAAAGATTCGCCCGTTCAGTGTTAATGTTGGGTCGTTCACATCAACGGTGATCTCACTGATGCATGCCTCAGTGGTTGTGACCCGTACTTTGCTGTAAGGCTGGTTTGGCAGCAGCATGTGCTCATCCATTGCTTCGAACGCCGTGAAGGAGGTTCCATCTGCGGAGGAGGCGTAATGCAACACCACATCATCAAGGGATTCGTTTTGGAGTGTAAAATGAACGCGGCCGATGCGTTGGTTTGGAGGCGTTTCAATGACGTTGCTCGTCCATTGCCCGGTGGTGCCCTCGACGCTGCTTTGCAGTCCACAGGCTGCATAGCCCATGTTGTCGGATTCTCCAGCCGTCAAATCAAGGACAATGACTGGAGTTTCATGTGCGCTGAAGCTGGTGGAAGCTTCTGCCACTTCCCCACCGTACCATGGCGTTTGCATGGTGACTTCGACTCCAACTGCATCCAAATTCAGTTGTGAATCATCGGTCGAACCAACCGATTCATAATTCGCCGTGACAATGAGGTCTTGCAACGATGACCAGGTCCATGCATCGAGTGTGCTGATGTCTTTCTTCCAATAATTGGTCATGTGATCGAGGGGAGCCTGAGTGTGAGCAAAGGTGGCAAGGGATGAGAAGTTACCGTTGTATTCGACAGAGAAGCGCACTGAGTCTTGGGACAACGTGTGAGGTACTGCGAAAGCGAACACCAACTTCACCTGCTCAATCTCATATTGCGTCGAGCCGGCAGCATAGAAATTTGTTAATTCCATCTCAGGTCCAGATGACCACGAATAGGCCCCATCGGGTGCGTAAAGCGAATTGTTGGAATTGGTCGGTGTGGATTGAGCCCAGAACACCATTGTGTCGAGATTGACTGGCCGATCGTGAACCATGGTGAGGCGACTGTCCGCCACCATGGCATCGGTGTAGAGTGCTTGGTCTTGAGAAAACGAGGTGTAAGCATCCATATGCCATGCTGATGAATCCTCAAAATCACCTTGAGGCAGCACATCAACAGCAGTGGTCTCATGCACTGAACGTGCTGAAACGCTGGATAGCGGTGCCAAAACAAACAACAAGAGCAGCCCGCTGGCAATGAACTTGTTCGCACTTAGAGTTCGCATGTGAGGCCTACAAGGCCGAATGCACTTGAATGCAAGGGTCCTCTGCTCGCATGGCAAGGCATCAGCGACCTGTTGCGCTGTACGCACCATTGAAATACCACGCGCTTGACGGCGAAGTACCTCTCATGGCTGTGATGGTGTAGGGGTTAGCACGGCAGATTGTGGTTCTGCCAGCCCGAGTTCGATTCTCGGTCACGGCCCTCTTTACTCATCCTTGTCAGGCCTGTCTGTCGAAAGGTCAGCTTCTGAGATGGTGTGGCCCATTCGTTCAACCTTGGTCTCAAGGTAGAACAGGTTTTCTTGACCCACTCCAACCACCAACGCGGTTCGTGCAGCCACATCGATGCCGTATTCGAGCAGTTGTTCGGCTTTGTCTGGATTGTTCGACAGCAATTCGATGCTTGGAATGTTTAACGCTTTGAGCATTGAGGCTGCGATTTTGTAATCACGTCCATCACCTGGAAGACCCAACATGAGGTTGGCATCAAGGGTGTCTGCACCTTTGTCTTGGAGGTGATAGGCTTGGATTTTGGCGTGGAGTCCGATGCCCCTTCCTTCTTGGCGCAGGTAAAGAATGCAACCATACCCTCGCTCAACGACCGCGTTCATCGCTGCTTGGAGTTGGGGGCCACAATCACAACGTGTGCTGCCAAATGCATCGCCAGTGAGGCATTCGGAGTGCAAGCGAACAAGAACGGGATCTGGCCCGCCCATGTCCCCGAGAGTGAGCGCCACATGGTCGTGGCCAGTCTCGGCTTCGTGGAAAATACGGATGTTGAATTCACCGCTCACGGTGGGTAACTTGGCTTCACTTGGAACTGAGTTTCGTTCCACAACTGGTGGGGTCATGCTGCCACCTCCACAAGGAAACGATACTCTCCTGAGCCCTCTTCTATAGAAAGAAGATGATGAGGTGTCCGATCAATTAACATTGGAAGATCATGCAATGTTTCAGGATCATCTGCCCACAACTCGAGGACTTGACCTTGGCCCATTGTGGCCAGTGCTTTCTTTGCTTCAGCAACGGGAATTGGACAGAAAAAACCTATGACATTGAGTCTGTGTGTTGGCTGTACCGACGAAGCGGTGCCCAACTGCGTCACTTCGACCACAAAGGGCCCTGTATGTTCATTGGTATGAAGTGCACCTTTCGCCAATTTGGCAATTTGCTTCTGCTGGAGTGTTCTTGTTGCCCTTTGGCCCGCAAGTTGATGAGGAGGAACACACACCACGGTTCATGGTGTCCACCGCCACATCGTCGCAAAAGCCAGACGATATGGAATGGTCGGAAGTGGCACAACTCGGATTGAGGTATGCACGCATCCCACTCGCTTTGCTTTGCGTTGAGGCGTTTTACTGGTTCTTGACCATGCCCTCGGACACCCTCGCTCCGATTCAAGTTTCAGAAGCCTATCTTTGGAACGCAATCACCAATTTCCTCTATGGCGAGGGGGCTTCCACATTAGGAATGCACAATGGGTGGATGACAAGAATTGAATTGAACCACCCTGATTTCCCAGGAACTTTCGATCACATAGCGCTCTATGTTTCTGATGAATGCGCTGGCGTCCATGAAATGATTTTCCTCTCCACGCTGGTCGCCATGACTGAAGGTGTGCCTCAGAAACTCAAGATCCGTTCAATCCTCGTAATGTGTGCCATCGTGTATGTGCTCAACCTGCTGCGATTGGTGGTGTTTTATCCGATTGCACTCGAAGATTGTGCAGCCCTGCCGAACGATGCCGCTTGCTTAACAGGCATGTGGGAATGGCACACAATGGTGTACAAATGGGGATTCATGGTTGTCCTCGTCGGCATGTGGGTGGCTTGGTTTTGGCTGGTTGGAGGACCAGCACGGACACTTGATGCATCCTATGGGACACCAGGCGAATGGCGATTGACCATCCGCAGAGCACCCAACCAACTCCAAATCGCATTGCTGATGCTGGCTGCTGTGCTGATCGCTTCAGCAGCGTACAACGTGACCAGCAACACCGAAGCGATGGATGCAAAGTCAACGCTGGACACCTGCTACAGCCTTGATCTCATATCGTCCGAATGTGGTCAAGCCCAAAACCGATGGGACGATGCGATTGGTTACGCTTGGTCCCTATCTGCACTCGGAATCCTGTGTGCTGGAGTTGGTGCCATCGAAGTTCAGCGTCCTGATGAAAACGGATTATGGCCCTCTAGAAAAGCCGCGGTTGGGGTTGAAGCATCCTTGGAGCCAAAAGTTCCGACTTCAAGGCACGCATCTAAGAAAAAGGGATCTTGGAAGAAGCGCTCCAGTGAAGAAGAGTGAATTCACTCAACGATGGTTGCAACAACTTGTTGGCCAGACATTTCTTTCTTTTGAAGCGCCTTGATGGCCAATCCAACCTTGCTGGTATGGATGCTGATGAAGGTTGATTCGCCTTCGAAATGAACATCGCCAATGGCCATCTCATTGCAACGAAGTGCATCGGTGAACCACTGGGAGACCTTTCTTGAGGAACCTGCTGCTGTAGGCTCAATGTTCAATTCGAGCGTCACAAAGCCAAAAACGTCCGCTGTTTCGCCGAAATCATCCTGTCGCTTGACCGGGTCTCGGTCCATACCTTCTGGCAAAGCCGGAGGTTCGGATTCGATGATGTCCAATCCGTAGGTGGCCATGATCTTGGAAAGTTGTGGAGCGTCGTCCCGTGAGACCAAACTCCAAGCCTCACCCTTACGACCAATACGACCTGTGCGGCCAACCCTGTGGACAAAAGAATCCAAGTCGACTGGGAGATCATAGTTGACGACGAGGGTGATTCCGTCCACGTCAATTCCACGGGCTGCGACGTCGGTGGCAACAATGGTCTTGATTTCCTCAGCTTTGAACCGTCCAAGGATCTTTTCTCTTTGGTTCTGGCTCAAATCGCCATGCAGGCCTTCAACTGAGAACCCATGCTTGGAGAGGCGTTGGACAGCCAAGTCCACCATGCGCTTGGTGTTGCAGAAAATGATGGTTTGATCTTCATCGTTCATGCCAGCAAGAAGTCGTCCAAGCACCCAGAGTTTGTTGGCGCGGCCAATTCGAACGCTGTACATGTCGATTGGTGGTATGTCCAATTCCTCAGTGTTGGTCAAGACGAACTCGGGTTCGTTCATGAATTCGTTTGCAGTGTCAATAATTTCCTGTGGGAAGGTTGCTGAGAAGAGGAGGGTTTGTTCTCGCCCTGTCATGCGCTCAATCACCCACATGATGTCCGGGAAGAATCCCATGTCCAACATGCGGTCCGCCTCATCGAGGCAAAACAAGGAAGGTGAAGTGAGGTCAATGTGACCCCGTTCGCTCATGTCCATCACTCGACCGGGTGTTCCAACGATAATGTCGACACCGTCGCCGAGGGTTCGAGCTTGCTTTTCCAAATCAGTTCCACCGTATACGGTCTGAATGGAAAGGCCACTTTCGCCTTGGAGCGATTCAAATTCTTGAGCCACCTGGTTCGCAAGTTCACGCGTAGGGGTTAGGATCAACGCTTGAAGAGAGCCTGTCGGGCTGCATCGCTCTAGAATAGGCAGTCCAAAGGCAGCGGTTTTTCCTGAGCCGGTTCGGGCTTGGCCAATCACATCGAGGCCACGGCGGGCGAGTGGAATGGTGTCTTTCTGGACTTGAGTTGCGTGGGTCCATTCGAGGGCTGCCAATCCGTCCAAAAGGCCGGCTGGTAGGTCCCATGAGTCGAAGCGGGTTTTGGTGAACATGGTATCATCTCCGTCTCGGTTGTGCGAGTGGGTCGCCGAGACGGTGGCAACCCAATCGAATTGAATCAGTAATTGTCGCGCTCTGCGATTTCTTGTTGGAGAATGCCCATCCAGTATTTGCGGGCGTTCTCACGATTCATAGGGCGCTTAGTCTGTCGAACGTGTTCGAGAATATATTGTCGGAACTTGAGCGACTTGTTGCGGTTGATCCCTTTAGGGGTGATTCCATCCCACAAACGGTCGAACTGTTCTTCCTTGTCATTAAATGCGCCTGAACTCATCATAAACACCTCTAAGCACTCCGGCCACTGATGCTCCCTTCTTAACAATGCCGACATGGTTTGTGTGAGAACATCGAGCCATTCGAATGAACATCAGAAGTATTCATCGTCCGTTTCAGGTTCTTCATCCTCAAATTCATCGTCGTATCCCATCATCTCATCCTGGGACACAGCCCTGTACGCACCTGCTGCTGGCTGAGGGGGAGTGGTTGGTGTTTCTTTAGGAGCGGCATCCTTTGGCTCCAACGGAGTGGAATCTGGGCGGAGTGGTTCGAAACCAACTTGTTTCCCATGGGCTTCTGCAATTTCCCTGTCGATGGCTGGAACGGCTGGTGCTGGAGCCAATTGAGCGTTTTTCTGAGCTTCGGTGCCTTCGATGGATGCGTCGAAAATCATCTCTTTGAGCGAGGCGCTGATGGAAGGGTCGGTTTCGGTCTTGAGCAAATCGATGGCCATGGTTCGCAACACATCTTCGCCAAACAAACGAGGCAGTAAATCGACGCACGCCTTGCGAACTTGGATGTCTTTTGAGGAGGTCCCCTTGACGACAAGTTCCCTTGCACGCCCATGATCGGTGTCGATTGATTGGAGGGCTTTGATTCCACTCAGACGAACCTTTGAATCCGAATCAACCATTGCTCGTTCTGCAAAGACGGTCGCAATCCTCGATTCCCTCTTGGCTAGACTTGGTAGGGTGCGGGCAGATATTCGTCGCACCTCCACGTCATTGTCATTCAAAGACCATGAGATTAAATCCCAAACTGACGGTCCACCACGAGCCACGACGCTCTTGAGAAGCCCTGCCGCTTTTCGACGCAACGCAGGGTCGTCTTCTAAGAGAAGGGTATCGATGTGGTGAACAACAACCTCGGGCCAAGTTTCACACAAGGACTTGAGCCCACGCCAAGCGGCCGTTTGCCTTGGCTTGCTTGAGGAACGCATTTCGTTTGCGAGGATGGTTTCAACCGCTGAAGGGAACACTGGAGCCGTCAGTGCGAGGCATTGGCTGGCAGCCATACGAACCTGAGCATCATCGTCATCGAGGAGCACAGAAAGCCAATCAAACAATTCATCCGATTTTCGAACTGCGATTTCGGGCAACACATTGAGGGCGGCGACCTTGATGGTGGCTTCATCTTGCTCGAAGGCGATAAGGAGTGCTTTGTGGGCCTCATGCACCCTGCTTCCGCTGAACCGGCCAAGCGCACGAACCCCAGCGGCCCGTCCATGTGTGTGGTTTTGATCGAGGTAGCGAGTTTGAACCTCGCTTGTTTGCCCTAAGGCAAGCGGAAGCACATCGGCGTCTGAAATGCTGACCCATGGGCCAACTTCATTGTGTATTTTTTTCTCAACCCGCTTGCTTTTTGCAACGTTGAGAGGGAGCCCTGTTCGAGGGTCTCTCGCAATATATTCACGTACCATTTGAAGCCCTCCACCCCGGCGCAACAGTTCGTTACCAATGAACCTATGGCCGTCGCATGTGTGTTTGCTGACGAGGCTCTATGAAGAATGTGAGAACGTATGGACTAGACAAGGGCACGCAAGCCTCTTGAATCGCCGTCAAAGTCCCACACCATGGCGAACCTCAGTTCAAGTCATTTCCTCTTCGTGTTTTGGGCGGTGGCGGGTATGTTGCTTCTGCCGTACAGCGGGGTGCTTGACGCCGCAGAACCCCTTGTGGAGGACCACGAAAAGGCCTCAGTGATCGCTGTCGTTGCCGGATTTAACGCCAGCGATGGATTCACACCCTCAAACATCACGGTCAACAGCGCCAATGGCACACCAATGCTCGACCGGCCGGTCATCAGTTTCCAAACAGCCCCTGCACCAGGCATGATGTTCAGGCGAACTGCTGGTTGTTTGGAATACAACAGCGTGACTGACGAGGCTTGGCTCATCGGTGGACGCTACGATCCAAATCCAAGTCAGAGCGGTGATGAAGACATCACGAATTTCATTGAGACGTTTGATATTGCGAACCAAACTTGGTCGCCCAACCCTGACACATTACCACAGCCTCAAGCCTATCACGAATGCGTGACTGTCCAAGGAAAAATCTACGCCATCGGCGATTACCACCCCTATGCAACACCTGCCATCATGGGCGATGGAATGGTCCACATCTTCGACCCTGCAACCAACAACTGGACGGACGGCACTTCGATGCCCGCTACGACGGGTGTTGGCCTGGCTGGCATGGACACCCTCGACGGTTTCATCTATGTAGCAGGCGGAGTGGGGATGAAGGACAGATCAGACTTGACCAACCGCACGATGAGGTACAATCCCGCCACTGACGTGTGGGATTACATGGCCAACATGAGCGCACCACGCCATTCCTTTGAGTTGGTTGCTTTCGATGGGAAGTTGTACGCTTTGGGTGGAATTGTGACCTTATTTGATGCTGCATTGAATCAAACCACGACCCAGTCTGCAAACCACACTGAAATTTATGATCCTGTCACCAACACATGGACCAATGGTTCGGATTTACCCTTCAAAATTTCATCGCATGCAGCCGTTGTTCACAACGATGAGATCGTCATTGCCGGTGGCCGGAATAACAACTTGAGGTACGACCAAGTTCGTGGCTACAACCCAATCACTGGCCAACTGCACGCTCATGATCCGTTGCACACGGCACTCTACGACTTTGATATGCTCAACGTCGATGGTGCGTTGGTTTACGCAGGTGGCGACACATCCGCTTGGCGGTTCAGCAACTGGGGCACTGCCTATTCGGACACCACGGGTTCGCACGAGAACCCCAATTCACAATCAGGAATCTTGCTCTCGGATATTTTTGACTTGCGCACTGGCCTTACAGCAAGCGCTACGCCACTGTGGATTGAGTTGGAGGGCATCACCCCAGTCAACACGCAACTCACCATGCAATACAAGACTGGAGCGACGCAAAACGACATCAGCAACAGCCCATGGCGACCGTTAGGCGCCAACCAAAGTTCTGAGTCGCTCAACATCGGGAACCACACCATCACCGACGCTGTGGAGGGCGATTCTCTCATTCAATACAGAATCGTGTTTGAAACCACTGAATTCAACGCATGGGCCACCCCCACACTCCATCATGTCGAAGTGGGATCTGAGGAAGCAGGCTTTTTCTCACCACCGCCCAGTGTGCTCAATCCAAACGCAGAAGTCAGCGTAGTGCAGAGTTTCCATTCTGCGTACGATGCCCAATCGACATACAGCCTGACAATCCGGCAGACGACCTATGATGGGTTCAACATCACAGGCCTTGACCCTGCTGTTCTTTCCTACGACCCGAGTGCTTCATCCTTGAGCATTGATGATGTCGATGGAATCTTGCGCTCCACCGACATTCAGGCAACACATTCCTCCAGCGTTGACGGCGATGTTGTTGATTGGTCGTTTGCCGTCAATGACGGACTGAGCACACCTTACCTGCAGATGAGCACCTCAACCCATGGTGCGGCAACGACGAGTTACACAACACCAACCATCACATCCATCGACAACGAACTCACGGTTGAGGTGCTCGACATGACATCGAGTTTCAGCAGCCAAGGCGGCAGTTCGGTCAGCGAGGGAGAAATTTACCCCGGTGATGCCCCGTTGAGCGCAACCGTTGACCACACCTTCACCAATTCAGGTGCTCGTTTGTTGAATGGATTGATCGAAGCACGAATCAACATCGATGTAACCAGCACTGAGGCATCGGGTGGAACGTTCTACTCCTACCAAGGCGTCTGGACCACCTTGGACATCGGTTCGACAACGTCGATTGAGTTCAAGCTTCCAAATGGCACCTCGGGTGATGCTCGAATTTGGTTGGAAGCACGCACCTCTGAAGATTTAGCATTGAATGTGTTGGCCTCAAACAGAACCGTCGAAATCAACAACGAGGCGCCGGTGTTGACCAGCACCGAGCCTATGAATGGAGCGTACACCAACGAAGAGAACAACCGTCAAGTCTCGCTTCACTACCATGATGTGGGTGGGTTTTCAAACGCTACGGTTCAAGGGTTCATTTGGATTGAAGCCCTGCATGACACCTCCGGAAACGGTGCTTCTGAAGCAAGCGAATATGTTCCACATCCACTTGATTTTAGCAACGATGGAAACGACTGGACCATTCATCTTGAGGTCAATGAAAGCGCCAACGACGACCATCAATTGGTGCGCATTTGGTTGAAGGGCACAGACCTCGCCGGCTTCGACATCGGTCCATCATCAGCTGCTGACGGTACGCTTTGGTGGGAAAGCCGCACACCAGCAAAAGGACAGTTATTGAGCCTCGAAGCCTTGGACAATGGCAATGCAGAGAATCCGATCAGGCTCGAACCAACCAAGGAATTTGGATGGCGCCTCGAAGTGTCTGACGCCAACAAAATCGATGACATCACCCGTGTGAGCATGCTGCTTGGTAACGATCCGACGCTCGGTCTACGCTACAACACAAACCTCGGAACCTGCGAAGGCCTCGACGCTCGAATGCAAGTCACACAAGGCTGCAACGCCGTGCTTGGCGAAACGCTTGTGATCGAGTTCAAAGCGGTTGTTGATTGGACCTTTGTCACCCCGGGAAGCAACGACGGACGCATTGATGTGGTCATCGAAGACTATGATGGGATTCAAACCGTCACCTTCGAAGAACAATGGACCTACGAGCCAGAAATGGAAGTTGTCCTTGATTCGCTCATGGACATCGAAGGCGAGGTTCAAGGCGATTTGAGTGAAGGTTGGAGCATACAAAGTGGCGAACAAATCCGCCTCACTGCCTCTATCCACCATGCACTGAGCAACACAAGTTACACCGGCCCTGTGTCCGTGTATTGGAACGGCAAATTGCAAACCGACCGGTGGAGCGGTGGTACTTCGGGTGAAGCCATTGACGGCCAACTCTCCATTGAATTTGATGCACCATTGGGATCTGGACTGTTGTTTGAGACTGAACTCAGCATTTGGGACCCCTATGCCACTCGGGAGTTGTTGACCATCGATCTGCCAACGCTAAGAATTGATGGAGCGGCACCAGTGCTGCTCGATTCAACGCTGAGCAGTGGTTTTTCGCGATTCCATCTCAGCGAAGTTGAAATTGGTGCCAACATCCAAGAAGCGAACCTCTGGTCTGGAAATCTGACGCTTCATTGCCAGGTTCGTTCCTTGAGCGATTCCTGGCCAATTTCCAGCCAAAGCAAGGCCTCATCAACGGTCTATGATGGCAAAACGATGTTTTCCTTTGTGTTTGATTTTAGCCCGCTTGGCAATCCTTCAACGCTCGCAACACAGGCCAGCATTGTGTGCTGGGCTTCGGGCATGGACGATGCAGGTTGGACGCTTGCAGCAAACGGTGGAAATTCAGAACTCGACCCTTGGTTGACGTTGCCATTAAGCAGCAATGGCCCAGATTTGGCAATCACTGATGTCGAAATAAGTGGCGGACGGGAGTCCGGCGAGACAATGCGACTCGCCGTTCAATTGGCAAGCCTTGGTGAAGCCATCGATGATCCGTTTAACGTGTCAATCTACACTGAGAGTGACGGTGAGCGAACCCTTGTCGGACGCGAACTGGTCACAAAAATTGGCATGAACACCGCCACCACCCTCAGAAGCACCATCACCGTCCCAAGTGGCACATGGAGCCTCCATGTCGAAGTCGATGCCGAGCAATTGATGTGGGAAGTGGACGAAACCAACAACGCTTGGAACGCATCGTTCTCCCCCAGCACCTCAGGCTTTGGTTCCGCAACCATCGCCGCAGCGGGTGGAATTTCTCTCGTTGGGTTGGCGGGCTTGGTGCTGTTGCTTCGACGACGAGGCTCGGTCGATTCGGACCCCGAAGTCGATGCGCCTGAACTGACACAGCCACCCGTAACGGCCAAGCCACTCAGAGGCCCACCCCAGCGGTCGAGCACGCCTAAACCCAAACCGGCAGGCCTGAAAGGACCTCCAGGACGTCAACCGCAAACTGAACCTGAAGCCGAAGTTGATGGCTCGAAAGCCCTTGATGCACTGATTCAACCGACCAGCGAAAGCGGAAGTTCATCCATTGGTACCACTGTAAGTGAATGGTCGAAGTTACCGGCTGGTGGCGAGTATGATTACGCGATGGAGCAAACGGTCTACAAAGGCGAAGAATGCGGTGTCTGGCAGATGAATGAGGACAAAACATTCACTCGAATTGAGTGAGTTAAATTCGGGCTTACCTTCTTCAACAAGGGACGCGCACAGTCCATCATGAGCAAGGAAGACACGGACGATGTCTTGCGTGTGCTTGCTATTTGTTACCGAGAAGGCGGGCCACTCGACGCCTTAGATTTGGAGCGAATCATGTCCTTCGACATGGGTTGGATTTCCCCCGAGGAAGCCGAAGCAGCGGTCCAAGCCTTGATTGCAGCAGGTTGGTTAACCGGCCCAGAGGATGCGCTTACACCGACGGTTTCGTTGAATGGAATCGTTTCTCCACTTGGCTGGTTCCCTCGCCCATCGCGTCTTTTATCACCCGTTTCACAGGGTGCTGAGCCCCAAACTCCGTCGATTGCGCCTGAATCCCGTTCTACGCCACTGCCCGTTGCACCTCAACAACAGGCACCCACTGTGGCCGTGAAAGCAGTGGTCAGCGACGATCCAAGGTCACGCTTGACGCCAAGGCTTACCAAATTCATTGCACGTCAGTCTCAATTGCAAATTGAGGAAGTCGAACGAAGAGCCCAACGGAAAGCAAAAGCTCTCACGTACGCAAGCGATTGGATTTGTCTTGCCCTAGTGGCCCGTGAACAAGGGTTAGCGATGGACGACATCACTGCCGCTCTTTCGGTCTATTGATCATCCTTCGATGACGGTGCCGTCGCTCACTTCGAGCACCTGCTCTTTGTTTCGAGCTGAGAGTTCAACCAAGACTGGCAGAAGAATCAGGGACAACAAGAGGGAAAAGAACACCGTCACCGCCGTGATCAATCCAAAGTCTTGGATGATGGGCATTGGTGAGAAAAGAAGGACCAGGAAGCCAAATCCGGTGGTAAGTGCGCTCATGATGAGCGCAACGCCAGTGGTCGATAAAGCTGCACGCAATGCCTCCCAATGGGTGTCCCTACGTTCGAGTTCAACCTCGAAGCGCCGCCACATGTGGATTGAGTAATCGATGCCGATGCCCAGTGTCAGTGCCGTCACCATGACGGTCAGCACGTTCCACTTCAGTCCGAGCGCTGCCATTGAACCAGCAACCCAAAGCGAAGCAAGGGCCACAGGGAACAGCACGACGACGGCTGGTAAAATTCGGCGGGTCAACAGCAGCAGCACGACGCTTGAGACGACCAGTGAAATGAGGGTGGTTTTGAGTTGGGAGACGCTTAGACCGTCAAGGACAGTTTGCAAGATGACCAAGTCACCGGTCACGTGAAGTTCGGCGTGGTCGACAAGGTTCTCACGCATTGTGCCTCGGTCATCTGTTGAGCCAAGTTCAGTTTGGACCTGGGCGATGACACGCTCTGCCTGAGTGGACGTTGAGGCTTCGACGCGGACCTCGTTTCTTAGGAAGGTAATGCCATTGGAATCCATGGCCACAGTTTGTGCCACGCGCTCCGACCATGTTTCGCCGCTGATTGCATCGGCAACCGAAGTGTTCGTGGACAGTTGCAAGAACACCTCAGCCAAGTTGCATCCAAGGCTTGAATTCTTGACATAAACATCACCGTCGAAGACTTCCAGATTGTGGGCTTCTCCGAAACTGCTGTTGCGCAGGATGGCGTCTCTCAGAACAACATAGGGTCCTTCGTAGGCCGGTGAGGGAATTCGTTCATCGGTTCCAACCACATCGTGATTTGATGTCAAATCGGTGTGGAGGCCTTGAATTTGCTCAAGCAAAAGCGAATCACCAGGAATGGTGCTTTCCCCTTCAACAGGTTCGAAAAGAATGTAGAGCAGTTTCCAGCCCGCACTGTCGTAATTGGTGTCCAAATCCTCTCGGACGTCCATGATTTCCATCCCAGGGTCAACAAAGTCACCGAGATCAAAATCAGTTTCAAGCGATGCTGCCCCAAAGACCGATGCTCCAGAAATCAGGATTGTGACCAAGAGGACACCGACCTGTTGCTTTTGTTGGAGAGCCACAATGCGATCGACAAGTTTTGGCATTGTGATGGCTTGAGTTCCTTCTTTGACTGCAAATGATCGAACGACGACGTGAAGGGAACCAACAACCACAGTGGCTGAAACAAAGGCACAGACCACACCAAAGGCCAAGGCATATCCAAAGGTCGCCAACGGCGGCAGCGGAGAAATGATGTTCGCAAGGAAAGCCGCAACGGTTGTGACCACCGCAAGGAGCAATGGTACCGAGAGGCGGGCACACGAACGAAGCCATGCCTCTGCTGGGTTTTGATGTTCCTTTCGTATGGCAGCATAGGCGCGTTGCAAGTGAATGGCATAGTCGATTCCTAATCCAAGAACAAGCGGAGCCACCGCCACTTCAAGGGCGGTGAATTTAGCTCCGAGCAGGTTCATGACCCCGTAGGTCCAAATCAAAGCAGATGATAACCCGATGAGGGGGAACAAGACGTCGGGTACCGAGCGGAAGGCGAGGGCAAGAAGAACAACCACCACGAACAGAGCAATGATGATGAGAAGCGCTAAGTTTTGGAAGGTTCCTTCGTCAATGTCATAGGAGATGAGGTCAAGTGAAACGACTCCGTAAGAAAGCGATGAATCCGAAGAGAGGGTAGCAAACTCATCGCGCAACTGGTCTTGGAGGACCCTTCGATTCTCTTCATCCAAATCCGGGTCCACCTCAAGGACCCACAAGGTGGTCGAAGCAAATGGGGCTGCACTGCCATTGCCCGATTCAAGATAGGAGCATGTGTCATCAAGACTCAAGTCTTTGTTGAGCAAGGCCGATGAGGCATAGGTTGCCGCCGAAAGCAGTTGATCGTCGCTGGTCATGGTGCACGTGGTGTCATCCTCGAAAATCAAATCAAGAATCTGTGCCCATGACGAGATGTTGGTGAGCGCCTCGCCTTCGCCTTCCTCATCCAATGCGAGTTGTAGGATGCCTGGTGCGGTGGTCCATACCGTGATCATTTCACCGCGCCTTGCTGAAGCATTCTCGATGATTGATAGGTGTTCATCCATGGTTTGCATGTTTTCTATAGAAAGAATGTTGCTGCCATTATCAGCACGCACTTCGATGAACAATGGACGCGTTTCATTGGGGAAGTGTTGGTGGATTCGGTCGTGGGCTTTTTTCGCTTCAGAATCCGGTGCAAAATCACCAAGGTCGGTGTTGAAGTCCGGAGGGGAGACGGTCAAATGAGCCATGAGGCCAACCGTGATCATACCCGTCACAATGAGGATGAGGAGGGCCGAGCGCTGGAACAATCCTGCACCGTTGGCCATCTTAGCCTCAAGTGCGGAAGTATCCATAGGGTTTGCCAACGCAAAGCACTACAAAAGGAAGGGGGTATCTTGGCCTTGACACAACCTCCTTTAACCAAAATTGAGAGGTTGCGATGGGTTGAATGGACCGAAAAACGAGGTCAAGGAGAGGAGAATGGCGTGGATTTTTTGGGAGAAGGTTCAAAACAAGTTGGCAAGTGGGCGGAATGGTCATCATGCCTGTGAAACTGCTCCTTCGAGAAAAGAACGAACTGCGCCTCCGCATTATCGGCGAAAGCCACACGGCTCTCCAAATGCTCCGTGAGCGATTGAACAACCACAAAAACGTGGAATACGCCAACTACTTCCCAGGCCACCCTGAACTGGATGATCCAGAGTTTTACGTTCGCACGAAAGGCAAGAATGCATCCGACAAGGTCCTAAGAGACCTCGTGGCTGGACTTGCTGTTGAGTTTTCCAGCATCACCCTGTGAACGGGGTGCTTTCATGACTGCGTGGACGGATTCATTGGCAGAAGCCATTGGATTGGATGGCTACGCGACCAAAACCGACGGCATCGGCGGTGTTCTCAAAGCGAGGGTCACTGATTTTCGAGTCGAAGAAATCTCGACTCCAGTCCACATGGACAACAAGGGTCGATTTACAGTCGCCAAAATTACACTCACCAACTGGGAGACAAACAGGTTTTGCAATAACTTGGCTAAGGCCCTCAAGATCCCACGGAATCGAATCTTCTTTGCAGGGACCAAAGACAAACGGGCTGTCACCCAGCAGTTGTTTGTCATCGATGCCCCACAAAAGAAAGTCGCCGAAGTCGACATGCCCGATGTTGAAATTGAAGTGCTTGGCCGGACCCATCAAAAGATTGGGTTTGGTAACCACCGTGGAAATAGGTTCACCATCGTCGTTCGAGGTTGCGCCCATAACGATGGAACGCCGATGAGCACAGAAGATGCCTTGAGCGAAGTTGAACGCATTCAATCCGATATGGCCTCAACCCTTGGAGACAACACCTTCCCAAATTGGATTGGTCCCCAGCGGTTCGGATCCGGTCGTCCAGTCACTGCAGAAGTTGGCAAGTATGTCATCGCAGAGGATTGGGAACAGGCCGTCATGACCTACATCGCAATGGAAGGCATGTCGGAGAATGAAGACGTTCACGCTTTTCGGGCTCACGTGCGGGAACATGGTCCAACGCAAGAAGGGTTGGAACTTGCACCGCAATGGCTTGGTTTTGAGCGGCGAATGGTCGAGCATCTCCTTGCTCGCCCCGATGATTTTGTAGGTGCATTCAAGAAACTGCCTGGAAACTTGCAATTGATGACGGTTCACGCTCTTCAATCCGTGGTGTTCAACAAATCATTGCACGCTCGCATTGAGGATGGTTTGCCAATCAGCAGACCTGTTGCAGGTGATTTAGTCGGTCGAATCGATGAAAAGGGACAACTTGAGGCATCAAGTTGTGTGGTCGTTGAAGAACGAACACTCCCTCGTATTGCACGCAATTGTCAACTTGGACGCCTTGTGACCACCGGACCACTACCGGGAAGCGAAATCAACACGTGTGAAGGTGTATCTGGATCGATAGAGGCCAAGATCATCGAACAAATGAACCTCCATGATGCGGATTGGAACGTCAGTGCCATCCCAAGGCTATCAACGCGAGGCACCCGCAGAGCCCTCGTAACTGAATTCAATGAACTTGCAATCGATACGGTACCTATTGCAAACGACGAAACAATGGGCGAGCGATGGAAGTCGGGCCCGGGCTCAGACAGTCGATGGCATCCCGAAGGCGCCTGTATCCGCTTCCGATTTGTGCTCTCGAGTGGAAGCTATGCCACCACATTGCTCCGTGAATTTATGCAAGGACCACTCAGTCAACTTTGATTTGCCCCTTGGACTTCGTGCTCCGAATTGATTGAGAGGCTTACGCTCCTCTTCCATTGAAACAAAAGCATCAGCGCAATGAGCGCTCAGCAGCTGCAGCGTTGGGCTCAAATGAGGCCCATCGAAAGAACTTCGATCTCTCCAACACCATGGATTTCGGACATGCGTCCTTCCAAGGCATCAGCCAGACCTTCACCGTCGTTCATGACCACGTGGACTTGAACAAACTTGAGGCCAAACGCAAGAGGTTTGACTTCAACGGATTGAATGTTGTAAATTTCATCAGCCATTGAGGTGATGGTTGTTGCGATTGCGTCAGCATCGACATCCTCGACGTCAGAGTCAGGATTGATTTTGTATGTCATGACTACCATACCCATGATTTCACCTCAGGGCCCCTGGTATCCACAAGCTGGACAGACGTACAGAACGCCTTGGTTTCGGCAGCGTGGGCTGCGGCCAATAGGTGCTGAGCACCCGGGGCAAGGGAATGTGGTTGAACCGGTTTCTTGCAAAGGAACGCCGGATGCGGTGCAGTTGGTTGCTCTCTCACTCATAATGGGACCTCAGGAACACTCCGCCCATGCCCTCCCCTTCTTTATGGTTGCGTGCTGTACAACCTAGAGGTTGGCGGTAAACTCCTCAATCGGCTCTGCCCATAACCGGACCACTGCTCTTCAATTAACGATCAAGAATCGACAGAGCCCCGTCGTTACCTGTGCTGACGACCAGTTCGCCGTTCCGGCGGCGGCACCAACCGTTGGTGATGCGAATGATGTCGCCGACTTGGACCATGTCCGTTTGTTCACCCCACAACACCAAGCCGATGATACCTGATTCATCCCGGCCGCACGCAGCAGCAACCGGCCCCGTGTAGCGGTCAGAAGCAATTCTGCGCACAGGATAGATGCGTAAGACCACCAATTCCACTCGGTGTACAGGAGCGTCATGACGCAGGTTGCTGCACAATTGTCGTGCGGGCCGTGGTTGGTTTTTAGCTGGTTGATGCCGTTGTGGGTTTCGTTCCATACCAGGTGAGTTCCACCTTAACCGGCATCAAACTATTCCGCTTTTTTCCGACGAACCGAGAAAGAGGATTTGATGATTTCAGGACCTTCATCCACATCATCGCCGCCCAACTTAAGATTCAATGCAGCCTCGTAACTGTCAAGAATGGAGAAATTCTTGGCCTTCCAAGGCATGAAATTACGACAAATGAGGTAGACTTCAGAGGAAGAGTTTCGGGTTGCGTGAGGTGCAAAGCGACGCACATCGGAAAAATACGGTTTCACTGCAACGATCAATTCCTCCACCCCAACCCCTTGGAATAATTTGGTGACAAACGAACCGCCCTTACACAACAGAGGCAATGAGAAATCAAACACTTGAGCAACGAGGGTCATAGCCACGGCCTGATCCATATCCCATTTCCCGGTGATGTTTGGCGAAATGTCTGAGACGATGGAATTCAATGGCCGCCCCTTGAGTTCTGCAAGCATGCGTTCTTGGGTGTGTGGATCGGTAATGTCCCCTGTAAGGAGAAGGGCTCCTTCAACCGGCTGGCAAGGTTCGAGGTCGACCCCGAGCACGAATCCAGATTCGCCGACAAGTTCCATTCCAACCTGCGCCCATCCACCGGGGTGGCAACCAACATCGAGGATGACGTCACCCTCACGGATGAGGTTGAATCGCTCTTGGATTTGCTTTAGTTTGAAAGCAGAGCGAGCGCGATAGCCGCTGGCCTTGGCTTGTCGACGCCATGAATCACGCTTGTGATTCTCAATCCAATGGTCGGCCATTTCACTCCCTCCTCATCACGAGTGGAATTCGACCTGTTGAAGAAACCTCGCCTCAAAACTCCCCAGAACAAAGGGATGAAGGAGGTCGCCCTCGTCGCCGAAGCATGGCGAAGGGTCAATCTCGACCGCACAAGAGAGGGTGGTTGGTCCTCCTTCTTGCCGTTGGCTTGCTTCAGGCGCCAATCTTCGCTCAGGCAGTGGTTGTGGATTTGGGAACCTCACTTGAGGAAGGCATTGAAACGAACCTTGGCGGTCGCAGTTTAATCGTTGAAGAATTAACCACAACGTGGTGCGTTTCATGTGCGGAAATCGATCCTTACTTGATGAACGTGGCCGACGCACATGCCTCACGCATCGCGCTGATGGCCTACCATCCCGATGACGGTGTTGATGCGTTTGGCCCAGAGGCCGCCCAACATCGCATTGAGCGGTTGAGGGCGGTCGATGCGAACCTGCCTGGTACGCCGACATTCATGGTTGAAGGAGGAGCGTACAGGACAGGAACCGATGCATGGGTTGATGTTCAACGTGACATATTGGACCTTGAAGTCGCTCGACAATCCTTCACGCAGCTCCAGTTCAATGTTCAACGTATCAATGAATCAATTCACGCCACAATCACAACCTTCGACGGTCATGCCATGAACGGATCGCAGTTGACCTTCATGGTGCTCGAACACGGGAAGACGGTCCCGAAGGGGTTCGATAACCCCGGCGAGCCTGCGCGCGACCGAGTCGTCATCGCTACGGCTGAATGCAGGCTTGGCGATGGTTTCGTTTCGAAGAGCATCGGTTTGATTCATTCCGAAGCCCCGACATCTTGCACCACAGATTTTAGCATCGAATTTGGGTCATTGGATTCATTCAGTGTTGTGCTTCTTCACGAAAACGATTACGATTCAATCGAAGCCCAAGAAGACCTTGGAACCTACGGAGCACTGGAATTTGCCTATCGAGAACGAAGTTCTGGCGAGGCATGGAATCCCGTATGGGTGGTGCTGGGTGTTACGGCATTCACGGGCTTACTTATTGTGCAAAAGCGTGATTAAAAACCGGAAATCTCACATCAATACGCATTGATTGCGACATTTGCTTCCGTAAACCGGTAAAAAGGTGAAGCATCAACCCGATGCATTGATAACCCTCCAAGAACAAGATATTACCATGGCAAAAACATGGGAAGATGTGACATGGGAGGATAACGAACCTCTCAAAGAATGGGCTGTTGAATACACCGTGACCATCAACGGTGAACAACATCATCATTTGAGCATGCTATGGGGCGAAGATCATGCGGGGGTGCAACAGCACCTGCTAGCAGAACTCAAGCGCACCTACAGCGGAAGTGAGCGAATCGATGTAACGGTGCTTCGAATGGAAGAAGTCAACACCAATGTCGATGCGTTGTACTTTGAAGGCTGCTTTACCCCTTGATCATATTTCTTGGAAGTAGATCTCGATGATTTCTCCGTTTAGGAGGACATAGTCATCAAAGGAGGCGACCTGGTTTGACTCCGATGCCTGTTGTCCATCTTGAAACACGTGCATGGTGATGCCGTGAGTGGAGTTCACCCGGTAATCGAAAATCCCTGTGTCATCAAAGTGGACGCCCCAGATGTCAAAGAAAACGCCAAGGGGAACGTCATCCCCTTCTGCCATTTCGATGTGAAGTCGCTCACCGGGTGAATGCGTGTGGACCGTGTGCATGTTCTCCCCAGATTTATTGCACACACCTGTGTTGATCCCCAGGTTCTCTGGAATGGTGTATCGTTCTTCCTCGATGAAAATTTTCAACGTGACGTGGTCATGTCGAAACAGGTTACCGTGATCCAAACATTCGAGTGACAATGGATGTGGGTCGTCAGCTGTAGACCAAAGCCCGTTGGATGATTCAATGGTGTTTTGTTGGCCGAGAAGGACAAGCAGTACGATGACTGCTCCTGTGGTGATGGTGCCCCAAATGAAACGCTCACTCGCCATTGTCACCACTCCTTCAGTCTTTGTACAAATCATTCCACGCCTTTTCGCCATGCATCATGCGCAGTTGAATGAATCCACCCAAGGCCACAATGTTTGCGATGTGAGCCATGGTGCAGAATTGACAGATTTTTTCCATTTCAATTTCGTAAGAAACAAGCAAGCCGATGACGCCAAGACCACCGAAGGTCATCAGGGTGCCCAGGTCGATGCATGTTTTGACCCATGTTGCGTTCGGTTCCTTCGATGAGGCATAGGAGAGGAACAGCAAGAATGCGAAGGTGCACATACCGACCATTCCCCATGAAACATCGAGAACCGGCATGGTGTTGTACTTTGCATTACCAATCACGTCGTCACACGAAAAGATGGTGTTGGAAGCACAGAAATTGGCCCCCTCACTCACCTTGGCATGAATCCATTGTGTCTGAACTGAAATGGCTAAGCCAGCAAGCAACGTGAGGTTCAATCCTGCAAAAATCCTGTCACGGCGTGTTTTCAAGAACGGGAGTTTTTCGCTCANNCAAGGAAAAGGGGCGAAGTCCATGGAAGGATCAACGCTAAGCCAAGCACGACAGGAAGAGCGTATGCAGCAAGCAGAAGAGTGGTTGACACTTCAAGCACCACCGTTCTCGCGGGTCACGAGTGTGATGATGGCATCGATGTAATTGTTCTCGTCACCGTCTTGGTTGACATCACCGACGTTGGTTCCACCGTTTGAAACCCATGCAATGATGCCATCTGGTTGGATTAAGAAGTAGGTCGGAGTCCCTCTGATGTCCCACTCATCCATGTTTTCTTGGTCGAGGTCATCAATGTAGGTGATGAGGTTGTGTGCGGAACCGCCACGGTTTGCGCAATCTGCACCTGCGCATTCTTGTCCAGTGGACTTGTCCCTGAATGCGGCAATCTCCTCTCGAGAGGAATCGTGACCCTTGATGTCAAGTTGGGTCGCGCTTGCGAAGAAATTCACTTGTGCTCCGTTCCATTCTGGGTTGGAGCCGTGGAAAATCTCCGATGCTTCTCCGAATAAATCTGCAGATCGCACACAATAAGGACAATCGGTATCCATGAATTCAATCATGACCCAATCGCTGGAAACATTGCCGTCCCAAGCGGTGTCGAATTCTTGACTGAAGTCAAATGAGGCCCAGCCGTTGCCAGAATAGGCTGCTCCATCGAGTGCAGGTGCTCGCTCTCCTTCTTCTGTGCCTGTCGCTATGCCATTGGTCGTGAAGGCAATGATCAAAATACCAACGAAAAAGAGGCTTGAAATTTTCAAAAAGGCATCGGTCAGGGTGCTGGCTTCATCATCGTAAATTTGTTTCATGAGTTCATCTCCGTGTTCAAACCGATTTCTTCAATCAGAGCAAGTGCGGTGTGCCGAATGGCCTCTTCGCTGTTGTAGCGCACATCAAATCCTGTTAAAAGCATCTTCTCTATGCCAAGCATGGCCCGTGGAATATCGCCAGCCCAACCACGGTCTCCGCCGGTGTACTCGATGCTTGCGTCATGGCAGCCTGTTGTCTCGACCACGATTTCTGCAATCCGGCGCACTGAAGCGGTGTCATGGCTACCAAGGTTGTAGAGGTTGAGTGAATCGTTCGAACAGGACATCACATGCAAAATGGCGTCGGCACAGTCACCGACTTCCATGTAGGATTTTTCTTGCAATCCATTGCCAAGCACCTCAAGACGGGATGGATCCTTCTTGAGTTTGTGAATGAAATCAAAGATGACTCCGTGAGTGCCACGCGTCCCGATGATGTTGGCAAAACGGAAGATGTAAGCTTGGATGCCGAAGGTTCCGACCCAACTGCTGATTAAACCCTCACCGGCTTGCTTGCTCGCACCGTAGAGCGAAATTGGCATGCAAGGCCCGTGTGATTCAGGAGTAGGAAGGGGTGCATCTTCACCGTACACCACAGAGGATGAGGCAAAGGCGATGGTCCCTACATTGTTGAGGCGCATGGCTTCAACGATGTTGTACGTTGCGAGGGTGCCCTGCTTGAGATCTGTGTCGGTGATGCGCGTGCCCAAGCGGATGTCCGGATTTGCAGCGAGGTGATACACGCAATCAATGCCCTTCATGGCCACCATGACCTCGTCAAATTGAGTGATATCTGCTTCGACAAGCGTTGCATTACCGTTGTCGAGATGCTCTTGAATGAACGAAAGGTGACCCGATGAAAGGTTGTCAAGGACAACCACGTGGTCCCCACGGGCGACAAGACGGTCGATGAGATGTGACCCAATGAAACCCGCTCCACCAGTGACCAATGCTCGCATGGTTTGAACAGACGAGCCCTGCGTATGAGGCTTTGCTCGCTATGCCGATACCATGTGCCTTATGATGTTAGACGGAATTGGTTCATTTTGTGCACCACTGACGGTGCACGGATGTGAAAACATGAGCAAAAAAAACCAACAACCCAATGAAGCCCAAGAAATGAACAACAACCTGCTGGTCGGCTACGTCCGAAAAAGCAACGCTGGTGCCGCCCTCAAGGTGTCCATCAACACAAGCGCTTTCAGCGATTGTTCGACCTACGTGACAAGCGATGGACAAGCCTACGTGCCCCTCGTGATCTCGTTGAACGCCCTTGGAAAGGTTCTGAGCGGTGAGCGAGCAGTCACCACCCTCAGCCAACTTCAAGATTGAAGCGAACTGAATCAACTCGCCTCCAACACCTCATCCTCGATGACCGACTGCCTCGTGCAGGAGCCGTCCCTCACAGCGCTTCGGCGCAGTGAGGGACCATATGCGTAACATGCAAACTATATTCCTTACCTCAATTGAATCTATACGACTAAATAGGTATACGCAAGCGGAGAAACGGTGAAAACCATGGATAAGCAGGAGCAATTGCCTCCCTCTTTCGTTGTTGCCGGCATGCCGATGTACAACGAGGAAGAGACAATTGGTACGGTCGTTACCACCGCTTTGCGTCACGTTGACGCCGTCATTTGCATCGATGACGGCTCCTCAGATTCCAGCGCTCGTATTGCAGAAGCATGCGGCGCAATCGTCTACCGCCACCGATCCAATCGAGGTTATGGGGCTGCCCTCAAGACCTTGTTCATCAAAGCCCGAGAAATGGATGTCAGCGCCCTTGTTGTGCTTGATAGCGATGGGCAACATGAAGCAAGCGATATTCCAAAGTTGTTGAAACCAATCCTTGACGGAGAAGCAGATTTTGCCATAGGTTCCCGGTTCATCAACGGTGGCGGCGGTACCGATATGCCAGCATACCGACGTTTGGGCATCAAAGTGATCACTGCGGCAAGCAACCTTTCCAGTGACTTGGGCATCAAGGACACACAATCTGGATTCCGTGCATTTTCAAGCACAGCACTTGAGCGCCTTCGCTTTGATTCAGAGGGAATGGAACTTTCGCTGGAAATGCTTGAGGACGCTCGAGAAAAACAACTGAAGATCCTCGAAGTCCCGACCGTGATCCGATATGACGTACCAAAGGGATCAAACTTCACAGCCGTATCTCACGGTTTTACAGTCCTTACTTGGGCCCTGTTATCGCTTTCTCAAAAGAAACCACTTCTCGTCCTTGGTCTGCCTGGAGTAGGATTGCTGGCCACTGGAGCGGCGATGGGAATGAATGCAGCTCAGGGCGTTACAACCCAACTCGACAGCATCGTGGGCCCAGGATTATCAGCGGTTTGGATTGGCGTTCTTGGTCTTGCACTCATGGCCACGGGTCTTGTGTTACAAAGCGCTCGTGGATTCCTTCGACACCTTTTGGTTCGAGAATTTGGCCTTGATTGACGGGTCGACAGAACCCGTTATTTGAACGCTCGAATGAGCATCATTCAAGACCCTGCACCTCATGCCTGTTGCATGGCAAGCGAGGATGGAGGTTCCCTTGCCGGGTGGCTTCAACCACTTACGGATTTCCAAAACCGTATGACAGAGACGGCGATGGACCGCATTGACAAGATGTATGACAGCATCCTTGCAGCACCACTGATGGTCGTCGTTCTTCTGATCATCATCGCTGGAGGATTTGGCAGTCAAGGGCTCAGTTTCCAGGAACAAATCGATGATGATGTCGAAATCTTCCTTCCCGATGGCGCACCTTCCACAGAACTGTTGCTCGAGGTCCGTGAAGAGTGGTCAACCGACATTGCTGTCATCTACATACAGACACCTAACGCCAATAACCCTTCATTCACCACCAACATCACCAACGAGCTTATTCTCAAAGAAATGAGTTGGGTCGAAGGGGATGATGACAACGCAAACGGCGCAACGTTGGAGCGGGGTATCGATTACGCTAAAACAGACCATGGGCGTGACGATGGTGTCCTATGGATCATCTCACCTGCTCAGGTCATCAAAGAAGTGAACTCAGCCGATGGCCGCTTCAACCAATCCCTGTGCGTTCACGGGATTAACACCCGGATACCAGTGGATGTGGATTGTGATTTGCCCGGTGGAGGCCCGTATGCAATTCCGGACCAACAGCGCATTGACCAAATCATCGAAGAGTCCGATGGTGGATTTGACGCGCTGTTCAAGGACACAAACGACATGGACCCTTTCGTCGACAGCGACGGAGATGGAAACACAACCAACGACATGGATGGCGATGGAATATGGGACACAGCAGCCATTCTGGTCGGTATGAAAAGCGACCTCTCCGAAACAAAGGACTTCAAGGACTTTTCAGAGTTGCTCGACCACTTCCAAGCTGTGATTGATGAGCGTCCATCAGAATACCGTGAAACTGAAATGACCGTCACAGGACTTACGAAGGTTCTGGAAGACGTCTCAGATGCGATTTACGAAGACTTGCTGATGATTCTGCCTTGGTCCGTGCTCTGCACAGTGGTTGTGATCACAGCCCTTCACCGCTCGGCGAAAGTGGTGGTCATCACTGGAACACCCATCGTCATGGCTCTCGCTGTCACCTTTGGCAGTTCAGTCCTGCTGGACATCACCCTTACCCCAATGATTGTGGCCACATTCCCGATTTTAATTGGTTTAGGCGTAGATTATGCCCTTCACATGGTCAATAGGATCGAGGAAGTTCGGCGAAAAGAAATTGACAAAGCGAACGATGAAAATGCGAGACGGCGGCGGTCGGGTGAGCCACTCGAACCTGTGCCCGACTTGTGGGATGTCAATTTCTACCGCGATTGTGTCCTCGAAATGACCCGCTCTACTGGCGTTGCAGTGTTCCTTTCGGCCATGACCACTGTGATCGGATTCTCAGTGCTCATCGCACCAATGATCGTCACCGTATCCCCAATCCGTTCCGTCGGTATTACCCTCGTCATCGGCATCACTTCAACGCTGATTTTCAGCATAATTTTGGTACCGACCTTGGCGTGGTTGTTGAAGTTCAGCAAACGAACCAATCCCTCGATGTGGAAGAACATCGGCACCTGGCCTGTCAAGTGGTTCGTTGTGATCTTGCTCGTATCAGGTAGCGTGACGGCCTATGGTGTCGCCAACCTCGATGAAATGAACGAGCCGATTACGGGGTCATCCGAAGCACCTGATGGCATTGATTCGCTTAATTCATTGGCCAAGTATTCACGTGAATTCAGCGGTGGTCAAACCTCGCTGTTCATCTTCAATGCAGAAGAAAGAACAGCCGAAGCACAAGCCAACAACACCGAAAACATTCGCGACTTGCCGGTGTTGGACGCAATCGACGCTCTTGAATTACAAATTGATGCCGTCGATGAAACCAACACGACGAGCATCATTACGTTCCTGCGAACCATTCCCGCCACAATCTCCCTCACTGATGGCGTGACCCTGTATGAGGGAAGCCTTTGGGATCTGCTCCATGACCCTTGTTGGGAGAGCAACGATCCGATTCAGTGCAACGTCTGGCTGGGGCTTGAACTGACTGGACCAGAAGGACGCCAAGGATTGCGCAAGGACATGGTCAATGTGGTCTTCGACACCCTCACCGAGGAAGTGCGTTCAATGCTTTTGAACGAAGCTGGAACCAAGGCCATTGTCTATGTGACCCAACCATACATGAACCTCAATGTCGCTGGTGAACTCCGTGAAGAAATTGATGACTTGCTCGCTCAGGAACCGGTCGTAGC
>DAPR01000055.1 GCA_002502605.1 Euryarchaeota archaeon UBA258
TTGTTTCGCTGCCATCGGTCTTAATCGCTCCTGCTGCAGCAATGGCCACGCTCCAAACCCATTGGGTCCGAACAATTGGGTCTTCAACAAACGCATGACGCGCCAAGTGAACCAGATGATTGAATCGTGTTTGATCTGTTTTTGCATCGGCCTCAGCCGGGACCACATAGGAGGTTGAATGAGCAAGGTAGAGGTCAACATACTCGTTGAGCGCCCTATGCAGGTCCACCGCAAAAACATCAATTTGATCGACAACCGGTTGAGTGAACATCTCCAAAAATAACTGCTCTGGAAGTGTTGCGTCGTGACGAAGAGGCTGCCCTAACCGCTGAGAATGGGCCTCTATGGCCCTCCTTGATTCCTCTACGAAGAGGGATTTGTTCAGCATACCAGACAGCACAATGGAGGCTTGCGCTTGGCCTCCAAGAGCGATGGAAAGTCTGTCTCTTGATTCGATAAATGAATTCACGTAACCAAGCACACCAGCTTCTTGCGCATCACCAACGGTTCGAACACGCCAAGCCGAATGGAGGGCTTCTTCAATCAAAAGAGGAGCCCGCTCTGTAGCGATTTGTTCCCTGCTCGGGTGGACAGCCACCAAGTCGAGGTGTGGGCTCAGAAGTTGAGAAAGGAACGCATCGATGGTTGAAATTGGAGCCTCATCGAGTGAAGAGAGGAGCATTTCGATGTCGGCGTCTGAACCGACGCGTGGATCAAAAATTCCAACATCGTCATCCGGGGCGACGGGGGATCTTCGCGTTTGAGCAACTCGGGCCCGGATGCGAGCTTTGAGTTCTGATGCTGCTTTTTTGGTAAAGGTGATAGCAACCACTTCACTTGGAAGCAGCCCCTTCCATTCTTTTCGGTCTGTTCGCTCTCTGGCGGGAGCTCTGAGGGAACCATGGCCGCTCAGTGGTTCTCTTGGACCGTGAGGGAGAACGAGGGTAGAGCGTTGCACTGGTGAAAGCAAATGCTGCACATACCGTTCAGCCATCACAGTGGTTTTTCCTGTCCCTGCGCCGGCATCAAGCGCAATGTGGCGATCGATATCGAGCCCAAGCCGTTGGCTCTGATTGAATGGAATGCGTTTGTTGCTCAACGTGCTTCACCTCCAAGAAGGGCTGAAGGGCAGATTGAACGAACCTTGCAGAAGGAGCATGAGGAACTTGGAACCGGATGAATGTGGCCCGCTTCAGCGGTATCGATGGCTCGTCGAGCGGTCTGCATTCGTTCATTCATCCATGCCCTAAACCCGTTGCTTTGGTATTCTAAATCGTCTGGAAACCGGAATTGATTCGCCACCAATGATGTCCGCTCACCAAGGTGCAACCCCGCAAGGTACGGTTCGATTTCCGGATCTAATTCGACATAGTGCGTGGTTGATTCTCCAACCTCTCCAACACCAACGCCGACCACCCGGTCCCCTGGATGAGCCAGTTCCCATGCGCGGGCATACAACCCAAGCTGCACTTCATTGAACAGCGCCTTAAGGTGGCGTTTTCCACTTTCCTTGACCTTGGGTCCGTTGACCGTTTTTAGATCTCGAATCACCACAAACCGTCGGGCGCCTCCCGACTGATTTGGATGGCGTACATCAAGAGGCGTTGTGTGGGGGGTTGCTGACAGCAGGCCTTTGTCAACCGCTGCGGTTCGCATCTCTGGGGAAAGGCAAATTTCATCGACACGGTCTGCGTTACCGCGAATGCTAAACGGGGCAGGTTTTCCCGAATCATTGAGGGCATCAAGTTCAACTGCGGCCCCATCGGACATTTTGAGCACCCATTCACACGCAAGGGGGGCAACATCCGCCAAGGCGTAATCTGCCTCCAACAAACGACCGATTCGTCCACCGACTTCAACTGTTAATTCGCCATCGAGGTGCCCCCGCCATGTTGCCGGGTTGATGCCAATGAGGTCCCGGCAACGGTGAGCCGCAATTGCGTCGTTGCGTGTTAACCAAGGCACTGATGCCTCTAAGTGAATCAATATGGACGCCCAACCTGCTTCGAGCGTCGGTACCTTTCCTGAATGCAGCGGAAGAGCTGTTGTGAGGCTTTTTCCACCGATTGGAACCTCGTGCGCTGCCATCAGCGCTGCTTCAGAATCGTGAAGGATCTGTCCGCGGATACGGTGGTCAAGGTCTTCGCTTTCCTGTTCGAGATCTTCGGCTTGAAGATGGCTTGTCGCCCAAGCTTGGCGTGGGCAAGTGAGCCATGGTTGAATTCGGCTAGCCGACCATACTTTTCGCTTCACACCAGGCCCATGAACGCCGAGAACATCCAACAGAGCTCCGGCCGGCAACTCCGGAGCAGGAAGAGGTCGTGGGTCGATGGCAATCCCTCGGCTTTTGGCGCCTTTTTTCATCCCAAGATGAGGCCAAATTGGTTGCTTACTGTGACCTATTTTGGCTTGACCAAATGAAGGTTCAAGCGCCAATAGATCTGTCGTGACAAGCGCGTTGCGGACAGTCCATGGCATGTACTCCATGTCCTTCAAACCAGCAAACGTCGGTTGCCGTTGCTTACGATCTTCCATAATTGAGCCTTCATGGGCCATAGCAATGCCATAAATGGAATTGAATTTCCCTTCTGTTCCCGTGCGTTCTCGCAAACCTAGGCCCGTTCTCTGGCGCTCATCCCTTCCGCGTTGACCCGAACGGATGCCTCGAACTGAGCCTTTGCTGAGTTCCATCGTAAACGGACGAGGTGACAGCCATCGATGCTCAGGCGATGTTGGATCAAATTGCCAGCAGCGTGATGCATCGTCACCCTCAATGGCGTGTGGAGGTAAGAAATCAGGGGCGCCTTGGAATTCAGTGTATTGCCCATTTCGCTGTGCATCGCTCAACCATTCTGCGAGAGGGGCTGCTGGCCCACCTCCATCTTCTAAGGTGCTGTCAAACACAACAACGGTCGGACCTGCGTGCAACAGGTGGCGCAGATGATGACGGCCTTTGCGGACTGCAAGATCTGTATGGAGCATGCCTAATTTCAACTTCGTTGGTGCATCAAGCCACGGGACTTTTGGTAACTTCATCGACCAAGCATCAACGTCCATTCCAACTAGGAGAACAAGGTCGGCTGTAGAGCCGTGTGCCTCTTCGGGGGTCAAGACACGCACATTTTGGCTTGAGACTCGCTCGCTTGGCATTTTTGTTCCTGCAACGAGTTGTTCCATGTGCTCAATGAAGGCCATGCCATTTTTTGGTGGTTCGATCTTTGCTTCCTTCATTTGGTGGAATCCATTCTGATGGGCTGCAATCAACAATTGCAACGCAGGAAGCGTTCGATCATGGGCTCCTGTTCGTTGGGTCAATTCGCCCCAATCCAAGGTTGAGAAAAGATGGTTGAGGAGTGCTTCACCGTGTTCTAACGCTTTTGGAGTCGGTAAAGCCTCGCCGCTGCTGCAGCCGATAACCCGGCTGGTGTATGCTTCAACATCATCCCCCTCGATGAATGGGGCCCATAGCCGTGCGACGCAGGCGAGCCACCACTGAGTTTCCTCAAGTGATTGGCGGGCTTTCTCTGAATCTCTGCCGAGCGATGGTTGAGCGTTTCGTAGCGTGCGAGCCCATCGAGTGAGCGCACCTGGGCCGCCTCGGACGTGGAAGCTTCGAGACATATTCTCAAGAACCTCAACGTGGGGTTTTGGCTTCCAATCTGGCCGAGTTGGATGTTCTAAATCAGGCACACCGCCGTTGATGATTGGCAGACTGGTGTGTGAGGTAAGCCCTCTCAGTTGAGTCATCGACCAAGCGTCAGGCCCAACGCCTAATCGGAGGAGGCGAAGCACATGGTGGATGCCCGGAACCGTGTCGAGTGGGGCTGTTCCTCTTCCCAAATTCAATCCGAGTTCTTTGAGACGGATGCGCCACTGATCGATGGTTGAATCTGCGTGACCGTCAACGACAAGAACGCTTCCTTGGCTCGACACCTTGTACTGGCGAACCAAGTCGATTGCCGCCTCAAATGCGTGCGCTCGTTGATGGAGTTGCACCCTGTAATACCTTGGAGAGGCATGTCCATCGATCGCAATCGCCTTTTCTGCTTTGAGAACCTCATGTTCAGGCACCCAAGAGGGGAGGGTTTCAGCGGTGACATAAGGCACGTCGTCTATGTATGCGCCATGGTGGCCAAGGCGGAACGAACCAGGGTTACAGAGTTGGTGGATTGGACGGTGGTGGCTGAGAGCCCGAAGGAAACTGACCTGTGCCTCGGTGTAATCGGGTGCAGCATCAAGCATGACAATACCATCAACATCGTTCAGTGTGAACGGCAATTTGGCCTCTGTGAGAACTTTTGTCAACTTGCGCTGTACAAGAACGGGGTGGGTGCCTTCCAATCGACGCCCAGTATCATGAAGGATTTGGTCAAACTCTCTTGCGCCAGGGTCATCATCCCAAGACCAAGGCTTGTCGAGATCCATGAGGGTTCGATGGAGCGAAGCCAAGCGCTCTGTATTGTGGGGCTTCCAAGTCCGTTTTTGCTTTGATGGCGCAAACAAAAGGGGCAGCCCTCCCTCTTCAGCGCACTCCTTGGTCAACGCATGGACTACGTTGAATAAAGCAGGATTGGCTTGTAACTTCCTTGGTTGTTTGAGGTCCATGTAAAGCAGGTCCACCAAGCGGTCGAGCGTGAGGTGGTGCGTTGTGTCCACTGAGAGACCTTGATTTGACAGAAGATCGAGTGCTTGGCGTCTTGAAGTTTCATTTGGATAGAGGACAAGCAAGCCATCTGCCTTTCTTTGTAAGAAAGCCTCCTCCAGCCAACCGGGAAAGTGCGAACTGATGGGTTGCACCTCGATGGTAATTGCAGGTTGGTCAGTGCTCACAATTCGGCCTCTCCTTCTCCAATATGGTCGAGGGTTTTTGAGGAACACGGTGGTTTTCAATCAACGCACTTCACCCTGTAATTTTCTTGTTTAAATAATGTAGAATGGTGTATTAACGGTGGGTCGTAAAAACAAACATGTTCGGTTCTTGTTTGCCAATATTGGCTCTTGTCACCGAAAGTGTTAAATCGGACCTCGTCTACTATAACATGTAGCAGGGGCGAATGAGGCGGGCATGGGCGGTTTTTCGGGCTTCCGAAATTCCCAAATGCTGGTTTTGCCGCCCCAATACAACCGAGAAGGAATGGTGATATGAATGTATAACAAGAACAAGAAGGAAAACGAGACTTGCGAAGAGTGCTTTGCTGGAACAATGGAAATCGATGCGCACAAGGGCGAGCTGATCTGCAGCGAATGCGGCATCGTCGCTGCATCCCAAGACCTCTTTGATGGCGATGCTGGTAAGACGACATACGGTGGAGATTCCGCCACCCACCATGGAGTGCAAACAAACTGTGACTCGAACGACCAGGTTGGTACTCAGGGCTCATACATGGACCTAAGTGGCGTCCCTGCGAACCAACGTGGCACCTGGATACGNNAAACCAACGCCCTGATTGGGTCCGTCGGCGCAAGGTGAACCGAAGCACCTCGAGAATCAAGCACCCGCTTTCCGTTGCTGTGCGGAAGAAGGTCAAGGAAATGTACGGTGATTACGCGTCTCGCGCAGTTGAGCCATACATCAAGATGGCCTGCAAGCCCCTCAAGGGTGAGCTCGAAGAGCAACGAAGCGCCCTCGAAGGAAAGGACAAGGCGTTGAAGAAGGCCCTTGGTATGCCGAAGCAGAGCATCTGCCGGAAGGGTGAAGGCGTCCGAGGCGAGAATTCTGAGTTGAACATTATCTTGCTTGCCATGGCCGTTGTCGAAGTTGCTGGTCGCATGGGCCAACTGTCGAAGATGGACCGTCGAAGTGGCATGGAGCAACATGGCATCACCAG
>DAPR01000064.1 GCA_002502605.1 Euryarchaeota archaeon UBA258
TCCGGTCCACCTTCGGGCCCTCCATCTGGCCCGCCAGGTTCTCAGCCAAAGCGCCCCGATAATTTGTGAGTGATAGCAATGAGCGATGGGTTTGTGATGGAGCTTTGCGGCAATAAGGCTGCATGGCAAATAGTCCCCGAAGGCATCACCACGATCAATCTTGAAGCGGTCGGTATGGCCATCGCAGAATCGGGTTACACAGTCGGCATTCAAACGAGGCTTTGTTGGACCTTTTCTGGCCCATGTGATCTGACATTGTATCCGAGTGGAAAATTGATGATCAAAACCGAAGACAAAGCCCTTGCAAGCGAAGTTGCACAACTTCACGTTGAGCAATGGGCGCATGCATAAGGGGCCCTCTGCATGTCATTGGTACCTGATTCCGTCATCGCTAGTCTGCAGGCAGGTGGCGTGATTGCCTATCCGACTTCGACGCTTCCAGGTTTAGCAACACTGCCCAATCCAGAGGCCCTCGATGCATTGTACAATCTAAAGCAACGACCGGCCCATCAACCCGTCAGCCTTGGTGTCCATTCATTGGAACAAGCCGAGGCGTTCGTCGTTGTGCCTCCAATTGCCCATGAATTGCTTGCAGCCTTCCCCCGAGGATCGCTCACGCTTTTGCTTGATGCACAACATCCGGTGGACCCGCGCTTAGGCGGTGAGAGAATCGCAGTGCGAGTCTTGGAACATCCAACGGCGCGAGCGCTTGTCGCCCATGTCGGCCCCGTCACCGCAACAAGCGCCAACACGTCAGGAGAACCCCCGCTCGAGTCGGCTGAAGCTGCCGGCATCGGACTCGGCCTTTCACCGAACTCAATCCTCTCGGGGGCGTGCCCGGGTGGGCTTGGAAGCACGTTTGTCTCCCTCATTGAAGATGAAGACGAACCGAGCGGATTTTCGGTAAGCATTATGAGAGAGGGCGTCGCACCTGCCAACGAGGTGAAAACATGGATGTTGATGAGAGTCTGAAGTACTGGCGCGATGCTGGCCATGTCGCTCGTCGAACCCTCGAGGCAATGAAGCTCGAACTTCAACCGGGAAAGACCTTCCATGAAATCATAGAATCCGCAGAGCGGTTCATCCACAGGCACGGTGGAAAGCCTGCCTTCCCCGGTACCATCCACACCAATGATCTCGCAGCGCATTTCACCACCAACCATGCAGTAGAAGGCGTTGAAGGTTGGTCTGGCGATACGGTGCTGGAAAAGGGCGATTGTGTCAAAATTGATTATGGCGTTCACATCAAAGGCCACATTGGCGACAACGCATTGACGTTCGAGGTCGGCAACACCAACAACCACACCGATCAAATCAAAGCGGCAAAGGAAGCGCGGGATGCGGCGATTGAAGTCATGCACCCAGGCACTCCATGGTACAAAGTAGGTGCAGCAGCAGCCCAGCCCTCAATCGATGCAGGATTCCAACCCATCCGTAACCTCTGCGGCCACCAACTGAAACCCTGGCAACTTCATGCTGGTGTTTCAATTCCATCCTATGCTTGCGGCCCGGATAACCGAGGCTTCTCGGGCGTGGTCGAGGAAGGCAGCGTCTATGCGGTTGAGCCGTTCAACACCACGGGCTCTTCCGGACTGATTGAAAACATAGGATCGCCCCACTCATCCAATATCTATCGCGTCACAGGCCACACCACTTCCCGTAAAGCCCGTGCTAAGGGTCAACTGAAACCACTCGGTGCGCAAATGGCGCGCAACCTTGAGGAGCGCTATTCGACGTTACCATTCGCAGAGCGTTGGGCCTTCCCGATGCTCGAAAAACCATTCCCCGAGGCCGATTTGGCCAGCCGTCAGAGCAAATGGAATGCTCTTGTCAAGAAACTGATCAGCATCCGCTTCCTCGAAACGTATCATGCCCTTCGTTGCATCGACGGAGGAAACATCTGCCAGTTCGAACACACGGTCTACATTACCGACGGTGGGCCTGAAATTCTTACAGTGGAATAAAGCCTATTTGTGGCAATCAACGGACAGATGTCCATTTTCTGCTTGAAAACCAATATAAACCGCGAGTGCCTCGGAGTAAACGAACAGGGCTGCGAAGTTCATGTTGAGTGCATCCCATCCCCTCCGCATTACTCTCACCCTGTTCACCTCTTTTTCTCACCCTAGCCTTGCGGCAAAAAAATAACATCTGCGAAAAAATTGTTATTTCGAAACTTCCGCGCTGTTCGCGCTTACAAATCCAATGCTCCACTCCCGTTGGCGCGCCAGATCCAAAATTGTAACACTTGGATAAAAGCCCAAAAAACGCTGTTTTTGGCACTCAGCGCGAAGTAAGCAGGCATTAGCATTAAATAAGGCGGCTGCGGTAGGGCACCTACCCCCGATTTCGGGAAGGAGGACAAAAATATGCAAAACGAAAAAATGAACGATGAAGCTGTAAGCCCAGTTATCGCTACCATTCTAATGGTCGCAATCACTGTGGTTCTTGCTGGTGTGCTGTTTGTGTGGGCAAGCTCCCTCGCAGAAGGCAACACTGACGGAAACCTTGCTCTGTACCAATTCAGTGCAGAAGACG
>DAPR01000025.1 GCA_002502605.1 Euryarchaeota archaeon UBA258
CAAACTCTTCTCGAAAACCACTATCAGAAAAACGAAACGTGGTCCGATGTGAGGTTGTTAAAATGAATCTCGACATCTTGGCTCTACAGAACCACATGCGCGAAGTTGGGTTATCAGGGCCAAAAGCAGTTCACTATGGAGGGCCTGATGAAGTCCTGTTGTGCTCTTCAGGACCTCACTCTCATCTCGCTGAATATTCGATTTTATGCGGCCCATCCCGACGACGAGTTTTGGTTCGTCAACCGAAAAATATGGAATCTGTACAAGCGCATAGTCCTCTTCGGGGCGAGATTTCTCTGCATCAAGAAAAGAAAACGTTCACCGCCCAAGTTGAAGAATGGAAGCATGGATGCTGGTACCATTCTACGTCCATATTTGCAAAAGGGCTGGACGAGTTGATGGAAAAGTTACGTGATTTGACCTCAACAGCGTGCTTTGAGCAACGGCCTGCTTCAAAAATGCCTCAACGACCGTTTTGGACTGGCGCATTTGCTTACGACATGGTTCAATGGACGCAACCACTTCGGTTACAAAACCAACCGAAGCAGGATGAACTGCTTACGATTCTGTGGCTGGTTGAGCGAATGGTCGTCCAAGACCGTTCTACAGAATCAATGACTGTCCATGCTCTTCAAAACGACAATTGGGCTCAAAAAGTTAGCCTCAACCTCGACCTATTTCCGGCCCTGGATGACCTTGAAGCCCCCCTCAAATCCCAAGAAACAAGTTCGTTATCTGACCAGAAGCATGAAGCCATCATTGACGACATTCGAGAGAGTATTCGAGACGGTCAAATGTACCAAGTCAATGTTGGCCGGTGGTGGGATGGAAGACTCACTGAACACCCAAGGCGTATCTTTCAAAGGTTAAGCCAAACAAACCCCGCTCCATTTTCGGCATTCCTTTTCGCACCCGATCTCGGTCTTTCGCTGGTGTGTTGCTCACCAGAATCTCTCATCCAAAGCGACGGTTCAAAGGTATTTACATCTCCAATCAAGGGCACTCGACCGCGTGGCGAAAACGACGAAAAAGAACTTCAACTTCGTGACGAAATGGTTCGAGATGAAAAGGAACGAGCCGAGCATCGAATGCTGGTTGATTTGATGAGAAACGATATTGCTACCGTCGCTCGAGTTGGCAGTATACAGGTCGAACGTTTTGATGTCGAAGCATACGCGCATGTACAACACCTCGTGACTCACCTTTCTGCTGATTTAGAAGACGGGAAGAACGGGGTTGATGCCATTCACAATGTGTTTCCAGGCGGGAGTATCACCGGCTGCCCTCGTACCGTCGTATGTGCTGCAATCGATGAAATTGAGCAACGGCCGCGCTCGTTTTGGACGGGTTCCATCGGTTGGATTGATGTACACTCAGGAGCGTGTTCACTGAATATTGCGATACGGACCTTGATCGCTAAACAACGGCGAAAGCAATGGTTCGGTAGCGTTGCCGCCGGCGGAGGAATTACCATTGGCTCCGACCCTCAGACCGAAGTTGAAGAAGCCAAATGGAAGGCTGCTGCGCTGCGTGAAGCGTGCGGATGGATTAAACGAGAACAATCTGATTTACCCATTGGAAAACTAGCCACGCACCCACTGCTCATCGAGGCTCCACCCCAAACAGTGCATGCAGGAAAAGTCGAATTTATCAGTGGAACTAAGGGGGATGCCAACGGGGTTCTTTTGATTGATAATCTCGACTCGTTCACATTGAACATTGCCCATGCAGTAGCCGGCTTGGGTCGAAATGTCAATGTTCTCAAAGCCCGAAACGGGAATACAATGCGTGAGTGGAACACAGAATCGGTAAAACAGCTTATCCAACGCATCAAACCCACACACATCATCCTTGGCCCGGGTCCCGGAAAACCAACGGATTCACCGCTAACCATGGCCGTTGCAAATGCTGCACTTTCCGAAGAGATTTCCGTACCTGTACTCGGCATTTGCCTGGGCCATCAAGCGATTGGAATGGCAGCTGGTATGGAAGTTGTTCGCTCTGCCGGCGGACCTGTCCACGGTTCGCCTCGCCAATGTGAACATCAAGAAACTGGGTTATTTTCGGGCATCGAATCTCCAACCCTTTTTACTCGCTACAATTCCTTGTGCGTGATGGCATCTGAACCGACCTGTCTGGTAGAAACAGCAATCGAAACCGATAGTCGAATGGTTATGGGCCTGCAACACGAAGCATTGCCGATACACAGTGTACAGTTCCATCCAGAATCTGTAGGTTCTCGTCACGGATTGACATTGCTGCAAAATTTTCTCTCGATTGAAGCGGATGCTTGAAGAATCGGGAGCGATTGGAGCGTTTTGAGGGAGTACCATGCCGACTTGCCGACATTGTTCAAGCACCTATTCTCGAGAGCAGTTCATTCATGGAAATGGACCAAACGCACAAGTTTGTGTGCGGTGTGGACTTGAGAAGGGCCTTGTTACCAAAGAACAAGCCAACAACATGTACGACGACTCTCTTCGAAGTTCCCGGCTCCAAATTATGGCCCGTAGGTACAGCGTTTTCATGTACATCCCATTGCTGTGGACACTGTGGGTTATGGTTCTCAGTGACGTCAGCCCATGGGGTTGGTATTTTCTCGGACTGTTGATTGTCTTGACGTTGTTAGCACCGGTTTGGTTCATCTACCGCGGTGGACAATATTCTGGCGACATGGCCCGGCTTACTCCTGCATACGAACGACCTGAAGGTCACTGATCACGACTTTGCGTGGATTTTGAGAACGTCACCATCGTTCATCTCATGTTCTGAGCCAACAACCCTTCGCGTTCTTCCATCAACCCCTCGGATGAAACCATCACCGAGATCGCTGTGAACTTTGTACGCCAGTTGCTTTGCTTGAATAGCAGAAGGAACGACAAAGGCATCCGGCAAGACCTTGCCATCTCCATCTGTCCAGTGAGATTCATCTTGAACCGGATACACGACAATGTGGTCAAGTTCATCGAACAAAACGGTGTCAATCAACGGTGCAACACCCGTACCCTTGTTGGTTGAAAGGCGTTCAAGCATATGGTCAAGCGCTCTGGTTTGAGCCGGCGAGAGTGATTCAGGGTTTGAATATTCAAAGGACGGTTCACCGGGAATATATTCAATCAAATCCGCAGAACCAGCACGTCGTAATGCAAGTTCTACATCAGCCATGCACGCAACTAAGCATCCGTTGACCTCGATTCCTTGTAATACGCCTTCGGGTGCGATGTCGAACTTATTTGCAGCAATGTGGATTGGGAACAACATACGCCTCACTTCAACGGCCAGAGCGGTGATTACCGTAGCATCCCAATCCCAAGGGCTACCAAGTGACTCGTGTTGTTTTTTGAAGGATTCAAAGGCGATAGAAATCGACAAAGGCGTCGCTCCTAACCCAGTGAGTTGTTCATGGATGTAGGATATCAAGCCTTTTTCTCCCTCTGCTTGAACACGGCGTACGCCTCTGGTCCAACCGTCGTTGAGAAGGCCCGAAATCCAAGCATCGAGTTCGACACCAAGGAATTGAATTTCATCACGTATCCGTTGTTGGGCAACCTCTTTGGTTTGGTTTGCACCTTGTGGATTGCCCTCTAAATCCGTTGTTCCTGCCGCATCAACAACCTGAATCAGCGCATCACAATTGGCTAAATCTGCCAAGAAAGCATTGCCCCGTCCTTTTCCTTCACTCGCACCGGGAACAAGGCCAGCAATGTCGACCAAAAAACAGGGTACAAGACGGCGATGGCCGACGCAAGAGCCCGTCCGCGGCTCGCATAAACTGCCTTGTCGAGGATCGTCATCACGGGTTGGCTCAAGACGGCCTTCTCCTTCCAATCGCATTCGAATGTCCTTGCAAGGGCACGGTAAACGGGCCGCAACAAAAGCAACACCGACGTTTGGCTCAATGGTACAGAATGGGTAATTCGCAATGTCCACTTTAGCGAGCGTTGCTGCACTGAAGAAAGTCGACTTGCCAACGTTCGGTTTGCCAACCAATCCAATTTTCACAGTGATTCCGCCTTAGGGAGGTGATCACTCTTCTTCCGATTCGAGAATATCGTTACGGATTTTGGAAATCATGATATCAAGTTCTGGGAGATTCAAGCGTCCGTCGCCGTCGAGGTCAACAGCATTGACAAGTCGGCCCATTTCCCATGGAGGCAGGTCTGCAATATTGGCCTTTGAAAGCGCTTGTTGGAATTCATATCCGTCAACTTCTCCAGAGCCGTCCAAGTCAATGGAACGGAAGAACTCGAAGATGGATTGCTTTGTTTGCTTGAGGAATTGTGCGAGCATAACAAGTTCTTCAGGCACTGGGTACTCGGTGACTTCGTCGTTATGCAGTTGGGCAGAGACTCGAATCAGAGATGAGCCGCCTTCGTCTTCTTCGACTTCACCAATGGTCAAGTTCGTATCGATACCAACGCCACGGCCGAGCAGTGTACGAATGGTTGTCGTACCTTCCACAAGTGTGTACGAGTGAATGTCACTTTGCACAGCCAAGTCTGCGAACGCTGCGTTGTTCGGGCGGCCGGTGTGAATCATTGAAAGTGCGGCCAAAATCGTTGCCAGAGTCACGAAGTAAAACATGGCTGCAGAGACGAGGAAAAAGCCTCCAGTTGATGCCACGGCATCTTCGACACCGGAGTTGACGACTGCATATGCGGTAAAGTCTCCAATCAGGGCTGAGATTGTTGCGGTAACCCCGCCGATGATGGTGAACCAAACGGCAAGTTGAGCGTTGCTTGCTTTAGCAAGTTGCTTTTGTGCGGCCAAAGGATAAGAGGAGAAGATGGCTGCAAGCATCATCAATCCGCCAATGGTCGAAATAAAGCCGGTATCAACTGTGTGCGCCATCGAACCGAGTTTATCCATTCCGACGAAAGTGTCCATGCCGGTAAAGAAACCGCCCACTGCGAAAATTGGTAGCAGCATCATTGCAGCGGTAGCAGCAAATGCTCCGGGGCTCTTGACGATTCGTTCTGGGCTTGAAGCCGCTGTAGCTACCATGTTCACTGAACCAGCAAACAACGGTAGAAGTCCAATGGCCATGAGCAATGCACCGATGTTTTGCAGCAATTCACCGCCGTCAGCAGCGGAGAGGTAGAACGGTGGGATGGTGATAAAGAGGAAAATCATGTTGGTTTTCTGTAAAGAAGCAGACCAAACTGGCTTGCCTGCCGTGAATGGAATGATGTGGTATGCTGCCGCAAAGATAAGCGCTAGCGGGACCCAACCGTTCAAGACTCTCTCGGCCAACCACACTGTTTGGGTGGAGTCGGCAAGATCGCCAAAGAAGGCAAAGAGCATGCTAACGATCTTAGCCACCAATGCCAAAACAAGGAACCAGGTTGTCGGAGAAATATCATCGTGTTCTCGCTCACCAAAAGTGATGAAAACGTTAATCAAAAGTGCGAGGTGAAGCATTGCCCCTACCAAAAGCATAGAGATGTTCCGGATTGTTTCCAATACTTCTGTTCCGTTATCTATGTTGATGAATGAGAAAACAGCTGGAAGCAAAAGAACGACGATGGTTGATACCGTGAGAAGAACGGCAACCATAGATGCACTGGCTTCACTTGCCAAACGACCCTTTGAAGAACGGGATACGGCGACAAGCGCAGCACCGATCAACAAATAATTCAGTGCAGTAGAAAAGAAGATGGCGGTGTAATCGGTTAGCATTGAACCGTCGTCGTAACTCCAACCGACACTGGCAAGTGAATTGAGAGCGGTAGGGTCGTATCGGTGCCAGATTCCCAAAAACATGCCCAGTGCAGCCATGAAAAACCAAGCCATACCGAAGCGCATCCATGTCTTGGTTCCGCTTCCTGCTTTATCGTTGAACAAATCAATAAGACCTGCTGGAGCCTTGTTAAGCAAAAATAAGCCAACTTGGCGAAGTGGACTTGCCATTCCACCAATTCCTTGGACCATGTAGTTGGCTACAAGAGTAAGCGTAACCAGTAAGAGACCTGCTGTAATGAATACTGTTTCCATACATCACACCTCCTAATCGACAATGACCTCGCTAAGGAGCGAAGCGACAATTGCGCCCGCGCCGATGAGAATACCAATCAAGTAGTACCAAATTCCACTGCCGCCAAGGTTTCCGATAAGCGGTACCAGTTCACCGAGAAGCGGGATGTTATCCCAACCAAACACGTTGGAGAATAAAGCAAGTAGTCCGAGGAGAGCAACGCTGAATAGTGTCAAAAAGACACGACTGCTCGATGGTTCTCCGGTTCCAACGGTAACATCTGGTAGAGTTGTAGCGTTTGACATTTTTCTTCACCCTTACATGACCCCGTAGGGGTCAATCCGTCCACTCGCATTGCGGTGATAAACATTCACTCCTTGCGAAGAGGTTTTTCCCGATTGAAAAAGGGGCCTAAGGTGAACGAAGACGGTCCAACACATTGCCACGACGATGCTTCGAAATCCCGAGGGGGACGGGTAGAGCTTGTTCTAGCAGAACTTCTTCCTTCCATGCCTTTTCACATTCACAGGACAGCCCTTCGAATTCTTCCAACTCACCGGAAACTGCGTAGCGCTCAATAGCAGCAACGACCACGGAATCGCATGAGCCACAATTGTGAGCGCCGCGAATTTTCCCCCCAGCAGTAGGATGGATAATGAGGCGACAAACTTGGTCGTCGTCACCGTTTTTTCCGCCTTTAGGATGGATGGTTGGGTGAGCTCTACGTATCATTTCAACCAAAGACCAGAGCCATGGTGGGCGGTATTCATTGTTGCGATGGAGGCGATCAATGATGGTCCCGCGCTGGATATTCATCGGATTTACTGAGATTTCATCGCTGCGTTCCGCCACTTGCTCAATCCACTTCACACCGTGATTCAATGCATCAGCTTCACTCATAAACGGTGGTTTGAACATCAAATAGGTCTTGACTCGAATGTTAAATTTTTTCAAGTTTTCAACTGCTCTGTCCCATGATTTGGTCGTGAAGCCTTTGTTTACATGGAAGCGAAGAACTTCGTCATCATACGCCTCAAGCCCGACAGCCACAGCAAAACTCTGGTTCAATTGAGATGCCCAGGCGAGTTTTTCTTCGGTGAGTTGTTCGCATCGGCTTTCCACAATCAGTTCTTTGCCGAGTTCTTGGCAATCTCTCAGCACCGTTTCTTGGAATTCCACAGGGATTTCCCTGTCCTCAAGCAAAGAGCCACTGGTGTAGACTTTAACCATGGCGTGGTCTTTGAAATCCTCGAATTTTCGTTTGGCATAAGCCCATTGGGAGTGGAGATCTTCGTTGGTCACATCATCCCTGGTATCGTTGAAATATCCACAGAAAGTACAACCACTGGACCACCACCAATGGCATCCCTTCGTTCGTAGAATCACAGTCACTGCACTGCAAGGTGTTCCATCGGCCAGTGTTTCAGGCGTGTAGTAGACGGTTGCAGGTTCACCCGCATCCCATGATTGTTGACGAGCGACAGCCCAAGGCGTATTTGCTGGAGCTTTGACAAGGTCATGGATTCGTGAACCCTTTGCGCCATCTCCGACAAGTGTCAATGACTTCGGCCCGACCATGGTATCCCTCAATGACAAGTCGCATGGCTTTGCCGTTTCAATGCACCGCTTAGAATTCGGCTAGGAATCGGATGGAATGAAGAGAATGGTCGAGCCGGCACGCACAAATTCCCCCTTCGGATGAGAAGAGTTTTGTTCCTCGGCAGAGACAACATTTGGAGTGAATAAGCGTGCAGGTGCCCGAATGTCTACACGTGAGCCGAGACGTATCATGCCGTAACGTTGTCCGCGACGAACTTCAGAATCGACACCCAGCCACGGAACGATGGTCCGAGCGAAAGCCCCTGAGATTTGTGTGACTTCAATCATGAGTTCCTCCTCTCCTTTGAACACGCTGCGAACCCTTTCATTGTACTGACTTTCCTTTTTGTAGGCTGCCAGAAAAGGACCGCGTCGAAGACCTTTGCCAGCCCTGTGCTCCATTCTGTGAAGTGTTCCCGCAAGCGGAGCTCGATTGACATGGACATCAAGTGGAGACATGAAAATCGCGATTCGGAACACATCGTCGTTGGATTCCTCGCCCTCCTTCACTGGTTCAAAACGTTGTTCGGTTTCAAACTGCAGGGGATGTTCCAATGGTTCAGGATACCAATCTCCGGTGAGTGTATCGGACTCACACTCACCAGACGCCAACTGTTCTTTGTTGGGGCGTCGGCCCGTTGCTCGTTCGCGGCGAACAAACATGACGTGACCGTCTGCTGGGCTTACCAATACATTCTCATCGCGTGGGATAGGACGGTCTGGGTCTCGCCAAAAATTAGCGCAAAAAGCTGAGAGCATCAAGCAAAAGATACCGAACAATGGAATGAATCCATACAACGAATCAATGGTTGCACCGATGATGAGAGCACTGCCTCCCATCATCAAAGGGATGAGAACTGGAGCGTGGCCACCATGGGCCAGTCCACCCATAGAATCGCCTCACTCAGCCCAAGGGTCGTCGCCATCAGCCCAAGTGGCTGCAGCGGTGGTTTCAGGAGCTGCCGGTTCTGCAACTTCTTCGGTTGCTTCCTCAGTTGCTGCTTCTTCGACTTCTTCGACTTCTTCAGAAGCAGCATCAACGACTTCGACGGATGCTGTCGAATCCTCAGCAGCTTTGCCCTCTGCTTCAGCATCAGCCAAATCCGAAGCGCGTGCCTCAACCATGTCTTCCATCCGTTCGGTGAACGCACGAGCCATATGCTGTGATTTTCGCTCTGCTTCGATAGCACGCTCGATCATTTCGTAGCGTACCTTGATTGCCTTGTTGAGGTCTTCGAAAATTTGCATGTGATCGACGTACCAGTCGTCCCGAGCTTTCATCTCAACGACAGCGTGCTTCAAATCGTTGTCCAGTTCTTCAGCGATGCTGAAAACGGTGCTAACACGGTTCTTTTCCCGAGTATACTTTTCTTCCATCTTCTCCAATTCAGGTTCAAGATGTTCGACTTTCTTTGAGGCTTTGACAGCACGGAGTTCAAGTTCACGGACTCGAACTTCTTTTTCCGACAGGAGTGCTTCTTGTGTTTCCTTTTCGATTTCACGTTCAATGATTTCTTTTTCCAAAACTTCGATGGTTGCTACTGCATCCTCAAGGTCGGATTGTGCGGAGGTAAATGCTTCGTACAGGACCTTGATTTGGTCTTCGTATTCTTCAGCAGTCAATTTCTTTACAGCCGGTTCAAAGTCCGCTGGGATAATGGTTCCGTCTTCGGTCATTGCTTCACCCGGAGGCAAGCCTCCGTGAACACCCACACACCTCCACCCTATCAAGCCGACGCTTGATAGGACTGATTCTAACCAGCAAACGGACCAAGATTAACGGTAAGAGTCCGTTACAGAAACAAGTTCTCTAGCGATGCTTACTTCCCCCATCGAATGGCCCGCATCCGGAACCAATACCAGATGGCTTGAAGGTACGGCTTTGTGCAATTCCCACGCACTGCGGGCTGGGCAAACTACATCGTATCGTCCTTGGATAATGTGCATTGGGATGTGTTGAATGGAATCCACATGATTGAGGATATGTGCTTCTTCAAGGAAAATAGCGTTGATGAAGTAATGGCATTCAATTCGAGCGAACGCAACTGCGAAATCTAAATCTTCAGCCTTTTCGAGGTATGAGTCGTCTGGGAAAAGACGGCTTGTGGCCATCTCCCAGCGCGTCCATTCCTTAGCGGCTGCACGCCGAACGGAGACATCTTCGCTGGTAAGGCGGGAATAGTATGCTTTGATGAGGTCGTTCTGCTCATTCAAGGGGATATGTTCGCGGTATGCCTCAAATGCATCGGGGAAAATATGACTGGCTCCGTCTTGGTAAAACCACCGAAGTTCGCTCTTTCGGCACATAAATATGCCACGCAACATCAAGCTAATTGCACGATTGGGATGCTGTTGAGCGTAAACCAGAGAGAGGGTTGAGCCCCACGAACCACCAAAGACATGCCACTCCTCGATTCCGAAGGTCTCTCGAAGTAATTCAATATCATGAACGGATGCTTGGGTCGTGTTGTCTTCGAGTTCAGCGTATGGTGTTGATTTCCCGCATCCGCGCTGATCAAACTGGATAATGTTGTACGCAGTTGGGTCGAAGTACCGGCGGTATGCTGGCTGTCCACCACCGCCTGGTCCCCCGTGAATCACAATCACTGGCATGCCGTCAGGATTTCCACTCTTTTCCCAAGCAATTGTGTGCAAATCCGATACGCGTAACATGCCCGTTTCATAGGGCTCTATCAGCGGATACAATACATCGTCAATCGTGGTCGTAACATCGAGCATGAACCTTCGTAAGGCCGGCGAATATTGTTCTTATCGGAATGGACATCTTCTTGGAATGGGTCGGTTCGACCGTTTTTATGAGCCGGAGAGAAGCGACCGAAGTTTTTAGCGAATGGGCCGAGAAAGGCAAAGACAAGGGTATGGAAAATGGCCATGCTGCATCGGTTCATGCCATGCTAAAGCTCGCCGGCATCCCTCGTTCAGAAACCTATTCTGCCGTTGACGTAGGATGCGGAAACGGTTGGGTATGCAGACTTTTAGCACAAGATGGAACTTCCACTCGTGTTGTAGGCGTTGACGGTTCTGAGGCCATGATTGCTAAAGCAAAAACGATTGATTCAGAAGGTGATTACCGCGTCACTGTGTTACCAGATTGGGAACCTTCAGAGAAATTTGATTTTGTCCACAGTATGGAGTTCCTGTATTACCTTCACGACCCTCAATCCATGCTCAAACAACTTCACGACAACTGGATGAACAGCGGTGGAATGCTGGTTGCAGGTGTTGACCATTACCTCGAAAATGAAGACAGCCTAAGTTGGCCTGAAGCATTGAACGTCCACATGACAACACTCAGCATGGAAGATTGGAAAACAGCTATGATTGAAGCAGGTTTTAGGGACGTGGAACTTCACCAAGTTGCCGCAAAAGACTCGTTCATTGGGACACTGGTCATGTGCGGTAAAAAGGCCTAATCGTCGTCATCCCCCACAGGGCCGAGAACTGAGCCTTCAGGCCCGCATAGCCGGATTTGTCCGCGCCCAAATGGGCATTGAGAACAGATGTGCGATGAATCTTCAGGCAAGCGTGGAGGTTCACTCACCGCTTCGGGCGTAGCGGAGAGTTGCGCCATCCATTCAAGGTGTTGTGCAAGTGTTTGGGACGCAGATTCATATTCGTTTTGAGTCAACTGGACCATACGGCCCGATGCTCCGATGAGCAAGGCTGGAGGAAGGACTCTGCGGCGCTCACTCGCTGGCTTCTGTTGCTCAAGCACCTCGAGAGCCATCGAATACAGGGTTAACTGAAGTCGGTGTTCGTCGAGTATCGAACGCTCTTCCAAAGTTGATGGGTAAGGAACCAACACATCGCCCTTGTATCTTTGAAGACGGCTTCCAGACTCTGGGTTTTCTGAGTTGAACTCGTCACGGCACCCCTTGGTCTTCAAGTCGACCACTTGGAGACAGCCGTTGCCTTGCTCGTCGCGCATGGCGAGAACTAAATCCGCTCGTCCATCAAAAAGAACATCAACGTGGTCAATTTGTGCAAGATTCTGGGTCCCTTCGACCGAAAAGCCGGTTCTAAGCAGGCCGTCAAATCCGACTTTATGCCGGAAAAAAAACGGAAGTTCGGTGCGTAATCCTTCGACTTTAAACCCGAAATGTTGCTCACCGGCAGCATACCGTCCAAGCAGTCCATTCCGGACCAGTGAACCGAGTTCAACTAACCGATCGAAGGTTGGCTTGAAGGCTTCTGAATCTGTGGCAGTAATGCCTTCTTCTGTCAAAACGCGTACAATGGTTTCTTCATCGTCAAGTAAGTCCTTCCCGTCAAAAGTCCATGCAGCCATAAGTGGAGTAGAAGGCGGTGCATTCTTCATGAAAGGGTTTTCCAAACCAAGTTCCACCAACCGATGCATGAGTGTTCCAAAAACAGTCGCTGGCGGGTATATCGATACTGAGGACTCTGGCAAAGGCCGATTCAAAAAGAAATTCAGTGGTTCTGGGTTCCAGCCTTTCACTTCCGAGAGCCAGTGACGGCGAGGACAGGCAAAACTGGTATCCAGTCCATGGGCCGTCATTCGCATCATTTCACTGACAAGAGGAAGGGCGGTTTGAGGTGCTGGAACTGGACTCATCTGAGTCAGTTGAGTCTCAAGGTTCATCCATCGTTGAAGCGGAGTTGCTGTACTCAAGCCAGGGAAACAATCTGGAGAATGGTACACATACAGGGATTTGACTGATTGAGGACCCAAGCATGCATCTTCAATCAGCGAACGGGGGTTGAAAGAAAGGGTCGTTTCCTTGTATTGCGAAAGCGAGGTTGCAAAGGAGTCATTTGGCTGAAGCCATGGCGAATCTTGAACACTGTTTTGATGAGACAAACTTCGTAATCCATCAAGCCACATGGCGCCCATCGTCTTCATCGAAGGCTTACTCTTGAGTTCCAAAAAGCGAGTTTCTTCATGGATTGTTGCTGTGTCGCTAGGGGAGCCTACAACAATCAATCGGTCCTTCACACGGGTTAAAGCAACGTAGAACTCACGCCTGCGTTCAGCCTGTCGCTGCGCGTGGTCCATTCGTTTAGCAAATTCCCAAAGACCGTCATCTGGGCGGTCGCGTGAAGACCACGGATTGATTCGACCAGCAACCACTTGCGGAGTAACCAGGACATTGTTGCGTACTGCTAACGAAGCATCGGACTTACCCGCATGGAACATTCCTGCCACAACAACAACCGGAGCTTGGAGACCTTTTGCTCCGTGGATTGTCATCACTTGCACTGCCCCTCCAGAAGGCGTGATAATAGCAGAGGGACCCTTGCCACCGAGCGACTGAAGTGATTTCATGCGGTTGAATATTGCCGAGGCTTCATGACCCAATTCCTTACCAATTGAAGCTGAAAGTGCACACCAAGCCTCAGCGTTCTGCCGAGAAGTATCATCCGAGTATGCGAAGAGCAAGTCCGAATGGTCAAGAACGGCATCAAAGACATCGTGTACTGCACCTTGTTGCACCATCGACTCCATGTGCTCCACCAGTCTTTTGACCGAATCACTGGGTGCAAATTTGTGCATTTTCTGCCACCAGGTTAACTCGTCGGTTGACGACATCAGAGCATGGGATTGTGCGTCGTTAAATCCGAACACCGGAGAGCGAGCAAGAGCCAATGCAGCATGACGAGAATGAGGGAAAGCGATCAATTCAAGGCAAGCGAGCAGAGGAGCAACGACTGGCCGCTCCAAAAGCGCACCTTGCCGGTCAGCCATAACCGGTATGCCGCGAGATTGAAGGCGCTGAATCAAGTCGGGAATGTATTTTCTCGAATGAACCAAAATGAGTACGTCCTCAGGCCGAACGGCTGTGGAATTCGACGCCACTTTGTGGTACCCGTTTACCGATGCATCCCACACTTGTGTTGGGCTTTGAGTGACAAGAGCTTGCAATCGGGCAGCAATCAATTCGTTTTCGAGATGAGCACGTTTGGCATCAGGGTCTGCAAATGTATCAATTTGTTTTTCGAGGTCAAGGCTTGGGGGCTCAACTCCAATTTGCAACGGTAAAAGCCACTCAAGTACACCTTCGACTTCTTCTTTGACCTCTGCAGGTTCTTCAAGGTCCCTGGCGGGACGGAGTGATTGTGATTCAGCATGCCAATCTCCAGGTAGAACGTAATGCCGTTCATCGAATACATCGTCAAATAAACCGTTCATCGTCCGCATTAAGTTGTGGAGAGTTCGGTGGTTAGAGGTCAAGTCGATATGACCCAAAAGTCGCCGAGCTCGGCGCTCGTCAGAAACCAATTCTACGTAACCACTTCCGTCCTCAAATCCAACTTCGACGTGTTGCCACAACTGGGATTCCACTGCCTTACCTTCGATTTGAGAGCTTTGGATAAACGACTTTCCAGCACCAACTGGGCGCGGGTCTCTCCCACACCCCTCCACGCGTAAATGTTGCAGCCTTGGTTCTGATTCTTCAATCGAATTCGCCGATTGGATGGCTGCCACCGTACGGCGCATGACCGTAACTTCTGCTTGTCGGAACCGGTAGATACTTTGTTTCATATCACCGACGATGCAAACGGTTGGGTCCCAGGGCCCTAAAGGTCGAAGCGGTTCATCTGCTTCGAGCCTACGATGGCCCCAGAGACGCGCAAGGAGACGGAAGTGTGCTGGGTTGGTGTCTTGGTATTCATCAATGATGAAGGCACGATATTGACGGCGAATCGTTTGCAAGGTGTAGAAACGGCGCTGAAGGTCTTCGTAGCATGACTGGTCTTCGCCAGCCAAGCGCATGGCACGAGAAATATGTTGGTCGGACCAAGGTTCGTCCCCCAACCGGTCAAGTGCTTGAACAACGACTGGAGGGTAGACATGGCGAACCATGTCCGGGCATCGTGCGAGCAAAAGATCCGCAACAAGGCGTTGTATGTCATCATAGTCGTGAACGCCTTCGTGGGCTTTACGTAGCGACAAAATATCCTGACAACCTCTGTGTACGACAAGCAAATCATTGAGTACATTGGTTTGGAGTTCATCCGAAATTCGAAGGCGTCCTTCGGGTGCAAGGTCACTGAACGACAAGGTGACTTCCTGACAACGTATCTTCGAATCTTCAGGCAAAAACGGTAATTCCGAGGTGGGGTGGAGCAAGAAGGCACTGCGGCCGAGAAGGCAAACAAGCTTGCCGAGTCGGCCTGTCAAGAGGTCTTTCAGTTCATCTCCGGCATTCATCGCATCCACTACAACGGCTTCTTTTTCTGCCTTTGAAACGCCTTTGGCGGCGGATTTCGATAACAGTCCAGGGTGCCATCCTTCGGAATGGTTGGCTTGCGGCAGACCTCCTTTCGGGAAGAAATTCGGTACTTCGTCCGCCAATTGGTTGGTTGTTGCCGCAGCAATCGCCACCTGCCAAACCCATTGCAGGCATTCGCCGGGGTCATCGGAAACTGTTTGACGAGCCAATTCAGTGAGATGGTTGAATCGGGTGAGAGTGGTTCCAATTTTCGCCTCACATGCGTGGACGTAACTTGCAGCGTGGTTCATGTAAACGTTAACCCATTCCGAAAGGGAATGTTGTAAGGATTGAGCAAAACCAACAACGGTATGCCGAACGGGTTCAAGGAACATATCCATGAGTATCTCGTAAGGCATTGGCCCATCACCGCTCCAATTATGCCCAAGTGTTTGCGCCCGAGCAAGCATGGCTTGATACGCCTCTTCAACGAACAGTGACTTGCCGAGCATTCCACTCAGTACGACGGCTGAACGTTCTTGACCGCCAAGCAGGACTGCGAGGCGGTTTCTTGATGCTAAGAACGCCCCGATGTGACCTCGAACTCCGGCTTCATGCGCATCATCGATGGTTCGAATCCGCCATGCTGAATGCAGTGCTTCCCTGATAAGGAGCGGCGCTCTTTCTTCAGAAATCTGCTCCCGGCTTGGATGAACTGCAACCAAGTCGAGATGCGGTGAGACAAGTTGAGAAAGAAAAGCATCGATGGTTGAAATCGGTGCTTCATCGAGAGCAGACATCAAGGTCTCGATGTCTCCCTCGCGAATTCGAGGGTCGAAAATACCCTCGTCATCCGCTTTTTCCGTGGAGGTGGCACGGCTTTGGCCGACCCGGTGTCGGATTCTTGCTTTCAATTCTGCAGCGGCTTTCTTGGTGAATGTAATGGCTACAACTTCACTTGGCAGTAACCCCTTCCATTCCTTAGGAGGCGTTCGTTGACGAGGGGGTGCTCGCAAGAATCCGCTCGCTTGAATGGATTCTCGAGGGCCGGGCGGAAGTAAATGCGTAGCACGCTGCTCTGATGAGAGAAGGTGTTGCACATAGCGTTCAGCCATCACCGTCGTTTTCCCAGTGCCTGCGCCCGCATCCAACGCAATGTGTTTATCGAGGTCAAGGCCAAGTTGTTGGCTTCGATTAAATTCAATAATCAATTGACTTCACCTCCAAGGGTTGCTGAAGGACAAATTTGGCGAACTGAACAATACGAGCAATGCTTTCCAGGCGTTGGATTCACTGAGCCATTCGCTGCTGTTTCTATGGCTCTGTTCGCTGTGCGTATTCGTTCCTGAATCCATGCACGGAATCCATTGGATTCCGTGAAATCCGTACCCAGCATTCGATGGTGGTTTTGAGTGTACATTGTGCGTTCGCCAATCTCACCGGTGCCAATGTATTTCAAAATCGACGAGTCGATTTCCACGTAATGGGTCGTCGACTCACCAATCTCAGAGACACCCACGCCGACTACTCGGTCCCCTGGATGACTCTGCTCCCATGCTCGAGCATACAATCCAAGCTGAACTTCGTCAAACAAAGCTTTGCGATGTCGGTCCCCCTTATCACCAAACTTTGGGCCATTCACCGTCTTCAAATCACGAATGATGACAAAACGGCTTGCAGCGGATGGATGCTCTAAGGAAAGGGGTTCATCCGGCGGAGATGCGGAAAGTACGCCGTCTTTGATGGCTTGAGTTCTCATTTCAGGGTCCAATACAATCGCGTCGACGCGATCGACTCTTCCTGACAAGTTGAACGTGACCGGTTGAGATAAGTCATCCACTCCATCGACGTTCACATAATTGCCCTTCTTTGAAGAGAACGCCCATTCACAGGCAAGTGGGCCAACTCCGGTAAGTGCGAAATCCGATTCAATCATACGTCCAATACGTCCGCTGGGTTCGAGTTCATGCTCCCCCTCAAGGTACAGCCTCCATTCAGCGGGTGTCACGCCAATCATCTCTCGACAACGGTGAACTGCTACAGCGTCATATCGAGTCAACCATGGGACTTCATCGGAGAGGTATGTCAAGACAGCGCCCCACAATGCATCAACGGAGTTGTTTGGACCAAGGTGAAGTGGTAAAGGGGAAGAGACTGCATCTTCAGCTGTCGGGATTCCATGACTTCGTAACAAAGCCGCTTCAGTGTCGTGTATGAGCGTCCCGCGAGTACGCGATTCAAGATCCTCGCTCAAGGTTTCCTCGGCTCTGGCTTTGAGTTGCGTATCCATCCACGCTTTCCGAGGACATTGCAGCCATGACTGCAAGCGGCTTTGAGACCACTTTTCTCGCTTGATGGAAGATGACTTTAGCCCCAATGTCGAGTTGAGAACTTCGCTTGGGAATGTGTATCCTGGTAACGGCCTCGGGTCAATTGCGGGACCCCTTGACCTGCTGTTGACCTTCAAACCAAGATGCGGCCAATGTTTCTGCTGGCTTGAGCCAACCCCTACTTGAGACTTCGTTGGTTGGAGAATTATCCCGTCGACGCTCAAGAGATGATGTCGATTCTCCCATGTAAAGTAATCACCATTATCGAGGTTTTTCATGACCGGTTGACGAAGATGTCGGTCGTTTTGAAGTTCCAACTCATGGGCCAGGGCAAGGCTGGTGTTCGAAAGAACTGCTGCCTCGGGCGTCCCACCGTCTCCAAGTTCAAGACCTGAACGTTGACGAACATCGCGTCCGCGGCGCCCACCTCGCTCACCAACTGCTCTACCGTCGCGCATCGACATGGTGAACGGTCTTGGAGTAAGCCAAACGTTCCCTCCACCGTGTTCATCATTCGTCCAATGCCAACTTCGGTGGGGATTTCCTTCCTGATGCGATTGCTCGTCTAGGAACGAAGGGGCTTGGTTGAACGATGAAAGCGTTCCATCGGCACGAGTTTCTGCCAACCATTCTGCTAATGGAGCACTGGGGCCACCGCCTTCTTCTGCACTTGTATCAAACACAACAACCTCAGAACCTGCATTGAGCAGATGGCGAAGATGATGCCTTCCTTGACGGATGGTTAAATCCGATGAAAAGAGTCCCAGTCGTAATTGGGCTGGCGCATCGAGCCACGGAACCTTTGACGCCTTCATTGTCCATGAGTTCACATCCAGCCCTACCAAGAGAATGAGGTCTGCTTCAACCCCAAGAGCCTTCTCGGGGGTAAGAACAAGAACATTTTTTCCTCGAGAGCGAGAGCGAGGGAGAGACGTTCTCGACAAGGTTTGTTCAAAATGTTGAATGAATTGTTCTCCGTTCTTCGGCGAATGCAAATTCGCTTTTTCTAACAATCCTTGAGTGGTTTGATACGCTTCTTTGACCATTTGAAGGCCCGCAAGGGAACGATCAAAAAGAGCGGTCCTCTTGGTTAAATCTCCCCAATTTAGCCGTTGATAGACCGCATCCAACCATTCGGCACCGGTCTTCAATCGAGGAGGGAGCGGGAGTCTTTGCCCAGAAGAGCATCCAATCGCTTCGCCTTCGAGGGAGCGGCGCGATTCATCATCAATCAGTGGTGCCCAAATACGGGCCACACAATGCATCCACCATTGCGTCTCCTCAAGGGCTTGGCGTTGCCGCTCAGGGTTTTCTCCAAGCTGTGGTGTGGCCTGCGCCAATATTGCCAACCAGCGCGACAGACTTCCAAGGCCGCCACGGACATGGAATGAACGCGCGATGTTCTCTAAGATTTCTGGATGAGGACGAGGCGCCCAAGTCCGCTCACTTGGATGGTTTAGAGATTCAACCGCTCCGTTGATTAACGGCAGGCTGTTGTGTTCATACAAAACTCGGAGGTGCTGCAAAGACCATGCTTCCATTCCAATTCCAAGTTTCATTGCTCGTAAAAGACCTGAGACGGCCGGTACGTGTTCCAAGTCCACCTTCTCAGCACCGCAAGTAAAACCCAACGGTTTGATACGCGAATGCCACTGCGGTAGATTTGACTCCGCAGCACCATCAATTATCAGCACCGTTCCCGAGGAACGGAGTGAGAAAGAGCGTAATAACTCAATGGCCGCATCCATGCTGTGTTTGCAACGTTCAAGTGTCACGCGATGCAGGCTTGTTTGGCGTTCAATTCCACGTCGAGAGCACCATGGCACGTTTGCCGTGGGTTTCCAAACTTCGTGTTTTGGAAGCCATTCTGGAAGGTTTTTTTGAGTCACATACTCCCATTCTGCTTCAAAGAGATATGCTCCGTGATGGCCTAAACGGAATGAACCTGCACAACACAATTGATGAATCGGACGATGTCTCGACAACTGTTGATAGAAGGAGCGTTCTATTTCGGTGAAATCAGGTGCAGTGTTGAGCAAGACAATTCCATCCACATCGTTCAGAGTGAACGGGGAATATTCCGATTGAAGGAGAGCTTGAGTCAGTACATGGAGTGCATGATGAGGATGAGTCCCCGATAGAGTCAACTCAACACGGTTGAGTATTTTGTCGAAATCACGAGCCCCTGGGTCCTCCTCCCATGCCCAGGGCTGGTTGAGTTGGGTGAGGGTTCGGTGCAACATAAGCACACGTTCAGTTTGAAATGGAGACCACTTTCTGCCTTCGATGGCGGAAAATAGTAAGGGTAAATCGCCGTTTTCAGCGGCAAGTTTGGTGTGCGCATGCACAACTGCGAATGTACCTGCTTCATCGTCGAGCAACGGTGGGAGGCCTAAATCCAAAATGAGCAACTGTGCAAGCCGTTGAAGCGTGAGGTGGTGAGTTGTATCAACGGGCGCATCGATCTGTGATAATCGAATTAACGTCTGGTTGCGGCTGGCCTCATTCGGGTGGACGACAAGGAGATTCGCCGCATCACCACTGCACAACGCCTCAATCAGCCAAGGAGGCAAGTTATCTCCCGAATCAATTGCCTCGAGAGTGATTGATACAGTCGAATCGTGTTTCATCTCGGCCGCCCCATCACCATTACAGACGCCGACTGTTCTTGAAGGCTCGTTGCCAAAACGAAGTGGTGTGAATATCATTGATATACTGTAGGTGGCATATGTTCACCGGAATCGGTTTGGTTCTTTCTTTCTTTATATACTGTGGAAGAGAATAGTCTTTGTTTGTGGAAACATGAACAGGTCTTGTTTTGCAAAATCTGCTCATGATGGCCGGCAGGTTTAAATAAAATGACTTTCATACTCTACCTGTTGGGCCGTAAAATATCATTTCGTCACTCAAACGGGGGCACCCCCCGGAAGAGCGGCAAGTGGTTGAACGGCCCACAAACGACCAAACATGAAAGGAGATAATAAGGATGACTGAAGACATGAACCAAAAGAAGATTGAATTGACAAACTGCGATGAGTGCGCAAGCAAAAACCTCACCGCTATGCCCGAAAAGGGAGAAACATGGTGCGACGACTGTGGCCTTGTCCACAAAGACCAGAAGATTCTGGCGAACGACAACGGAAACGCACTGTTCGGCGAAGGGGCTCACTACCACTCCGTTCGGCAAGATGCCGACCAAAACCGAAACATGGGTGGGACCGGTCCAAAAATGCGGTACGGTTCCAAGGGCGTAATTAACCCAGGCAAATACCGATTGCTCGAGAAAATCGACCGAAGCACCGTTCGCAACCCACACCCATTTGCCAACCGTGTCAAACGTAACATCGAACAGTTGTACGGCCGTCACGCTCTCCACATCCTCGAATACATCGTTGAGATGTCATGCAAGCCACTTACCGGTCAACAAGAGCTGATTCGAAAGAAGCAAAGCAAGTCACTCGCTAAGCGATTGGGCATGCCAAAACAATCCATTTGCCGCAAGGACAAGGGTATCAAGGGTTCTTCAGAGGAACAAAACGCCGTAATCATTGCTGCAGCAATCGTTGAACTGGCAGGAGATTTGGGCATCATGCCAAAGTTCGACCGACGTTCCACCATGGACAAGGCCGATATCACTCCAAAGCAAATCAGCAGCGCTCGTATTCGTATTTTGCAACACTGGAAGGCCCGCCTTACCATGAAATGGGCAGCCATGCCTCCACGAAAGAACGCAAACGACCGCCGAGAGGATTCAATCACTCAGGCCATGGAACACGTGTTCGAAATGCTCGGAGAACACCTCAGTACTGAGGACTACGAGAAGGTGTTGTATGAAACAGAAACTCGCTTGGCTCTGCTCAAAGAAGGGACTGGTGGAGCACTGACCATCAATATTGAAGCACGAATGGTCGTTTGCGTTACCGCCTACGCCAGTTTGAACTTCTTCGGATTGCAATCCGGAGCTGCTGATTTACTTGCTGCCGTTTTTGGCCTCACAAGCAGTGGGATTCGTTCCCGCTACGATGCACTGGTGAAGAAATCCGAAGCCGGGACATTTCATGATGCTGGCGCTTTTGACGTATCGATAGCATGCTACGACCCTGAATCCGACAAACACGCACAGAATGCATTGATAGCCAAAGTTCGCTTGGGCAAAGTATGCGGAAAGCGTACCTCCTCGTCTTAATTGTCTTCTTGATGGCCTTTGTGCCTTCATCGACCGTGGCAGCACCAGCAACTCAGACCGATGTTGGAATGTTGTTCGGTGGGCAGTGGTCGCTAGCGAACGAGAGTGGAGTTGTATCAACCAACCTGAGCGAATTACCACCCATCGTCGAAGTGTACACAGCCACATGGTGTTCAAACTGTGTCGATGTCGAGCACGCTTTGGACAACATCGAGAACGAAAGTGGCATCCAACAGTACCACATTCACAGGGCCATTAATGAAATTCAAGACCCATTAGGCAGCATCGAAATCGATCAACACTTCATTGACCGCTATGGCACTCAAGCGCCTCCAGCAGTGATCTTTAATGGCACTACCATCAAGATAGGTAGTATCGCTGAAGCTGCATCGTTGGAAGAAGAGTTTACTTCGCTTTCCGAGATCCACCTCTCGCTTATCGGCGACTCGAGTTTTGCTTGGACGCCTGTTTCACAAGATGCTGGGTTCGTCGCATGGTCCCTTGATGTTGAAAACATGATTGCTCCTGAAGGCAGTACCATCGTTGCTCAGGCATGGATTGTCGAAGACTCGGCCCGATTTGAAGACGGGTCAAACGGTCTCGAAAATTACCCGCACGTTGTAAGGGGAATCGTTGAATTAGGTCACCTAAACCTCACGAGCGAATCCGTTTCCATGACCGGTAATACGACCGTTTCACTCCCACCTGCATACGATGGGTCCGACCTGTCTGTTCACCTTCTGTACCAGTTGAATTATCCGGTTGAAAGTGTGGAAGATGTTAGCCAAAACAACGAATGTGAAGGAACGGATTGCGAAGACGAAGAACAATTTATTCCTGCAGCATCGATACTGATGAGCATGAGCGTTCTTATTGGCGTGGCTTTGTTACGTAACGATTGAGTTCACGGGATTATTTGTGTTGGGGAAGCCTGCGGTTTACATCGCGAAGGTCTTGTTGTAATTCCGAACGAAAATTACCGGGTTTTTGAGGCGTCTGCATTACCTCACTGAAGTGCCAATGCCACGGCGGCGCATCTGGAACGCCGAGAGAGGATTGAGCACTATCAAGATGAAGCGAGAGGTTTCGGCGCGCCGTCTGCTTAGCATGATCTCTTCGCACAAATACGGTTTTTTGGTCCTGAGTACCGTTCTCAACAAATCCAAGGAGAACGGCAAACCTTCGAATAATGCGTCGTTCCTGAGGACTGCGCACGGTCATCGAAAGATGGCAGTGCTCAAAGGTAACATCATCGCCATCCAAAACCCCAAGCCGGAAGGTCGAGCCAATTGGATGCAAGAACAAGGCTTCCCAAATTCTCGGGAATATTTCGCAGAACCGTCGCTCTCCGTTTCGAATATCACCGACTGGTAGGTTTTCGACAATTGCTATTTGTCGCTGTCTTTGATGTTGGAGTTGCACCCAATTGTTCCGTTCACGCCCGAAATGGTGGAAGAAATGATGCATTTCTGACTCTTCCTCAAGAGGACCGTCTTTCAACGATTTGTGCCACATTTCAATGAACTGCGGATGCGGCATAGTGGAATTTGCCGCTACGGCGTGCTCGACAAGAACATCACATCGAGATTTATGATTCGGACCGACACCGTCACGTTGCCATCGTCGGCGGTTGAAAGCTATGTTTCTACGGAACAAATGCATCATGTTGTGTTGCTCCCCCAGTTCTCCCACAGACTGGTCTCGCGGTAACCATCGAATACTGCTCGCGTGTTGATTCATGATTTGTTCGAATTGTTTGACTGTTGAATCGTGGAGAAATGGAAGGTGCTTTTCGGTCAATGGTGTAGGGAAACCAAGCGGAGACCTTGAGGCAATGTGTTCCCTTAAACTATCGATTTTTCCGGAGGTTTTGACATCGTCTACCAGAGACAAAATTACTGACACGATTGTATCCCCGAGAGGAACCGTGGTATGAAATGAGCCTTCATGAATACAAAGCGGTGTAGTCCTTCTCGGTTCTAAGGAATCTATCGCCCGAATAACAAACGGCGCTCGATGGGCTCCTTTGCCGACTTTGACTTCATAGAAATGACCCATCCGACCGATAACCAACATGCACTCATCATGAACAAAAACCCTGTCCGAATTGCTGTCAATGACTTCACGGAGAAACTGAATTGAGCGACGAAGAGGGGCAGGTATCTGGTGAGATTCATGTTTTGAATCGGTCCAATTATGCTGTAAAGCATAGAGCAGATTAGAGGCTGAGGACTTGAGAGGTGAGTAGGCAAGAGAAAGGAGATAGGCCCAAACTGCTGGCTCGTCTGGAACGGTTGTTTTTCTCGATGCGTTGTTTTTCGACCGCACAACGAACTTGAGTTTTCCACCAACAATTTCAAACGGCAGGGTTCGAGCGTTTTGGAACTGATTGGGTTGAGAATAGACGAGCCATCGTCTGGTCCAGGGATAGGTGGCGAGTTCCTCTAATCCGGTCGGATGGTGGCTAAATGCTTCTTTCAAACGGTTCTCAAACTTCGTCCCAATCGGTGTTGAAAGCCTTTGACGAACATCGCGAGACCAGACGCCCAGTGGATTCATTAGCAAATGTTTTGGTGGTTCAAGTTCCTCTTCAGCCATCCATTCAACCCATGAAAGCATAGACGAGGCGATCGGCTTATCCAAAGATTCACGGATTCGATGAAGGCCAATGAGACGGCGGGGTAGCCTGCGAATTTCGAGGGTTTCTATGGCATCTGTTCTCATGCAGGCGATGGCTGTGAGTAATTTCGACATGTTCCATCCGCGCCGGTTTTTCTTCGAAGAAAGGAGAGTCAGTACTGAAACCATCGGAATCACTGCAAATGTTACTCTGCCGTTGATGTACATCTGATCCTCTCGAAACGATATGTGTGCGCCATCGAAGAGATGGAAGCCACAATGCAATTGATTTCGCTGTTTTTTATCCAACCGTACGCCGTCAGAAATCCGCTGGATGATGGTTTTCATCTCAGCATCGTCGCACGGGGCTGACAGCACTGGGTCCATCGTGGAATCCGGTAACCTCGCCCAGCAAACATCTTCAGTTTGAGACACATTCTGCACCAGATTGCGCCAACGTTGCCTCGCTGTGCAACTTCCACCACCAATCAATTGCAGTGCTTCAGTATGTTTATGCTCAGGAATCTCATACGACCACCTTTTACCTGTTTTAGAAACGATAAGCGATTCACACAGCAGGCACGGTGTTGTTGGTGAAGGGTGCTCGCAAACAGAGCAAAACGAGGTGTGCAATTGCCCAACCATAGTAGGTTAGATTATCGAGAGTATTTAATTCTCCAACGATGAAAAAGCCTCGATGATACGCTCGACATCCTCATCCGTAACATGGAGATGAACAACGATGCGACAAACATTCGGTTTAACGTCCAAGACATCAATATTCAGTTGACGGAGGCCTTCCATGACCTCAAGCGCTGGCATCCGGGATTCAAAGTAAACCATGTTGGTCTCTACTGTATCCATTTTTACCTCAAATCCATCGAGTTTATTGATGGCTTTAGCGAGAACCTGAGTACGTCGATGGTCTTCAGACAAACGGTCCACGTGATGTTCGAGCGCATGTAAACATGCAGCCGCAAGAATACCAGACTGGCGCATACCCCCGCCGAACATCTTTCGCCAGCGATGAGCTTGTGCGATAAAGGAATGAGTGCCGACCAAAACAGAGCCAACCGGTGCACCAAGACCTTTTGAGAAGCAAATGGAAACCGAATCGTAATCGCGTAACATGCGATGAAGAGGGGTTGCCGTTGCAACAACCGCATTGAAAATTCGCGCACCGTCCATGTGTATTGCGCAGTTGTTCGACTTAGCAACTGCAGCAATATCGTCTAAGGTGTCCTGTTGATAGCAAGCACCGCCTCCTCTGTTGGAAGTGTTTTCGACGCACACCAATGTGCCGTCTGGGAAATGAGAAAGCGAGCCGGCTTGTTTTCGAATGGCGAGTTGAACATCTTCAGCTCGCATCAAACCGCCGTGAACGTCGACCAGCGCAATCGATGCACCGCATAGGGCGGCGTACCCCCCACCTTCATAGATGTAAATATGGCTGTTCTTCGCAGTAATAATTTCGTCGCCTGGACTGGTATGGGCCCTTAAAGCAATGGCGTTTGACATGGTCCCTGATGGAACAAATAAACCAGCTTCTTTACCGCACATTTGAGCCATTTTCTGTTCCAGTAAAGACACTGTAGGGTCATCACCAAGCACATCGTCGCCAACAACAGCCGCGTTCATTGCTTCACGCATGAGTGGCGTTGGTTGAGTAACGGTATCTGAACGAAGGTCGATTCGGTCGGAATTGTAATCACGCATAACCATCGCAATGCGTCACTCCTCATGAAGGCAATGGAGTTGTTTAGAGGAGTTTCAATTCACCCGTAATGGCTTGAAATTGCTCTTCCGTATCTGGCCCCAGTGCAAGTACAGTGAGTGAACCGCTTGGGATTTGTGTGTGGCCTGCGTCGTGGACAAGTGTCGTCATAATGCCTGCTTCTTTGGCTGATTTTTCAAGCACCAATAAGTGCTCGGCATCCGTTCCTTTTAAGCAGACTTTTTTTTGCCCAGTAGCGAGCCATTGTTCGAGGTAAAGTGGTTTGATGGAGCCGGCTTTCATTGTAGCCATCACCGCTCCGTGTCCGACTTGAGCGGCCATTTTCCCTTTACCCATCTTCAATCCTTGATTGACGACACACACCATTTTACACGGCCCTTTCGGGTTTTGCCCGCTTGGAGAAGGAGCTGTGAGTCGATGTAAAAAAGAACGTAATCCCATCACATCACCTAATACGGTTTCAAGTCCGATACAAGAGCATCAATGGCGCGACGGGGTGCTGGACCAATACCGAGGACTGTAATCGTCCCCGGCGGAACTTCAGTGTGACCTGCATCTTTGACAAGCGTCGTCACTAGACCGGCCGCTTGTGCCTGTCCAGCAAGCCGTTGAAGCGTTTCGAGGTCGTCTGCACGTAGGCAAATTTTCCTCGCCCCCCCGTTCTTCCAACGCTCAACAAGTCGGGCATGAGACTTGCGAGCATTCAACGTGCAGGTTACAGCAGCGTGCGAACACTGGACGGCAAGTTTGCCTGCTGACATCTTGAGGTCTTTGCGAGCAATGAGTACCATTGATGGGTCTTCAGCCGTCGATACCATGGCCATTCACCACCGCAAACTCGATTTCTTCGAGCGATGGTTGCTCTTCAAGAAGATTGGAGAACCAACTGCCCATCCAGACAACAAAGGCAAAATTACCTGCCATATGGAGAAGATCAAACGGTATGCCATGAAGAAGGTAGGTGGCAAATTCGACAAAGCCAATTGTACCGTCAAGTATGGAGAAAGAGACGATGATGTCAAACCATACCGCCGCTGCAAGCGATGCGAAAATTGCTCTGCGTAGATTGAGGCCCGAGGGTGTTACCAGTGAGAGTTGTGAGCCAGCGAAGGCGACGCTTGCCCAACCGGCTGCTTGGAATACGGTCCACCACCCATCGCCCATGAAGAAATTCGAAATCATAGCGACAAGCACAGCAAATGCTGCCCCACGTCGTGCCCCCAATTGAGCACCAACAAGCAAAGCAGCTACCGTAACCGGTTGGATATTTGGCAACGGTTGCATGACGACTCGAATCAAAGAAACCGACAAAACAAGCGCTGCTAAGAAGAGCGTGTCCATGACCGGACGCTTCGTTGGCTTTGCCAAAAGCCAAAAGGCAACTCCCAGTAACGCGGCATCCAATACCAAACTCGCGAATGGAGAAAGTGTGGGGCCGTGAACACCCATTGCTTGGAACATAATTCAACCCAAGAGGGTGGATGATTTGAGGCTTACCTAAGTTATACGGGAGTCCATCGGACTATTGAGGTTGATTCAACCGCCACATTATCGACAGAAACCCGTCCTTTGGAACCGTCGACAAAGTACTCCCATCCATCGCCTTGTACGCCGTTGATCGAAGAGATATAGATGCCAATACTCGTTTCTTCCACCGTAAGAGAACTGTTTCTTTCTTCTGCAGCAGCTCTGGTCAAGGTGTACACATTTTCGTGGCCGACCAATCCTCCAACCGCTGCTTCTTCTCCATCGAATTCAAAAATAACGATTTGAGTGCCAAGCCAAGATTCGGGCCATTCATCATTCCAGACTTCTGTTGTTGAAGCAGGAAGGTTCTGGTCAACCGCCTGGGACCACAATTGCGATACGTCGGGAACGATGAGAAGCAAAATCAAAACAGTGAAGAGACTCGATGTTCTCAAAAAGAGGTCCCTGTTTCCATTGAGAACAAAGATGGCTGAAGAACCGAGAAACACATAGGCTGCAAAAATGAGGCCCTGAGTTGACCAATCAAAATCCTTTGAAAGTTCAGTTTCCTCGGCCTGAGCCAATTGATACAGGTGAAGAACAGATTGGTCGTTACCAAATGCGGTATAATTTACTCCGCCCGATACGAACCACAGTGGAGCGGCGGTCCCGTAACCGTAGATGCCTACATCGATGAATTCAAACGTCAAATTTTGGCCATCTTCAAAAATAAACGAGCCCCAGTTGGAATCGGGAGTATTGGATGGAGCGATGATTTGACCGTCGTGATGCCAACCAATTTCACCGTTCGTGTGGAACGGTATTTGGCTTTCAACCGAACACGTATCGTTACAACTTAGCATTCTTAGATTTTCTGAATCTGCTACCACCACATATTGCCCTTGCAAAGAGGGGAGAGCTGGAGAGGGTCCTGCGAGAAATTGTTGCCGTTGTTGACCGCTTTCAGGGTCGAGAATAAAGATTGTACTGTCCATAGGAGATTGGACATGAACAAGCAGTCCCGCAGAAGTAAGGAGGGGAGCGTGACGTATTTTTCCCTGGAAGCTTGCCAGAGCCGTCGCATTTCCGTTAGCGTGAACCTGCCATAACGTACCAAGTTCATCTCCAGAATACATGGAGTCGCCGTAAATACTCACGCCGTTCCTCCAACCAAGGCCTGTTTCGACCCACCAATCTTGCGAACCATCTGCAAGGCAGAATTGTCCAATGCCTCGCCGCGTCGGATAGATAACGTGGTCTTGCGAAACGCTTGCAGCGCCGGTGATGCCCCAGCCTGCAACTTCAGTTTGAGCAGTCCAGTACACACTTCCGTTGCTCGGATGTAAAGCATTGATGACGCCATCGGTCCAACCGACAAGGAGAAGATCCGGCCAGGCTCCACATGCTCCCTCGCCAGATTTCACCGGCAACAACGGTGACATGTCGTTGTTTTTGGAATGAACATTGGAGTATTTCCACGCTAAAGTCCCGTCAAGTTCCAAAGCAGTAACCGACGGTTCTGAATGTCCAGAAGTGCGAACGATAATTTTCTCATCGACGAAAATCGGTGATGTGGAAATATATCCTGCTCCAAAATCATATTCCCAAGCCCGTGAATTTTCTTGGTTCCAAGACGATTCAACCGTATCGGCGGTGACGAGTGGCAACAGCATGATGCTGAGGAAAAGGAACGCTATCAAGCGCTGAATCATGACAATCACTCCGAGAGGTTTTGAATCGCTTGGCGAAGAAGGGCGCTGACGACTTTACCATCTGCTGCCCCAACTGCTTGCATCACCACGCCCATAAGAGGACCCATAGCACCCATTCCACGCTCTTTGACAAAGTCTGCTCGTTCAGCCACAATTCCTTCGATAATGGCGCCTAAGTCCCCGGCATCCGCTGGTTTGAAGCCGTTTGCTTCACCGAAGTCAGCGATCTCTTGATTGCTTGGTGAAGCACCAGCAAAGTGTTCAATGATGTCGTTCATTGATTCCCGTGTGAGGAGCCCTTCTTCTTTGACTGCCAGTACTTTAGCACATAATTCTGGGTCAGCAGTATCGTTCTCTAAAACTACGCTTGCCCAACCCTTGTGGGGTAAACCGTTGGCATGGTCGACAAAGATGTCGTCCAATTCACGTGCAAGCAACTGACTTGCTTGGTCGCCTGAAACTTCAAACTTCGATAATCGTTCACGGCGTTCATCGTCTGTCATCGGTAAGGATTCAAGAATTTCTTGCCAACGTTGATCTGTTAGGGAGAAGACTGGGACGTCGGTCTCTGGATACATTCGAGCCCCTCCCGGCAATGGACGCATCGGGGAGGTAGTGCCGTCCTCAGGTGCACCCTTTTTGACAACCACATTTCGGACTTCCTGTGCAGTTCTATGCCATGCTTTTCGAGCTCTGGTCAAGACGCTCTCAAGTGCAAGTTCTGCTTGCCACTGTGGGGCAAGACAGAGAATGAAACCGTCTGCGGGAGAAAGTGAGAGGTGTTGACGAACCAAATCGACGTGTTCTGTTTCAATGCCATACGCTGGTAGTTCGTCCGAGTGAAAAACACCTTTGACGCCAGCAAGTTTCGCAGCACCCGCTAATTCTCGGCCAAGCCTTGGCATCTGTGCGCCTTCCTTATCCAATGTTTTAGAGCCGATTTTTCCGGCAAGGCCAGCAAGAGGTAAAGCGAGCATGGTGAATCCATTGGCTAAGCCGGTCTTGACCATTTTTGATTCGCATGAGGTAAAGCACTCGCTGGTATCTTCCAAAACAAGAGGGAGATGTGCTGCAACGGCCTTGGCGACCTCCGTTTCGACCACTGAATCATCGCTTCGGCGGTCGGGAGGAAGCGCTGGCAAGGACAAATCGCTGCGCAATTGGTTGGCCAGTCTGTAGAAGTGGAGTTGCCGGGACATTTCCAGACGGATAATTCGCGGAATCCATGAAAGATCTTGACAACCTTTGATTTCAACACGGTCGCCGCATGCTAAAGAGACGTTCAGGTCTTGACGAATACTACCGAGTCCGCGACGAACTCTGCGCGTCTGTCGTAGACAGCGTCCAAGCGCCATCGATGTTTCCTTTGCATGCTCTGGAGATACGACATCTGGAGATGTTGCAATTTCAATCAAAGGCAAACCAAGTCGGTCGAGGTTGTAGATGACTTGTTCTCCATTTGAAGTCGACAACGTATCGAGTTTACGAGCACTGTCTTCTTCTAAGCACAAAACATCGACCCCAACTGGACCTGTTTCGGTTTCAAGAACCCCGTCGACTGAAATGAGCGAGGTTCTTTGAAATCCACTGGTGTTTGAGCCATCGACGACAGTCTTACGCATCGTTTGTAGCAGTGAAACAGGTTTCGCTTTAAGCAATGCCGAAACCGTGAGGGCGATTTCAACAGCATCTCTGTCGTGCGGTAGGGGTGGTTGCTCATCCAACTCGATTAATCCAGAATTTGGCGATTGAACGTAAACAAATGAACGGTTTCGGCGAGATTCAAAACGAGCAGCAATATCGATTGCGCCACCCTCACCACGAGCCGCTCGCAAGCGTCGCTGGAAGCGAGTCCACTGCTCTGGTACGGTGTCAATGGTGACGTCGTAAAGTACGCCAGGTTGGCGGGAATGAAGTTTGCCGGTCGCAAGTTGTTGGTGAACCTCAATACCACACATGAAGCCTAATTCTGATGGATTGAGCGCATTGGCATCCTCGACATCACCGACTGGTTCTGTGCGAATTGGGCCGGCCATGCTTCAGCGGAGGCGTTCATCCTTCAAGACTACAACCCTTCACTTGACACGAAGCATCAGTTTGAAATCTCAGTCAACTCGGGTTCGACCTACAAATGCCGATGCAGAGAGTATGCCCAACATGGTAAGAGCGACACTAAGGCTCGGGAGAGAATCCGCATCGGGTTCAATGGGTTCAGGTTCCACGACGAGGTTTTCCTCGCATGGAATCCAGTGACCGTCAATTCCTGGCTCTCCAGCTCCGGTAATTCCACCGGCTTCAGAGAGGTAAAGCATTCCTGAATTTGCAGGCCATTCGACGACATAGTTGCCAGAATAGAAGGAGATCGTATCATCCCATACGGGCTGTCCATTTGCCACCCATGTGGTCTTACAAGGGCAAGCATATGGCGTCCAAAATTCGTAGGCTTGGTCTTCACCAGGTGCAGTTGAGACCATACCATTTGGATCAACTTGAGTCACCTGATAATACATGCCTGAGTTGGCTGGATATTGGTAAATATCACCAACAGAAACCATAGTTGTACTGTTCCAAACACCTGAGGTAGTAATTCCTTCACAAGGCCCTGGACTTGGACCGGTTCCATCACAGAGAACCCAGTGTGTATCAACACCTGGTTCTCCTGCGCCAATGCTCACACCTAATGATTCCAAAGGCATGTACAAATTACCAGAACCTGCAGGATGTTCGACAACATAGTTTCCTGGGTAAGCAGTATTCGCCATCCATGCAGGTTGTCCGTTTGCTACCCAAGTTTCCTTACATGG